>CAYLTM010000080.1:2907-7629 GCA_964386495.1 uncultured Leptospirales bacterium
CATAATGCCGTCAGCACCATCTCTACCCATGCCGGTCATAATAACAGCTACAACAGCATCAGAAAATATTTTAGACGCGGATAAAAACAACTTATCTATTGACGGTCTATGCCCGGAAACCTTATCGCCTTTATCCAACCGGATAATATGTTCAAGACCACGTTGTTCAATCATTATATGAGAATGACCAGGAGCAATATAAGCTTTTCCCGAATATATAACATCATTGTCTTCAGCCTCTTTCACGCTGATGCTGGAAATAGTATTCAATCTTTCAGCAAAAGCTTTTGTAAAACCTTCAGGCATATGCTGTACAACCAATATTGGAGCGGGAAAATTCTCAGGTATTGACTTAAAAATTGAAATTAAAGCTGACGGTCCGCCAGTGGAAGTGCCAATACAAACAATTTTATCCGATTTTTTTCCAGAAAATCCATTTTTCAGGGAAATATTCTCAGGCAAAATTTCCTTAACAGCTTTCTTTTCTATATTCTGTTTTGCGACAGCAAAATTATCATCATAATCTTTTTTTTCCTTCAACTGACAGGATTTTGATCTCAAATTCACATCAGCATTAGCACACATTTTAACTTTCGAGACCAAAACTTCCGACAAATTCTCAATAGACATGGAAAATAAATTTTGAGGTTTAGGAATAAAATCTACTGCTCCGTATTCCAATGCTTTAAAAGTCGCTTCCGCACCATGTTGAGTTAATGAGCTCATCATAATAACAGGCTTTGGATTCTTCTCCATGATTTCCTTCAGCGCGTCAAGCCCATTCATAACAGGCATTTCGATATCCATGGTTATAACATCCGGATAATAGACAAAACTCTTAAACACTGCTGTTCTGCCATTATTCGCGGTACCAACAACCTCTATGTCCGGATCCTTCTGCAAAGCATCTGTCAATAAACGCCTTGCAAACGCGGAGTCATCAACGACTAAAACCCGTATTTTACTCATCTTCTCTTAAATTCTCCACGAGTTTTTTTATTGAACTAACATCGGGAAGAATTAGTAAATGTCCAACAACCTGATCATCCTGGTAGTAAAAATCTGTTTCCATTAAAAGAGCATAGCCGTCATTCAAATTTTCCTGTGGAAGAATTTTAGAAATTATTTCAGCCATTCCGCCCTGAATAATTATAGGAACAGTTGGCAATATTGACATAGCAGTTCTTTCAGCAAAGGAATTAATAACTGACGAACCTACTATATTAGTAACTTCTCTTAATGCAGAATTACCATCCTCATCAAAACTTTTTGTCTGACCATTTTCGAGATTATATAAATCATCAATTAAAGTAAATGCTGATTCTTCAGGAACAGCAAGCAATATTTTACCGCTGATATCCCCAGATAAATTCATATAAACACCAATATACTTTTCATCAGCAGAACCAATCGCGGTAGTAACTTTTGAATTAGGCAATAAACGCACTTGTGGTATAGCAAGATCAATTCTTTTCTTAACAATCTTCGATAATGAATCCGCTGCTTGTGTAATTCCTACATTTGCCATAACATGAATTTTTTTAATATCATCATCTTCAATAGCCAGATTTTTTTTAATATGATCAATTGGCTCAGCTTTTTTAATATTAGAATCCACATTATCCTTTAATTCGGATCTAAAATTTTTCAAAGCTTCTTTAACTTTATCAGAAACGTCTTCTTCGGCAGCGGCCTGGACTGGAGAAGTCTGCTTACTATAAAGAGCCTCTTTAGAATAAACTTCTTTTTTGACTTCGATAGGTTTTTCTTCCTTCATTGTCTCTACTTTTTTTACAATCGCCTCGACTCGCCTTGCAGTGGTTTTATTCTTGTCCAAAAGATCCGGATCATCTATAGGTTTTCTTTCAACAGGTTTTTCCGGTTCTTTTCTTATCGGCAGATCCCTTGTCGTCGTAGAGACCGATGATTGCGAAATTGTTCTAGTCGGTGTGCTTTTCGACGGAAGAATCTCCGGTTCTTTTTTTACAGAAGACCTTTCAGGAACGGCTCTACTAGGCTCTATTTTTGGTTTTTGCATAACCACTGGAGGCTGTGCCGCAACAGGTTCGGCATCTCTTCTTTTAAATGCCTTAGCACTCTTTTTATCTTCTCTGGATAATTTCTCTTGTTCATTAATGACTTTGCTAATCATTGAGGAGACATCCAAAATAAGAGAAATGCTACCGTCTCCTAGAATAGAAGCACCTGCCAGCCCTTCGACATTCATATAGTTCATATCAAGCGATTTTATTACTATTTCAAGTTTTCCGTCAATTTTATCTACTAGTAGACCAATTTTTCTATTTGCGTAACCGACTACTATTACAGGAATCTCATTTTCATTTTCAAAATCTTTATCAACGCCAACAAAATGACTTAACCTCAATAAAGATAATATTTCTCCGCGAAGATTGATTACCTCGTGCCCCTCGATAGTAGTTATATCATTCAAATCAATGTTAATCGTTTCAATTACATCGGTGAGAGGAATCGCGTAGGTTTCTTTTTTTACAACAACCATAATAGCAGGTATAATCGCCAATGTTAGAGGAAAAGCCATTATGAATTTCGTACCAACTCCAAGTTCACTTTCAATAGTTATACTGCCGCCCATTTCCTGAACAACTTCTTTAACAACATTCATACCAACACCGCGTCCGGAAACATCGGTTATTGTCTCCGCTGTGGAAAATCCCGCTTGAAAAATAAAATTATAAATATCGTTGTCATCCATATTAACTAAAGCTTCTGCGGTTGTTAATTCTCTGGCTATAGCCTTTCTTTTGATAGCCTCAATATTCAAACCTTTTCCATCATCGATTACTTCAACATATATCTGATTTCCACCCTGATAAGCACTTAATGTTACAGTCGCCAAATCAGCTTTTCCTTGTTTAGCTCTATCCTCAGGAGATTCAATTCCATGATCCACACTATTACGGATCATATGCATCAAAGGTTCGCCAATTACATCTATAACTTTTTTATCCAGCTCGGTGTCTTCCCCTTTAGTTACAAGCTGAACCTTTTTATTAACTTCTTTTGACAGGTCGCGAATCAACCTTTGAAAACGGCTGAAAACCTCCCCGATAGGAACCATTCGGGTTTTCATAATACCGCTCTGTAAATCTTTCGCGATGCGTGCCATCTGCTCCATTCTATTTTTAAACTCATTAGTCAATGCTTTATCGGTATTAAACTTTTTCAACTCTTCATAAAGTTTAAAAAATCCGGAATTGGCGATAACAAGTTCACCGACATTATTCAGTAAATCATCGAGTTTATCAACAGAGACTTTAACAGTTCTTAATACCGGAGCGTTTCTTTTCGCGTTTGTATTTGCAGGATCTTTTTTAGTTTCAGATTGAGTTTCGGTTTGCGATGCTACCTGTGCCGAGATTCGCTGTTCTTTTTCCACTGGTGATTGTTTAACTTCAGGATTAGAGTTACGTTTTTCAGAATTATTTTGAGTTTGTGCTTGTGATACGAATTCTTCAACCGAGTTTGAAGATTCGGAAAGTGTTCTTTTATCACCAAAAGTTAAAATATATTTATTATCTTTCTTCAAGAGACTAATTTTCACAACATCAATTCTGTAAACAAGATCTATATCACAGGCATTATTGACAACATCCAACGAATCATCAGTTAGAATAATAAATTTCACAAAACTTTTAATGCTGCTATCTGTAAGATTATTCTCATCAGGAATTGTCTTAATTATCTGACCGATATTTTTTAAATTGTTTAATATTAAATGTGCTTTAGCCCATTTCATCGGTGCGTCGTTTTCAATAAAAACTGTAATCTCGAGGCAATCTAATCCGCTATCAAGACCTTTCTTGAGGGCTTTTTTCTCTTGATCATTAAATGACGTTTTAACATTCACATCATCTTTTTTCTCTCCAGAATTCTGGGACATTCCAATCGATGAAGCGGAACCTGATGACTGTTTAGCTTTTTCAGCAGCGGCAGCGATTTCCCTTATTATACCGGATAAATCCGCATCCGGTTTCCTGCCTTCCGATACAGCACCTATAACGGCATTTATATTATCAAAACATTTAAACAAAAGATCTATTATTTCAGGGGTGATCCTCATCGTTTTGTCGCGAACACCCTGAAGAAGATTTTCCATTTTATGAGCTAGTTCACTTAAATCATTCAAACCAACAAACGCTGCTGAACTTTTTAAAGAATGTGCGGCTCTAAATATACTGTTGATAGTTTCTTCATCTTCAGCATCTTTTTCCATTTTCAACAAACTTTCATTAAGTTCCTGAAGTTGTTCATCCGCCTCTTCTAAAAAGATATCCTGATATTCGCCAAGGGAAAATGACATATTTTTGCTCCACAACGCTTATTTATTTCTAACTGAATTACTCAATAGAAACTATGAAATTCTAAATCACCAAACAGGAAATCTGCCGAAACAGATTATACGAACAATATATTCCTCAAACTCAAAATAATAATCAAACGATCTTTTAATCGACCGACACCAGTAATAAAATCCTCTGATACACCCTCTATAAAAATCGAAGGCGGGTCAATATTGGATTCCCGTAAACGGATTACCTGAGAAACATTATCAACAAGAAGACCAATTTGTTTTCCATCAGCTTCAATATCATCAATTATTCTGTTGATATCATCCATTGATTGTGTGTTTTTATTTCTATATTCGATTGATAATTTAGCAGAACCAGTAGGGTTCTTAGC
>CAYLTM010000080.1:7711-8454 GCA_964386495.1 uncultured Leptospirales bacterium
ACTATTTCACCTTCGCCTATTTCACTAAGGTCATCATTTTTCGCATGACCACTCTCATCACCATTAATAAGCTGGTTAATAATACTGTTTTTTTCGATAGCCTCTTCACTCTGCATAAATACACCTTATTTAAAAAAAATAAAAAGTTTATAAAATTCCTATTGCGAATATTAAATAATGGAATAAATTTGTCAAAAAAAATATAAAAAGAAATAAAAATTAATCATATTATGTATATCGGTATAGATGTAGGATCAATCAGCTTAAAAACTGTAATCATAGATAAATCAGGAAAAATTATCTTTTCCGACTATTTTCTTCACAATAGCCGTGTTGATGACGCACTGGAACTATTAACACAGAAATTGACGAAAAATAGTATGGGTAGGTATAATCACCTTTGCGTTACAGGGTCAGGCAGGAAAATCGCCAATAATTCATTAAATGCCGATTTGATGAAAAATGAAATAACAGCCAATTGGCGGGCAGCTATAGAAGATTATCCTGATATTAAAACAATTATTGAAATTGGCGGACAGGATTCCAAATTAATTATCATTAATAACAAAGAATTGACCAATTTTAGACTAAATTCAGTTTGTGCCGCAGGTACTGGTTCATTTTTACAACAGCAATCTTCCAGAATCGGAATTCCTCTTTCAGAATTCAGCAGTTACGCGACAAAAGCCGAAATTCATACGAAATTTTCAGGCAGATGCTCTGTATTTATTGAAACCGAGATG
>CAYLTM010000080.1:8464-11260 GCA_964386495.1 uncultured Leptospirales bacterium
AGATGATTAATCTTCAGCAAAAGGGGTTCAGTTTATTTTCGATAGTTTCAGGATTAATTGACGCGGTTTGTGATAATTACATAAAAGATCTTGGTCACGGAACTGAAATTAAGGAAAAAGCTATATTTTGCGGAGGAGTATCAGACATTATCGCTATCAAAAATAGTTTTGAAAAAAAACTCGGAATAAACATAATCGTTCCGTCTTTCAATAAAATATCCGCAGCATATGGTGCCGCTCTTCTATCATTAGATTACGGAAAAAACTTAACAATTGAAAAATCGCTAACCTATCGAAAAAAAACCATTATGGTTAAGCAATGTGAGGAATCTGATTGCCTGGCATGCGGAAAATGCGGTCTGATGAACAAACAATAAAAATTCTATAAATAATCATCTTTTTGGAAAAACATCACCAATTAAACCTTCTTCAAGCATTGATATTAAAGCATTTGCACGTTTCGCGATATCATTTCCTTGCTTATCTTCAATATCTTTCAACTGATAATATTCATCGGCAATATTTAACGCCGCCAGAATAGATATCTGGACTAGATTGGCGGAGGACAAAGTGTTGCTGACTTCGTCCATTTTCCTATCAACGAACTTAGCCAACTTCACGATATATTCAGGAGGAGCCTCCCCCTGAATAGTATATGTGCTTCCAAAAATATTTACTTTAACTTTCTGTATGGGCATAATTATTTATTTCTTATTATCTTCTTCAACAATAATAAAATCATCATCCTCAATGATAATATCGTCATCATCACTATCATCAAGAATTATCGTGTCATCGTCATCATCATCAATGATGTCATCATCGTCATCTTCTAACAAAATGATGTCGTCATCTGCATCATCATCAGCATCTTTTGTCACAGCCGAAGAATCATCCTCATCTTCAACCACAAGAATATCATCATCTGAATCATTACTTTGTTTTATTTCATTATCTGAATCAGAACTTTCTTCAATGTTTATTTCTTCAATTTCATCGTCGCTGACCTTGGATAAAGGAATACTTTCGTCCTCTTCAACCTCAACAATAGAAATATCTTCTTCAGGCTCCGCTACAACCGGTTCTGGAGCAACCGAAGGTTCAGTAACCGCAGCGACAAATGGTTTCACAGGACTGGAACCAGAGGAACCGCCGCCTTGAATAGAATCCATTTTTCCAAGAAGTGATATAATTTTCTTTTCAAGCTCATCTTCTCTGCTTTTTAATTCAGACAGTGATCTAGTAGCCTCATCAAGCTCTTTCTGTATTTTTCTAACTTCAATTTCTTTTTCTTCCAGAGTCAATTTTGCTGAATCTGCTACAGTTTTGAACTTTTCATTATCGACTTCCAACCTGGAATTCTCAGAACGCAAATCGCTTATAAGCTGCAGGGCTTTCACCACTCTATTTTCTAATTCTTCAAGTTGCTGCATTGACAACATAAACTACCTCCAGAAAAATTTTATGTATGATATCGATGCCAATTATAATAATTAATTATTATACCGCAAGTAAATTATTTTCCAAACATTAAAAATTCTCAGAAAACAATTGAGGATATCAAATTTAAAACATATATGGATTTATTATGTCCCTCTTTTCCGATCCTAGACAAATATAATCCAGTATTTAAGTTCTCAGAAAAGTTATAAGCTAAACCGGTCGCTAACTGAATAATTATTGAATCAGAACCATACATAGACAATTTATCTAATTTTTCACTGTTTGATATTCTTTTAAGAATACGAACTTCGGCAGATGGAACAAATGGATAATGATGGCCGGAGTTAATAGTCATACTGCAATCAAAATAATCATTTTTCAAATAATCAATAAATAAAAAGGAATCCTGTGATTTCAAATTCAAACCAAAAATTTCATCATAAGTTTGTTTTTGGAAAATATTAAAATATAGGTTATTATAAAATTTATCAGTAGACTGGCAAAAATGGTAAAAAACTGTATTGATTATGTTGATTTTATCTAAACGATACAAACTCTCTAAACCAAAAGAAAGCTCATTCCTTCCAAAACCATAATATTCGATATTACTATTGCCATCTACCGGAAGACGTATATTTGTCTGAAAACCTAATAAAAAATCGCTATCAGCGAATAAGAAATATTTCGCTTTAAAAAAAGAATCAGCGCTATCGAAGTAAGTCTCAGCATTTTGAGAATAACAAATAATATTATACTCAAAAAATATTGACAAACGATGTGTAATACCCGCACCAAAACCTATTGTATAAATTATACCGGCATCATTAATATACGACAGACCGGAATCTAATTGGAAATGCTCTTCCGGTATATAGTAGAAGTTCTCTGTAGTTGGTTTTGATAATAGAGGAAATAAGTATAGAAAAAAAGTAATCACCAATAAAATGATTACTTTTTTCCTGCAAATTTCTTTATGCACAAACTTGTTTTACAATTTTCTCAAAAGTGGTAATATCACGAACAGCGATATCAGCAAGCATTTTTCTATTCAGTGTAACACCGTTAGTCTGTAAACCGTTCATTAAACGATTATATGGAGTTCCGAACATTCTTGAAGCCGCATTTATACGTGCTATCCAAAGAGCTTTCATATCTCTTTTTTTTCTTTTTCTGTCAATGTAAGAACTCTGTAGTGCTTTTCTTCTAGCATCTTTAGCTGTTCTATACAATACACCGCGTCCGCCGCGAAATCCTTTAGCATCTTTAAGTACTTTTCTTTGTCTTTTATGGTGAATCAAACCAGTCGTCGCTCTAGGCATCTTTTTCTCCTCAAATTGTATTATTGCTTAACTA
>CAYLTM010000080.1:11270-12277 GCA_964386495.1 uncultured Leptospirales bacterium
AGCAAATGCCGCGCAAAAGCTTTTGATCTTTTCAATTTTCCTTTTTTAGTAATAGAAAACCTTTTTTTTGCACCGCTGTGCGTTTTCATCTTAGGCATAAAACCTCTCCCATTATGTTAATCATTATTTTCCTGTTCATCATGTGACACATTCTTAACTTTAATATTTCCTGAAGGCGCGAGAATCATAACCAGACTTCTGCCTTCCATAGATGCCGGTTTCTCAATTATTGAATGATCTTTTAAATCAGCTAGTACTCTATTCATCTTTTCAAGACCTATATCGGAATGAACTATTTCTCTTCCTCTAAACATCATTGAAAATTTGACTTTATCGCCCTTCTCAAGAAAACTCATAGCATTTTTAATTTTATGATTATAGTCATTACCATTAATACCAGGAGATAATTTCACCTCTTTCAGGTGAATAACCTTCTGCTTCTTTTTTGCTTCCTTAGCCTTCTTCAGCTGTTCGAATCTGAACTTGCTGTAATCCATAACTCTCACAATAGGAACGCCCTGAGTCACAGAAATTTCTACAAGATCAAGACCTCTTTTTTCTGAAAGTTCTATCGCATACTCAAGTGCAACTATGGAAGATTCCTGATCTTCGCCGACCAGCCGTACTTCCTTAGTGTCGATTTCCCTGTTAATACGGTGTTCCCTTTGATTCTTTTTATCTTTGGGTTTGTTTTTTTTATTATTTGGTACTATGGAATCCTCCTCATATAATCATTTATTGTCAAATTGGATTAATACGCATTTACAAAGCAACTATTTTTTATAGTCTTCACTAAATTTTTGCTAAATTGGTTTTTTTCTCTTTACACAAACTAAAACAATATCATCATCAAGTTTGGAATAATTAGAAAAATTATAAATAGCTTCGACCATATCATGCACAATATCAAGAGACTTATCCTCTTTCATGTTTAATAATGTCTCGTGTATTCTCGATTCTCCGAATATTTGCCGACCGTCTTCAGTAGCCACATTCTCAACACCTTT
>CAYLTM010000080.1:12287-16721 GCA_964386495.1 uncultured Leptospirales bacterium
AAAACAGAATATAATCATTTGGTTCCAGCATAAATGAAATATCCTTAAACGCAACACGACGAGCAAGATCTCTGGCTGATTCCGTTTTGTTGAGAAACAGCGACTTCTTTTTCGCCGCACTGAAATAGAGTGTCGTTACATCGCCAAATGACGATAATTGAATTTTACCAGTTTTTATATTTATCTGATAAACAGTAATATAAACTAGCGATAAAATTCCCGCGATCATTTTATTGAGTCTTGTTACAATGAACTCAATTAATGCGGACGGCACTCTGTTTTTCGCTGAATTTGCACGAACCATTGTTCTGATTGCCGCCGCGGCGAATGAAGAAGACGCATCAAATCCATGAACATCGCAAGTGACTATTTGATAAATATGGTCATCAATAAAAAAAGCATCGATAAAATCACCAGACATTAAATCGACAGGTAAAAATACAGAAGCAACATCAAGACCTTCAATATTTTCAAACTTAGGATAAAGCTTCGCTTGAATGTCTCGCATATTTATAAGCTGATCCTTATACTTAACAGTGGAATCCCCCTCAGCCTCTTCAAGTAATTCCTGTATAACCAATATAAAATTTAATGTGGTTTCAGCCAATAAAACAGATGCTTCATTTTTAGAAACATACTGTAAAATTACATAACCGGAAATTAACTTTTTGAAAAAAAACGGTTTTGATATGCAGCATAACCCATTTTTGCCGGAACCTTCCAATTCAATGTTAATTAAATCTCCGCCGTTATCTGTTGTCTCAAAGGACGCTTTTTTCTCACCAAAATTCTCAAAAAAAACATGCGGCAACGACGGATTTACTACATGACGAAAAGCCGATACAAACTGACCATCCTTCTTCTTGATCACCTCAAGACAAGTAACACCGGTTTGTCCGGCAGACTTCTCAAGCGTATCAATAATTTTTTTTCCCGCAATATTAGGATCAAACATTATGTTAATTATTCCTGTTGATTATCAAATTTTTGTCTGAAGAGCTGTAATAGCAATGACATCAACAATATCTTCAAATTTACATCCCCGTGAAAGATCATTAACAGGTTTGTTTAGACCCTGAAGTAACGGACCAAGTGCGGTAGCGTTTGCGAGTCTTTCAGTCAACTTATAAGCGATATTTCCCGCGTTCAAATCTGGAAAAATAAGAATGTTCGCACGACCAGCTATAGGACTTCCAGGAGCCTTGCTTTTTCCAACCGATTCAATTATAGCGGCATCAACCTGAAGTTCACCATCCAATTGCAGATCAGGAGCTTTCTCCCTAGCGATTCTTGTCGCTTCAACAACTTTGTCAAGGATTTCATGCTTAGCACTTCCTTTTGTTGAAAAGGAAAGCATCGCAACCCTAGGATCCATACCGCACAAAGCTTTAGCTGTTTTAGCTGATTCAATAGCGATTTCCGCAAGTTCCACAGCGTTTGGATTTGGATTAAGACCGCAATCCGCGTAGAAAAACAATCCGTCATCACCCAACTTACAGTTCGGAACAACCATGATGAAATATGACGAAACAAGACTTACTCCGGGAGCCGTTTTAATAATCTGCAACGCTGGTCTGATAGTATCTGCTGTCGAATGACAAGCACCGGAAACTAGACCATCAGCTTCATTTTTTTGAACCATCATAGTTCCGAAATATACTTCGTCCTGCATAGTTTTATATGCGTTTTCCTGCGTCATACCCTTACTTTTTCTCATTTCATAAAAAATTTCCGCATATTCGTTTAATCTATCTGATTTTTTCGGATCGATTATAACCGCGTTAGAAATATCGCACGAGTTATCTTTAGCCAATTTATTGATACTTTCGATATCACCAAGAATAACAATATCCGCTATTTTTTCTCTTAAAACAGCGTCAGCCGCTTTAATTGTACGAATATCATTACCTTCCGGTAGAACAATTTTTTTCCTGTCAGCTTTAGCTTTCTCTTTAAACGACTTTAAAATATCCATAGATCCTCCAATAAATTATTTATTAAAATGATACACATGATTTCTATATACCATGTATAATTTAGGTTCATTAAAGCAATCGTTCAGACAACCAATAAATTTACAGCCTGATCATTACAAATTTCTTTTTAATACGAGCATTGTAAAATCATCATCCAATTTGTAAATAGATTTTTCTTTAAGAAATTCATTTGCAGTTAAATCATTTAACGACGGGGTACCCCATTTAAAAGATACAAAATCACGGATAATTTTGTCTCTTATACGTATAGATGTTGACTCATTAGTGCTTTTCAAAGTATGCATAATTCTTTCAATACCATATTCTTCACCATTGTTTTCTGTTTCTATTAAACAGTCACTGTACACAACAAGTATATCATTTTTCTGCATTTTAAACTTTAAGACTTTGTACTCAGATTTCATAGCCTCAATACCAAGATACATACCTTTAATATCCTGATTTTCAAGATTCACTATACCGACATTACCAGTTTCAAACCTTCGACAGAGAAGTTCCGGATGACCAGCGTTGACATATTCTATAGTGTCACCTTCAACTCTTAGAATTATTCCAGTTAAATAGTTATCCACGTTATTAAGTTCGAGAATTAAATCATCGTTAATTGCCGATAAAACTTCATTAAGAGGTTTATCCCTCATGGACATCATGTTACGCTGAACAATACTTTTCGCGAGAATCGTAATCAACCCTGAAGAAATTCCATGACCGGAAACATCAAGTAAGCTCGCACCAATCAGTTCGCCATTGTTCTCATAAAAGTCATAAAGATCGCCCGAAACACCAGCCATCGGTTTAAAAGCATACGACAAATCCCATTTAAGGGTTGATGGAACTTCCCTTGGAAACATACTACGCTGAACATTCTCAGCCATCTCCATATCCCGATTCATAATATTTTGAGCTGTTTCTAATTCTTCGTTTCTCTTATTTAACTCCTCAGTTCTTTCTTTAACTTTGATTTCCAAATTTTCTTTATACTCTTCAACTTCATTATGATAACTGACAAATCTTTTCGCCAATACCGCAGCCATGGTTACCAGAAACGAAGGATAACCATAACCGGCAAGATACACACCTTCATTAATTTTCAAAACAATATGTACAATCAAATCATAAAATAGACAAAACCATAGTGGTATTGTCCCGAGCAATAGTGTTCCTGAGAATTTTATTTTCTTCATCCTGGAATATACTAATAAATACACAAGATATACTAGAGGAAATAAAAGAATTATCTGGACATAAAATCTTATTGGGAAAAAGACTTTATATGACTGCGGAATAAGAATTATAATAGTTGGCACAACCGCAATCGCAATAAGTGTATAGCGCAACCATTTCCTTACTGGAAGATCCAGATATGAATGGAAAAATAATACAGTAATTATTGTTATCAAAAATAATGTGATAAATATTAATTTTTGGAAATTCAAATACGAAATATTGATCAATGTAAATCCAGGCAGTTTAGAAATAAAAAAATTTGCCAGATAAATACTCATCGCAAAACTCAAAAGTGCGTAATATAAATTTTCTCTGTCTTTAGGTCGATTAATAAAAATCAATAAATGATAACTGCCGACCATAATCAACAAAAATGATATTAGAGCATTAATTGTGGAATTAATAGCCGTGTTATAATTGTAATCTTCGAGAGCTAATGATTTTTCCAGTAGAGCTGGCGTTCCCTGTAACGCACCTTCTGCATTAATATAAATCTTAATCATCAAAACATTTTCACGGTTCGGAAAAAGCACAGACGATGATACAGGATACAATCTAAAAGAATTCCACTCGCTAAAATAATCCGGCGGAAATTTACCCATTTTACCTACCAAGTGACCATTTACATATGTCTCATCAGCCATGGTAATTCTGCCAAGCGACAAATAAAGTTCTTTAGACAGCATTTCCGACGGCACAACAAATTCGGTTCTTAGCCATATAAAACCCTCTTTTTCTGGCAATAGTTTCTCTAACTGTATTAGGGAATCCAAGTTCTGGTATGTATACAAAACCGCATTACTGACAGTATCATCCTGCTTACCTAACGTATATGTCCAATCCTGATTAACAGGATTATCTGAATTATTAAAATTTATACAGCCGGTTGAAAACATTAACAGCAGCAATAAAGCGGAAAAAAGAGCTTTCATAAAATTTCTCCCGATAATAAAATATTTGCAATACTGATTATTTTCAGTTTTTGATTATTTTTCCTTTTTTATTATTTTGTTTGGTGTATTTTTGTCAACGAATTATTTTTTTAACTGCTCTAATTGCATTTTTTGCAAGCATTGCCATTGGAGAATCTTTCATGCAATCTTTAGGGTCTAAAAGACCTAATAAGCTTGAAAGTGAATTTATTACTCTTGGTATGGTTGGCAATAACTGTGCCATCATCGAAATAATTCCAGTAGCTTTAGCCAAAGTT
>CAYLTM010000081.1:0-3442 GCA_964386495.1 uncultured Leptospirales bacterium
AAATACCCATCCTTAAATTAATAGCTTTTTTTACCCGAAAATTAATTCACACCCTTATTCCGTTATTCGCTGAATAAGCGAAACCGGAATGACATAAGAACTCCGCTGTTTCCGAGAGCATCCGGTTTAGTGAGGTGAGTCTTTATTTCTCTTCTCCCTTCTCTTTTTTCAAAGGAGAAGAGCTGGGGATGAAGACACTGTTTTTTCGACTTTACAACAGATACAATCACATTCTCAAATTAATCCGCCAACAAAAATTGCTTGCAAAAAAGTATTTTACTCAATAAATTGCCTAAATGAATGAACACGACAAACTTTTCAAAGAAATTGAAAGCGATAAAGAAAACGCAATTGACTTAATAGAGGCGATTTTCCCGCGCGATGTTCTATGTGAGCTGATTTTGGATACGCTGACTATTGATACCAACAGTTATGTTGATAAAAAATTGAAGGAATATTACACCGACCTTGTGTATAACTGCAAGTCTATGAATAATGTCGAAATTAAAATTTCTCTGTTGTTTGAACACAAAAGTTATAAACCGGACAATGAGTATTTACAGTTGTTACGATACATAACCAATATATGGTCGTATCAAGAAAAAAACAAACAGAATCTGACACTCATAATCCCTGTGATTTTTTATCATGGTGAAGAAAACTGGAAATATAGACCGATTACCAATTTTTTTAAAGACTATAACAAAAAATTGTATCGCTTTTTACCAGGTTTTGACTATGTTATTACTGATATTTGTCAATATGATGACAATAAAATAAAAAATGAACTGGTTAAGCGGGATATAAATAAAGCTTTGTTTATGCTTTTCAAGTATATTAACAATGAAGCATTACTCGTAGAAAAGCTATATGAAATATTTCTGGAACTGAAGAATTACATTGATAAAGAAGAAGAGCAGAATAAGATTCTGTCAATTATTACATACATAATGGAGCTGACAGAAATATCACCGGAGCAATTAACAGAGATAATGAAAAGGATATCATTATCAAAAGGGGAGGTTGTTATGACAACGGCTATGAAATTAAGACTTGAGGGCAAGTTAGAAGGTGAAAAAGAGGGTAAAAAAGAGGGACGAATCGAAGCAGCAAAAAAAATGTTTGAACTAGGTTCAAATATGGATTTTGTTATGAAAGTTACTAATTTATCTGAACAGGAATTACTAGAATTGAGCAGAAAGTACTGTACGAATTGAAATTTTAATTCCTCAAAATATTATTGTACCTGTTTATGTAATTAAATTATTTTTACAAAACAATGTTTCACATATTTTGCTACAATTTTTGTCATATTTCACATATATTTTTCTACTTTTTTTAGCTTTATCTTGCTTTTGGTTTAAACTATTTCAGATGTATAAATGTTCTTTTTACGTCGCCTTAACAGATGATTACATTAGTTGTGTTAATTATTTTTATGTTCGAGAAACTGAAATAAAATATTCACAAATAATTAAAATCACTTATCAAAAAAATTGGGAAGCTTTGGAAATAATTGACAACAACAGAAAAAGAATTTTCATAAGTAAAAAAAATAATAATTTTGAAGAATGCACATTTATTATTATGAATAATTCTATGATAAAAAAAATTGAAAATTATGAAATAATGCAGAAAAAAGTAAGGTTTTGAAAATGATTAAGTTTATAATGTTAAATAATACATTAATTACTATTATTTTCCTATTTTTGTACTATATATTTATCAATTGTGGGAAAGCCGAAAGAAACAAAAAAATTGAACTAATGAAAAATCAATTTAATAAAAAAGATTTATAAAAAATATCATTAAGTCGTGAGGAAAAAACATGGATCAAATAAAAATGACCAAAGAAGAAATAAAACTATTAACAAAAAAATTAGTTTTATTCCGTTTATTTTCTTTTATAATACCTCTCATTCCATCTTTAGTATTTGTTACTATTTTTTTAATTTCAAAAGATGATAATGGAAGTATAATAAATATAACAAGTATGTTGATTCTTCTTGGTTCAGTTGCTGTTTTTCCTATATTCTATTTCAAGTTATATTACCCTGTTATTAAAAATTATCGTAAAGATTTAAGCAATGGTATGAAGAATGTTGTAATTGGTACAATTCAAAAGAAAGAAATAATTCGAGGAAATAATGTAATAACTGTTAATGATTTGCTCTATTATGTTAATGATTCAGAATACTTAAAATTGAATTTAGGAGATTCTGTTCAAATTGAGGAGTCGCAATTCAGTAAAGTTGTGTTAAATATAATGAAAAAGTAAAATCTGTCTGAAAAGGCATCATGCCTAAATCCAAAATGTATTGATTACAATATGCTTCTTGAAGAAGGATTCTCAAAACTTATCAACGTACCTTCTCCAGCCTTATCGAGGAAATAGGGAGTTTGAGCAAAGTCGAAGTAAGCCGTCGTGAGAGTGCAATAGTCTCTTCTTGACAAACGAAATAATTTTATATATTGAGGTAATGTGATTATGGGCACAAGAGCAAAAATAGAAATGGTTAATAATCAAAAAAAAGTATTATGTTTGTATTTAAATATGGACGGACATATTGAAAACTGGAGTGCTGAATTGACTAACATTTTAGAAAAATATTCTAAAGAGGATATTATTACCCTTCGTAAATTTGATGATTTGCTTGAATTTTTCACTATGTATAATCCGGATAATATGATCGAAGCAAAATATTTAGACTATTATTGTAAAATAGATATTTCAAATGATGAGTTTAATATTGAAATGACTGAATACAACAAAATAACATACAATGGTGATCTTGCTGGTTTTAAAAACAAATTTGTCAGTTAACAATTGTTGTCAAAATATCAGGAAGTTGACTGGAAAAGATTCAAAGGTTTCATGGATGTTATTAGTAAGACCACGAAAAAGTTTATTTCGTTAGAATTAATAAAAATGAAAAAACGAATATGAAAATAACATAAATACTTTTGATTACAATTATAGTATTATATTCTTTTGTTGTACATGGTCAGGAAAAAACTATTAAGTATAATTATCATAGTTACGCAAAATCCAAGCCAGCCCGCGTCACTGTCAAGCAGTCGGACTTCGACAGTGTAGATGATGAGCGTTGTCGAATCACAGTAACCAGACTAGGGGTTACAGAATTAAGACATGATCTTGAACAACAATAGAATACAGCTGCCTTAATAGCGAAAAGCTCTTTTGACAGATTACTCCAGAAGAAGACGGATCTCTTGGATGCTGAGAAGTTTGTTGATTTATTCAGAGGTGATGAATTGGGGTTAAGTGGTGTTTCTTTCTGGTTTTATCCAATACACACTCCATATCGCCCCTGTTTCAACGTCATCCCTACGAATATCCCAGTCTGAGTTTGCGTAGTTAAGCAAAATCTCTTTGACTTCGGTGAGGATCATGTCCAGGAAAAGGTCGATGGCTTTCGAC
>CAYLTM010000081.1:3452-7610 GCA_964386495.1 uncultured Leptospirales bacterium
TTTCCTGATACTTCACAGCACGGAACTTTTTCGCAGAATATTTCCCGTCCTCTAAAATTTTCCGCAGTAGAAGAGCGACAACTTCGCTAACCGTCAACTCATTGACTTCCGAAAAATTCTCAAGTAAAGACAGCTTATCAATGTTGATATTAACCGACGATTTAATCATATATAACTCCGATTTGGATTGTTTGATGGGTTGACGAGATTTTTAGAACTATAACCCTCTATTAATATATACGATGAAAAATTGGAAGTTAAGAAAAAAAGTTGGATTTTTTAGTATAAATTTGAAATAAATTATGATGGTTAAGGATTTTGCATAGTTACGCAACCTGAATAGTAATGAAAATAATCAATTATTAAATTTCGCAATTCCATTGACAAATAATCGCATGGTCCATTTTAAAAGTTGTCCGCGAAAATATCAGGAGTTTCAATATGCCGTATCGAGATTGAAGATTTTCCAGTGCAAATTGCACAGGTTGCAATAGCTTATTGATCATCAATTTGATATTACCGCGAAAGACACTACGCTGATTCTTAAAGAACCTGATAATGATTATCATACATTAAACATCAAAACTAAAAAATATAACAATTATTGACAATAGAAAAAACGTTTCAGACGAAGTGTTTCTGAAAAACACTTTTTTTTTATAATTGGGAATCTCCCTTTTTTTTGGTAAACAACTTCAGAATCCTAAAACAAAAGCCGCGTTTAATAATCGCTTGACAAAATCCTGATGGAATAAATACAAATGATGAAAAATATTTATTATGATTTTTCAAAGTCCTTCATCGGGGGATTTAAGGATAAAAAGGAACTTATGGATATAAAAACATATCTTGAACTTCAAACGATTTTGTCGAATAAAAACAACAATGAACTACAGACGGAATATCTGCATGGTTATTTAACTGCTGTACTTTGCTCTCCAAAAATAATTTTACCGTCATCGTGGCTGAAAATTATTATTGGTGATACCGGGGAAATAATGAACTTCAGCAGCATGGAAGAATCCCAAATATTCATGAGTCTTCTAATGCAGATGTATAATGATATAAATAATTCCCTGGCGGACAAAACTTTTACACCATTGTTTTCATTAACTGAAAATGTAATCACCCCCGAATTTACTGAAACATGGTGTCAGGGTTTTATTCTGGGGCTTAATCTTTGGGACAGATCCTTCTCCGATGACGAAACAACTAAATTGTTAATTACACCAATTTTGATACTAGCCAGAGATGATTTATTCCTTGATCTAATCGAAAATGATTTAGGAAAATCAATTGATGAAAAAACTTTAAACGATATCAAGATTGAAGCGTTTCAAAATTTAACCGGGTTTGTAATCAAACTGCGACAAATCAATGTTTCTAATCCAAATATTGAAAGTGTTAAAACAGGAAGAAATGAGCCATGCCCCTGCGGAAGCGGAAAAAAATACAAGCAGTGTTGTGGTAATAATTCATAATCACATCAGGTGTATAATGAAAAACATTTTATTAATAATTCTTTTTGTAATTATTCCCTGTGGACTTTTCGCCGCTGACTCTGGAAATCTTTTTATGCCAAGCGGCGCTAATTTCGCATTTTACAGCCGGGGAAGTGACACCTTTATTTTAACACAAAGCCACTTGACCCATATGCAGATTGACAAAACTATGTCGCAGCTTGCCTCGGGCAAACGTATCGTTACCGCGTCAGATGACCCTGCCGGACTTGCGGTTGCCGAAAAAATGGAAAGTTTATTACGCGGCATTAAACAGGATGCTATGAACGACGAAGACATGAAGAATTATTACAATTACGCGGAATCGGTTATTGCCCAGGATCAGGAAATTCTTCAGCGGATACGGGAACTTGTAGTGCAGTCGTTGAACGGTATTCTTCATACCGACGACAAGGAAATCATTCAGACTGAAATTAATGAGCTGCTATTACAGATTGACATGAATTCAAAATTTTCCCAGTTCAATAAAATTAGAGTTATACCTGAACTTACTGTGGACGGTCTTGGTCTTGATAAAATTGATGTCATCCGCAATAAAGCTTCCCTTGATGTTGTTGATAAGGTGCTGACTAATTTTACCAGAAAACGCGTTTTGCTTGGTGTTAAATCCAATGTTCTGTCTTTAAGAATTGAGGGCAAGAATTACAACTATATCAACTTATTGAAATCACAAAGCGGCATCACCGACCTCGAAATGGAACAGGGTGTTACCGAACTCATGAAAAACAACATACTGCTTAAAACACAAAATGGGCTTCTGGTTAGACCGGCTAAGTAGCCGCCGCTTGAACTTTTTTACAATGAGCTGTCCGGCGATATTCTGATGACGTTTCCTTCACAAAGGTATCAGCATTGTAAATGTCACGCCTTTTCCTAACGCGCTCTCAAGCGATATACTGCCTCCAAGTTTTTGAGTAATAAGATTATAAAGAATATGTAATCCTAAGCCTGTACCTCCTTTGTTTCTGTTAGTAGTGAAAAACGGCTCAAAGACTTTTCGTTGGAATTCCGGAGGAATACCTTTGCCGTCATCACTATAAACAAGCTTGAAATTGCCTCCGGTTTTTTCAACCTCAATGCGGATATTTCCGTATTGACCTTCATCGTAGGCATGTATGAGAGAATTTATCACAAGGTTGGAAATGATCTGCGATAAATCACCGGGGAAACTGTCAATTACGAGATCATCATCGCAAACTATGTGTATCTTATGCTGAGTCTTTTTCAGTTTCGGCCGCAGACTAAGGATGACCTCTTCGATGTATTCTTTGACTTCAAATGTGCGTTTAAGTTCAACTGACTGATCTACAGCAACCTGTTTAAAACTTCGAATCAAATCGGAAGCACGGTTAACATTAGATATAATTATACTTACAGATTCGCTAGCGGTTTTCAGAAAAGCCTCCATGTCAGATTTTTTAATCCCCCCGACATCGTATAGCTGCGTAATTATAGAAAACTGTTTATCAAGGTAGGACGACGCTGTTACCGATATTCCAATCGGCGTGTTTATTTCATGAGCGATACCCGCGACTAGCCCGCCGAGCGCTGCCATTTTTTCAGTCTGTATCAGTTGATTCTGAGCTTTTTTAAGATCATTGTACGCAAGCTGCAGACGGTCATTCGCTTCCGTCAACTGCGAAGTTCTTTCAGTTACACGGTTCTCAAGCTCTTCGTTCATTTTGATCATTAATTCTTCGTTGATTTTATTCTCTGTAATGTCGCGAAGAACACCTTCCACACCAGCCATCTGCCCTGACTCATTATAGTAGTAGTGAGAATTAGTAGAGACCCAAATCCCCGAACCATCCTGTTTTTTTAATTCAACGACAAAATCATCAACAGAACCATTGTTATTTTGAAGTTTCTGGAATAGTCCTTTTCTTTCATCGGGACGCATATATAGATTATCCGCGATATTTTTCCCTAAAACATATTCGGGATCATAACCGAAAACTTTTTTTATTGATGGTGAAATTAGAACAACATTTCCATTAGTATCTGATCTATAAAAAACATCCTGTAAATCATTAAACAGATTACGGTATTGCTCCTCCGATTTTTTGAGATTATCAAACAGCAGAAGATTTGTAAGAGAGTCCGTAATCCGTAGAGATATGTCATGGAAAAGATCCGTATCATGTTTATTCCATGTTGAACCATCAAAATTTTTCATTACAGCAAATAGCCATGGTTTACCAATTTTCGGTATTACCGGTATCATAATCGATGTTTTAGATATATCATCACTCAGATTAGAGGAAAATAAAACGTTGCTTTCAAAAATTAACGGTTTCCGGTTATCAGTCATACAGGACAATAATTCCTTTAAGGGTTCATCAATATTTATATTTTTTGATTCAATTCGACGATCATTAATATTTTCTCTAGAAATTGTTGTTATTGCCAACGATGGTTCGCTGGAACTGCACGGATAACCGAACATAGCGACATCGCAATTAAAAATACTCAAACACGCGTCAACGGTTTTCGTCATCATTTCGTTTACGCTTATTGAAGACGACACTATCTGGCTGACACTATCAATACTTTCGAGATATAACAAATGTGCCTGCTCATTTTCAAAAGCCTCTTTTCTTTCTGTGATATCCCGGACTACAACAATAAGATTTCTGTC
>CAYLTM010000081.1:7620-16571 GCA_964386495.1 uncultured Leptospirales bacterium
TACCCACACGAGACGGCCTGCACTGGTTTTGGCCAGCCATTCAAAGAGCTGAGGTTCGCCGTTAAGAGCTTTAACCATATATTTAGCAGCATCGTCCTGAGTGAACGGCGAATATCCAGCACTAATTGACTGCACATTGAGTTTAACCGCTTCTTCCTTGGTATAGCCGTACATTTCGGACATTCTATTGTTAACATCAATAATTTCACCGCTATCAGCATCGTGAATAAATATAGCATCATTAACTGAATCAAAAATTGTCTTGAATCGTTGACGGCTCTCATCAAGAGCGTCCTTGGTAAGAGTTATCTCCTCAAAGTTCAACGCGTTTTTTAAAGACACGGCAATCTGTGAAGACAAAAGATTGAAAAATTCAATTCTTTTTGTAGTGAAAACATTCTTCATTAAGCTGTTTTCCAGGTAAATTAGAGCAATAGCTCTGTTCTGCTCGACAACCGGCAGACAAAGCACAGACAATACCCCTTCACGTTTGATATATTCATCATGAGTAGTGAGTTTATCGGCTGACGCGTCATGTATAACGACAGACTCTTTTTTCCTGAGAACATAGTTTATTACAGAATGAGGCATGTCATCATATTGTTCATAATTAGCAGATTTTATGTCAGTTATTATTTCATTCTTTTTAGAGACGCTTACCGCTTCCACTTTTAGAATACCGTTTTTGTCAATTAGCAGAAAACCCTTCTGGGCACCGGCACTCTCCATAAGAATTCGCATCATTTTATCAATGAGACGGCTCACTACAATTTCACCAGTAATAATCTGAGACGCTTTAAACACAGACAGCATGTCCGGGAGATCCCTTCCTGAAGCAGTAGTCGTCGCGTTGATAAGATCATACTGGAATCTGATGCCGCCTGATAGATTATTCTCCAGAACAGATTTATACTTTTCCAGAATATCATTAATCTTAGATTCTGCTCCCCACTTTCTGTAAATATACAAAGCCTCCGTCAGATAAAATTGAGCGGCTCTGTTTTTTCCATTTTTAATAAAATGTATCGCGCACAGTTCATACGACAACGCTTCAATTATAGGATAACCGCTTTTTTCAGAATAATCAATAGCTTTTTCATAGAAATCTTCTGGATTGACGTAATCGGATATTCTTGACGCTAACTCCGCTGAAATAAGATAAAACTTGGAGAGAAAATTTTCTTCACAGTTATTTTTATATCCCTCGAAAATTTTTAAATTACGATTAGCACATTCCAACAATTTTGTTCGTTCTTCACCGATGGCGTTATCGAGAAGAGCTGCTGCAGATAATGACTGGTAAAAATAATGCTCACTTACAGAAAATGACCCGGCTAAAAAAGGAAGAAACTTTTCTGATTCAAGCGACATGAGATAAGCATCATTGAACAAGCCATAGGTATATAAAATCCGCATCTTGATAATATAATAATATGAAATTCCCGAACCGAAATTTTTCTCTTTCATAAAATTCAGTTTCTGACTTTCGTTATAAGTATCCGTATCGAAAGTGGTTTTGTCTTTTGTCTTTCCCATTAGATTCAGAATCATCGCACGGGTAATATACTGCCTTTCCAGCCATGCGTAATTTTTGACTTTTTTCAAAAAAGCTATAGACTTGTCACAGTCAATCAGTAGTTCCGGAAGTGTCCAAATACCAAGAATAGCCTTGTACTGATTTCTCACACTGACAGCATAACTGCCGAAATTGAAATCACCATATTCAACACCCGCTAGATATGACCGGTCGAGATAATCCATGTCGCTTTTTAAATGATCCCGCCAATGATTAATAAAGCAGGAAAACATGAAATTTATTTTGCAGTCCAGCAGTCGGTTCGCGAATTTCTCGTTTAACGACAATGCAAGTTTTCCGAATGCGTAGCCGTCGCTGTATTGTCCGAATTTTCCGCAAAGAAGCAGACCGTAAATCGCGTAAGCGTAGGATGATACATTAGAGTTCCCGTATGTCAGGGAAATATTAATCATTTTCAACGCTACAAGTGCAAGTAATGTTTGATTAGTAAAATATACAGATGCCGACATTTCCATGAATATTTTCATTTTGCGATTTTCAATGTCGTTTGAGATTACCGGCAGGTTAAAAATCTCATCCATGGTTTTTCCGCTTAAATTCATCTTCAGCGTTTTCATTTCTTCCGCGATGCTTTTTTGAAGACTTTCAGTGTTAACATCGATTACAACATCAAGCATACTTAATGCTTCAAGGCCGATTTTGACGGCATCAACAAAATTGCTGATATTCGCGGAGAGTGCCACACGCAGCAGATAGATTTCAGCTTTATCTTGACGGGATCGAGTATTCATCATTAGGTCGTCAAACAATGACATGGCTTTAGGATAATTCCCCGACAAGTATTCACTTTCGGACAATTCCCTAAAGAAACTATAAGTGAGATCATAGTTTGTTGTCCAACTACCGCTGCCAAGCAAAGAAATACCATACAAAAAATATTCCGCCGCTTGAGAGTATGCTGTAGAGGATTTAGCTTTTTTTCCAGCGGACATATTTAAAAAAACCGCATGATCAATATCATCAACAGTAAGAATGTCGATAGCCTTATTGTAATGATCAGCTTTTTCAAATACTTTGTCCGAAGATTCACTGTCCTGAAGGTATCTCGCGATATTCAGATGAATATTCATTTTTTGAGAATCATCAGTCTGTGAATAAATAAATTTACGAAAAGTCTCCCTGTTGAATCTGTAAAAAACATTATACATATCATTTTGATCACTACTCATTCTGGAATCATCAACAATAGTTATGATACCCGCTGAACAGGCTTCTTTCAAAAGATTGAAAATATCATCCTTTGCATTTCCTGATATAATTGATATAACATTGAGATTAAAACTATTTCCTATACAAGAAGCTGTTTTCAAAATATCGCGGACTCTTTCAGTAAGATTGTTGATTTTGCTGATAAGCTGTTCATCGCTGCGGAAATCAATTTCCAACTTATTCAGAAGATCAATATGCAAATCCCACTGCGAAAAATCAGATTGATAATAGATAATATTCTTTCTGTACAAGCCGGTAATTAGCTGCACTGTATGAAGCGGATTACCGTTGGTTTTACTTACAATGTAGCCGGTTAGAACATCTGTTGATTTTTTATTAAAATTCGCACTATCACATAACAATTTTCGAACGCACTTTTCGTTTAAATTATGAAGTTCAATTGTGTCAACATTAACCGAATGCTGTAAAAATTTAATAAACTCGTTTTGTTCCGGTGAAAGAGTCTCTTTATTATAAGACATCACAATACACGCGCTTTGAAATTCATCATCAGCTAATAGTGACGTTAAAATTTTGACACTGGTAGAATCCGCGAACTGAAAGTCATCAATAATCAAAATTAAAGGATCATCTTTTTTCGCGAAAGATTTTATAAAATTCAAAAAGGTCGAATCGAATCTATTAATAGATTCCAGTAATCCTAAAACTGTTGAAGGCTGCTGCTTACCAATAATAAGCTCCAGGTCGGGAATGACATCTATAATAATTTGACCGTTGCCGCCTATTCTGTCTAATATTTCATCTTTCCATAAAAAAAGCCGATTTGAACTTTCTGTCAAAATTTGTTTTATGATGTTTTTAAAAATCTTGATAATTCCACTTAAGGGAGTGTTCTTTTCGGATTCAAAAAAAGCTCCTTCCGCGATTATACCATTCATTGTAAGAAGATTTTTGCTGAATTCTTTTAACAAAGATGATTTTCCGGTACCGTTTTCACCGCAAACAAAAACAATTGAAATCTCACCCCTGAGAGCTTTCGAATATTTCTCGGACAGAACCGATAAATGCTTTTTTATGCCGAAAAGTTTTTTCGTTAGAATGAAATTATCGCTTTTATCAGCAAGACCCAGCTTAAATAGACTGATATTCCGATCCTTAGAATATTCCGCTAGACAGATTTCCAGATCCGCTTTTAGTCCCAAAGCGCTTCTATACCTTTCTTCAGGATTCTTTGATAAAAGTTTCATGACAATTGCGGCTAACCCTTCGGGGATATCTCGATCATATGTGGATAAGGGAATAGGATCTTTCGCGATATGGGAATAGAAAATCTCCATCTGATCACCTTTCCAGAAGGGAGGTTTCCCGGATAAAAGCTCATAAAAAGTGCATCCCAGTGAATAAAAATCGGTTCTGTAATCAACCGAACGGTTCATCAGACCTGTCTGTTCAGGAGAAATATAATTAACACTACCTTCGATTTGTTCCACTTCATAGGAAAAATCTTTTTCAGAAAATATCACGGATATCGAAAAGTCAATCATTTTAAGAATGTTCTTTTCTAAATTGACAATAATGTTTGAGGGTTTGATATCTTTATGGATTATATTTTTTGAATGGATAACTTTTAGTGCATCAGTTATACTGATCGCGATGTTCAGAAATTCTTGAATAGAAAATTTATTAATTGCCGCTGAGTCTTTCAGGGATATCCCGTTAAAATCCTCCATGATCAGACATACAGCATTTCTATTGTCAATTAGATCAAAAATTTTAACAATGTAACTGTAGTCATCAATTATTTTATTCAGCTCATACTCATGCCGAAGATATTCAATCTCCTTCAGGCTTGGATTTGATGACTTGGTTGTTTTTACAATTACGCTTTTATTTAACTTCTCCGAAAAACCTCGATAAATAATATTCTTTGAGCTTTCATATATCTTCTCGGTATCTTTAATTCCTTTGAAGTTTATCATAACAGCCTCTTCAAAATATATTTAATCAATATACATTGTAGTAACTGTTATATGTAAATGTAAAGTAATAAATTAAATGTCAAATATTACCGGTGATATAATCACCCATATCTTTTGTGCCAATTAATTTCATGCCGTCGGACATTATGTCAACGGTACGGTAACCTGCATCAAGGGTCTTTTCTACAGCAAGGAAAATATCCTGCGACGCGTCATTCATGTTAAAGCTGTATCTCATCATCATTGCCGCGGATAGAATCTGCGCTATAGGATTCGCGATACCTTTGCCGGCAATGTCCGGCGCTGAGCCGCCGGCAGGTTCATAAAGACCGAATCCGCCATCGGAGAGCGACGCTGAAGGAAGCATACCAATGGAGCCGGTAATCATCGCCGCCTCATCTGAAAGAATATCACCAAACATATTATCGGACAGCAAAACGTCAAACTGCTTAGGATTACGAACCAGCTGCATAGCGGCATTATCCACATACATATGATTAACCGTTACTTCCGGATACTGCTTAGCCATTTCATTGACAATTTCCCGCCAATAAACCATAGTCGTTAAAACATTAGCTTTGTCGATAGAAGTCAATTTCTTGTTACGTTTCATAGCGGTTTCAAAACCAACCCGGGCAATACGTTCAATCTCAGGCTTTGTATAAACAAGCGTGTCAAAAGCTTTCTCGCCTTCACGGCCGCTGGGCTGCCCGAAATATATTCCGCCTGTTAATTCACGTATAATCATTATATCAAAACCATCACCGATAATTTCCTCTTTCAAAGGCGACGCGTCACGCAACTGCTTAAAAATAATCGCCGGTCTGAGGTTAGCGTAAAGTTTGAACATTTTTCGCAACGGCAGAAGAGCCGCACGTTCAGGTTGTTTATCAGCCGGTAGACTTTCCCACTTTGGACCGCCGACAGAACCGAACAATATCGCGTCCGAATTTTTACAGACATCAATAGTCTTTGCTGGCAGCGCTTCACCATCAATGTCGATTGCACAGCCTCCAACATTCGCGGCTGTGAACTCGAATTCTATATTGTACTTAGCACTGATTTTTTCCAAAACTTTTATAGCCTCGGTCATAACTTCCGGGCCAATACCGTCTCCGGATAATACTGCGATTTTCGGCATAGCGATCTCCTTTTTGAGAACCTCAATTTTAATAGCTTGTGCCATGTGTCAGTTTTCCGGCTGTTTTATCAATTACTTTTATTCCGTTGTTTTCGCTATTGGTGCTTTATTTTGATTAAACTTCTTCAAACTTATCATCATTTGTTCTTGGTAAAAAGTATCCTTTAATACAATTAGGATTAATAATACATAATTGTATGTGGTTTTTTTCTTTAAAGCCTGCATTTAGATATAAGTCGTCACCTTCCAAGAAAACACCCCGTACTGAATCAAAAGGAGGGAAATTATTTTCTTTTAAAATTGTGTGTAGATTTTGAATCACAGCACAATCTAAATGTCTTATTAATAAATCATTGCTGCCATTAATTGATTTATTCCGGGGAAGTTCTTTGTTTTCATTTTTTGCTTCCTCGGCAAGTACCTTATATGAGACCTTTAACAATTCCAGATTTTTATAGTCTAAAAGATCTAAACATTTTCCCAGGTTAATAACTGCTCCAATAACTGCTGGATTTGTAATAGTACTTTTATTTCTTTGCGGAAAATTTTTTAATTCATTTGCAAAACATAAAGCACGATCTACAGAATATTCCCAAAAATACGTCCCATGCCCTAGCCAGTCATAATCATTTTTACTGGATTCTAAAGTTTTCTTTCCATTGATGACTTCTTTTTGGACTTTTTCATCACATCCGTGAAAACCAATTACAAGACCTGGTCTGATTTTATACATAGTTTTTAGAAAGTTTACCGTTTTTCTGATAAATACCTGTTTTCGCTAAAAGCTTTTTACTGAAATTCTTATCTGTTTTTACTTTTTTGAGGGTTTTTTTAAGTGTACTTTCAAGTTGTTTAAATTCGGTTTGGCTCATACTAGTCCACCTTCGTGTTTTGTATCTAATTGCTTAATGTTTTTTATTACTAAACAATTATTACACATATAATATAGAAAAGATTTTGTTGTCAATTATTTTTTAGTAATGTCGAAAATGTTAGATTATTAAAGATCAATCCCCCCATACCCGAAACAAATACAAACGATAAAAATATTTTGATTGCTATAATTATCTCAATCATTTTCAGTTACAACAAAATTGGAGGTTAATTATGATAAAAATTATCGCTAAAATTTTCATGTTGATTATTATCGCTGTCATATCCATGCTTACCGTGTTATTAGTCTCAACATTTAACCTATCCTGCCAGAATGAAAATGATGAAGATTACAGCAATTGGATGTCCAAATCGATCGACAATCAAAAAAGAATTACTGATGTCGCGATGCTTGGCGCACATGACGCTTTCGCGTACGCTATAAATCTATCGTCGAAACTTGATCACGCGGGTTTAAAAGCAGGTAAAGTTCCGGGAATTTTTAAACCGCCGGCAGGAACCATAATGAAAGGTTTCATTGTCAGACAGTCAAACACTCAGGTGTCTGAGCCGGAAAAACTTTTGAAAAAAGGTGTCAGATATTTCGATGTTCGGGTATCGTATGATTCTGAAACAAATAAATGGTACACTACTCATAGCTTTTACGTTAACCTTTTTGAAAAGGATCTATCCGACATCACGGCATTCTTAAACAGTAATATCGGCGAGGTGCTAATACTAGATTTCCAACATGTTTATGATATCCGAACCGATACAGGTTTCGCTGATGATAATACTTGGAAAGATCTTGTCTCTTTACTGGAGAACGCTGGTCTTATGAAATTCGCTCACAATTTCAGTAATGGTCCTCAGCTGTCTACCATAACTTTTGGAGAGCTTACCTCGGGCAAAACAAAAAACGCGGTAATCATTATCGGAAAACAGAATTTGAATGACGGCAGGATACTAAGCTACGACAAGTCTATTCGTTCAAACTGGTTCAACAGCGATGACGATTCTATAATATTTGAATCACTCAAAAAAGAATCCGCTGATATAAAAAATAATCCCCCTGAAATGAAAAAGCTCCGGATTATGCAGGCTGTAAAAACGAGCCAGGTCACCAAAGACGGAATGATAAAAGCTATTACCAGATGGTCGCTGCTGGACGAAGCCGCACGCTTTAACGCTAACCTAGTTACTTATGGTGATTTCGAAACTTTCTTAAACGAACTGCCTATAGTAATGGTGGACTACAGCGATTCTTCTGAAAAACAATTCAACAAACTTGTTATGGAAAAAATAATATCATTTAACAAAAAATAAATACCAAGGATAACAATGCTGTCCGTTAAGAAAATGTTTCTTCACGGACAGCTATCTGTCAAAAAATTATACCTATTTTTTGAGGATACATTTCCTTTTAACAATTATTACTGAAGGCTCCGCTGCCGCGACTTCCTCCGCGACAAGTTTTTCCAGTTCGGCTTCTTTATGCGGATCAATAACACTAACACGGTTAACACCGATCGCTGATACAAGTTTTTCGAAATCCAGCTCATGTGCCGGCTCACCCATCAGAGTTTTTCCTGTCGAAGGATTTTCCTGATGCCCTGTCATACCGGTAGTTCTGTTGTCGAGAATTATTACAGTGCCAGTGCCTTTGTTATAAACAATATCTATCAAACCAGTAATACCTGAGTGGATAAATGTTGAGTCGCCGATAACCGCGACAGACCGGCGTGCCATTTCAGGATCAGCCTTTTCAAAACCCAAATGCATGCTGACAGACGCACCCATGCAACCCTGGCTGTGCATCGCGTTATATGGCGGCAGAACACCAAGTGTGTAGCATCCGATATCTCCATTGACGATCAGATTAAGTTTTTTCAGAACATTAAAAACATTTATGTGCGGACATCCCTTGCATAACGCCGGTGGTCTTGGAGGTAAAGGACTTGAATAGACATCTCTATCAGCCTTCAGACATTTTCCGTTAAGCGCGGAATCAACAATGTCCGAATTCAATTCGCCGCAAAGGGGGATTATTTTTTTGCCAATAGCGTTTATTCCAAGCGACTTAACATATTCTTCAATGAACGGATCAAGCTCCTCGACAATATATAACTCGTCAACCTCGCCCGCGAACTCCGCTATCACCCGATCAGGGTGAGCGCAGACCATACCCATT
>CAYLTM010000082.1:0-9937 GCA_964386495.1 uncultured Leptospirales bacterium
CATCAGCGATAATGACCAGATCTCGTATAACTGATTGACCAAGCGATCTGAAAGCTTCAAGGGTTTCAGATTTTCCCGCACCTGTATCGCCGATTATCAGTACATTTTTTTCCGTTCCTTTGTGAAGAATTATTTTTACAAATGCACCATGAAAAGGAAGTTTTCCGTATCTCATCATTTTAATGTTATGAAGAGTTAAGACCATTTTTTTCAAATAACCGAAATAACCAAATTCATCATCACCAGGAACTGCTGCGATTATCATATTATTGTCGTTATCTTCATAAAATACTGTTGGAAACTCCGCTAGATTTTTTAAAGAGTTTCCTTGAACTCCAAATGCGTAAATAGCGTCTGGTTTGTTTTTTAAATCTTTATCTTCAGCGAGTTCAAAAAGATTACACAATGAGAATCCTAATTCATAGAATTTTTCATGGAAATAAATCAATATTAAGAGATTTCCAACTTTCGCTGGATAACATAACCATTCATTTTCAGTAAAATTTTCATTAGCCAATGGGTTACTGTCAATTTTAATAAATTGTCCGGTTCTTTTATTTCTAGGAGGATTCAATATTAATGGCGGATTTAATAATATTTGTCTTATTAAAGGTATTTGGTTTAATTTTTCGTAAATATTTCCGCTAAATGATATTTTATTTGGTAAAGCTATTGCAGCAATTTCTGCTCCTGCATGTACCTGTCTATAAATTTGTGGATGCGATGACTTAATATTTTCCTGTATATCGCGGTAAACTCCACGTATTAAATGCGTAAGTGTTTCTATAGTGTTATTGAATGTTCGGTAAGGTCTCTGATCAAGACTGTCTCCTTCAGAAACACAAATAATGAATCGATCGAAACTTCTCCAATAGTTATAAAAGTATTCAATGAATCTGCTAAGAACATTTAAATCCTCAAAATATGATTCACTTTTTTCTACAATATTCGGAATTTGTTTTGCAGGCAGCTTGCTTAAATAAAAGATTACCTCTTTAAGCTGTGCTATTGAACTGCTGTTTATTTCATTATTTCCGAATAGTTCCAGCATCGGAGAATTTGTCTTTTTCAGTTCTTCTATGCAGTTGGTCAGAAATACTAAAAATGGTTCACTTTGCAGTAATTCTTCAGGCGTTTCGCAAATCTTGCCTTTTGTGTCAATAATCACCTTTTTGCCGACAATTTTTACATCTACACTACTCATAATCACTCTCCTTAAAATATTAATTTTAGGAAAATCAATTGCCCTGAAACTAAAAAAGCCGACATTAGCTTCCCATAAGAACAGGGAAACTAATATCGGCTTACATGTTAACTACCTTAGATTTATGAACCGTTAACAAACTCATTTTACAATGCTTTTACTAACCATTCGAAATTGTTCACCCTCGGTCTTTTATCAAGTCTTCCTGATAATCCTGTAGTCAATAAATTTCTGAATATAATATTGTCAATAAATTATTTATTAATTCTAAAATATTCTTCAAGGTTGGTTTCTAGCGTCCATACAATTATTCTTTCGCCGGATACAGTACTAATATCAGTGTGCATACCAACAGGAGCATATCCTGTAATTTCTTTAATTATAGCTTCAATTTCAGGTTTTAATTCTTCAAGAAGTTTCAAGCGTATTTTTTTAATGAGCTCTACGCCGTCCGGTTTAGAAGTTAAATTTTTTTCAGCCTTTGAAAGGACACCTTTTAAACGAACAATAATCATATCATGAATAATATATGTTCTTGTTTCAGTAGGACCTCTTCCCATATATTCTTTTTCAAATTTAATAATCGCCTCGCTGATTTCAGCTTCGATCATTCCTTTACTTTTTTCCGCTGACATTTCTATATAACCTGTTCCTTTAATAATTAACTGCCGCTCCGATAATCCCAGCGTTATTTAATAGTTTTGCGGGTGTAACCGATGTTTCAACAGTCGTGATATACTCTGAAAACTTTTCAAATTTTTTGGATATTCCGCCTCCTATGATTATCAGATCTGGAAAAAACAATCTCTCAATTTCCAGCAAATACTCGTTGAAGCGTTTACCCCACTTTTTCCACGACAAATCGCCTTTTTCGCGAACAGCATCGGATGCGTATTTTTCAGCAATTCTATCATTAATAATTAGTTGTCCGAATTCCAAGTTCGGCACAAGTAATCCTTTATAGAAAAGAGCCGTGCCAAGTCCGGTACCGACAGTAATAACAAAAACAAGATCCTGTCGTGACGAACCAGCACCGAATTTCATTTCGGCAATAGCTGCGGCATCAGCATCGTTAATGACTTTTACCGGGCATTCTGTAACATCTGTGAATAATTTGTCAGCGTCGCAGCCTATCCAGTTTTTGTCAATATTAGCCGCCGTCTTTATCACGCCGTTTTTAACGACTGCGGGAAATCCAATTCCGATTGGACCATCCCAGTTGTGCAGTCGTTTTAGTTCATTAACTGTATCCGCAATATTTTCAGGACTGGAAACCGATGGTGTTAAAAGACGAAGTCTTTCAGTGATAAGATTTCCACTTTGTGTCTCAATAACGGCACCCTTGATTCCTGAACCGCCGACATCAATTCCTAGTATTTCCATTTTCATTTCCCCTGAATATATTTTTTAATGAACGATTTTACTGTTGATACGTACTTCTGTCGGTCAATAACTATTTCTAGAGTATGGTCAGCACCGTCAATCAGAAGCAGTTCTGAATTGGTACACTGGGAGCTTAATTTTTCAGAAAACTGATATGGAATAATTTTATCAGATGTGCTATGAATAAAAAGTATCGGTTTGGAATATGAACCAAGCGATTGTGATGGATCTGCCGATGATAGAAAATATCCAGCGTATAACCTGGTGATTACATTCGCCAGAAAAAATATTAAATGCTTCAGAAAAGAAAGATGCAGTCTTTTTATGTGAAAAAATGACAATTCTTTTAACGAGGTAAATGGTGAATCTGCAATAACCAGGTCTGGTCTATTATCCAATTCTAGATATTGCAGGGTAACTGCAGCACCCATGGACTCTCCATAAACAAGGAGCTTTTTTGTACCAGGAAATTGCGAATATGCCCAATCTACTATATTTTTCAAATCGTGTTTTTCGAAAACCCCATAAGAGGGTAGCCCTCCGCCGGATTTTCCGTGTCCGCGATGGTCATAGCCAATAATATTCCATGCATTTTCAAAGATGCTGTAATATTTATACATACCTTTTATTGAAGTTGTAACTCCGTGGACAAAAATTACCGTTTTATCGGAATAATTATTTATGTACTCTCCATACAGATTATAACCGAATTGAGATTTTACATTGAAAATATTAGTCTTCATATTCAGCATATCTTCCGGATATTCATTTCTGGCTAATGAGTCAGAAATCATTTTTTTATCCGGAACCATTTTTGCCAAAGCAAAAGCAAAGCTGATATATAGTGCAAGAGCTAAGATTATCAAAAAAAGTAATAATGAAATTATAAAAACAATTATCATATATCCTCTGTAATTCTAATATATCAGATCCGCGAGTTTCATGCTGCCGGCAATTTTGTCGCGGTTTTTCTTTATTTCGGCGAGTTTACCGACTAGTTGTTTTTTCAGCTTTTCATTAATTTTTTCTGATGATTCATATTTATATTCAAGAATAATATCGAGTACCTTTGATATTTCAACATTATGTGAGGATGTTGCAGGAATATATCCGCCGGTTTCTTTATCAAGTATAAGATTTTTGTCTTTGAAAACTGATAAAAAATGATCCACTTCAACAATATTGTTATTACATAATTTTGTTAAAGAATCATGGTTTGTTTCACCATTACCGGTTTCAAAATTCTGATAAATGCTTTGAAGAATAGTAAACGCTGTAATAATGTTAAACACATTTTTGGTTTTATCTCCGGTTGTAATGTTCAAATATGTTTCAGGAAACATCAATGTGTAAGCCACTTCGGCTCCATAAAGAATAATTACAATAGAGGTGTAAATCATCAATAGAAATAGCGGTATTGCCGCAAGTGCTCCATAAACCGCGAAAGTTCCGTCAGCGAAGCTTTTCACATAAATTATAAAAGAGAAAATGAAGATTACCCAAACCGCACCAGTAAAGGAAGCACCAAGAGCCGCAGGTTTAATGGGAACACGCATGTTAGGCATCGCTGTATAAATGAGAAGGAACATTAGCCATATAAAAAGGAATGGTGCGAAAAAATTTATTATATAGAGACCTATACTTGTACCCCTTGTACCTTTCCATGTTTTACCAGAATTGGTCGAATTTATTAAAAGATCAGCCTCGCCGGTCGCCCACAGATTATTTTTATCAATAATAATTTTGCGGATAGCAAGTGACCCTGTTTTATGACTTTTCCATGTTTCGCCGCCGTCGTTAGTAATCGCAACAGCACCGTTATCTCCAGCTATTAAAATATTTTTTAATGAGAAAATATGTGAAGAATAATACGCATCAGTTTTAAACTTAGAATTTTTCCATGAGGCACCGCTGTTTGATGACTGAAGGATTAGACCTTCATCGCCTGTAATCAGTAAATTGTTGTAATCAAAAATATTAATATGATTGAGTCCTATATAATATTTTGTAAGTTTTGATTCTTCAATTTGCTTTGTCTGCCAGGACAATCCGCCGTCGTTGGAAATAATAATACTGCCTTTTTCACCAACTGCCACGCAAAAATTTCCTTTGTTAGCGATATCATTAATTTTCAATGGTGTTTCAGAAATTAATGTTTGATCCCATGTCTGCCAGTCATCTTTAGTTGTGAAAATTTGTCCCTCGTCTGTGAGAATAATACCATTTGTTTTATTTAACATAAGGATTTTCGTGTAATTGTTAAATCCGCGTCTTTCGATAGTCCAGTTTTGCCCGCTGTTCAAGGTTTTTAGAACTAAGCCATTTTTTCCTACAGCATAACCAGTATTTTCGATAAAACAAATATCTCCAAAATCAGCCTTTGAAAATTCAGCTGGAGAAACAATTTCCTCTTTATTTTCTATAAATGACTTTTGTTCTTCGTTATACAAATAAATTTTCTGGTTATCGAAATCGATATTTGACTGATTAATTTTATTTAATTTATAGGTGAATTTCGAAGAAGCTATAAGCCCTTTATTACCCGCTATCCAAAGTTTATCATTTTGCTTAATAATCGTAGAATAATTTGGTGATGTAAAAGCTGTTGAAAGCTGAGTTGCTAGAGTTGTTCCCGCAATCATCATAATCGGACCAAGTGTTAATGCTGCCCAATAATAAATAATTTTTAGATAAATTGGGCGCTGTTTAGTAATACACCAGATATCATTTAATGATTGTTCGAGATTTCTCAATACGGCAGTTGCCGAAAAGATCATAACAATCGCACCGATTCCCCCGATACTAGCGGCGTTATCGAGTAACCCTGATATTGCTTCAAAAAATGGTGTAAGATTTAACTTCTGTAGATTATGCGATGCCAGATATTTGGTGATTTTCTCAAAAATTTCTTCTTTTTGATCGCCGACTCCGGAAAATACTGAAAAGAATGTAAAAGCTACTGTTAATGTTGGTATTAGTGAAACCAGAGTTGTATATGCAATAGCTGAAGATTTTGTAAGGCAATCATCCTTCATGAATTTTTTCCCGGAAATCATAAAAACTCTGATAAAATTTATCATTCGTCTGTTTAAATTGCCATAAGTTTTCCCGGACATGTCTCTTAAATATTGTTCATCCGTTATTAGATAAAAAATATGTAGAATTTTTGATGCAAAACTGTTTTTTTTAATTTCAGTTTTCTTAATATTGTTTTTTATTTGTGCCATAGTGATCTCCATGTAAAAAAATTATTGACATATCTACTGATAATTTTTCATGATATCAGTGTTAATGCCGTATCTATAAATTGTTAGACATTATTCGATTGCTAAATCAATTTTATTTAACAACCGTAATATCTGTCAATCAGAATTAGATAAACGGAAATAATTATTTTTTTGGAGGAATTCATGAAAAAGCATTTAGGTATTCTTACTGTAATGGTTCTTATTGTATCTGTTTTTGTTGCTGTTCCTGCTCTTCGTGCTGCTGAAGATGTTGAAGGATGTTGGGAAAGTGTTAACGAACAGGGAAAAGTAACTGCGAAATGGAATTTCGAAGTTGTTAACGACAAGCTTAGAGGAAAGATTACAAATGTACCAGGTCAGGCTGACAGCACTCTTTGCGACAAATGTACAGAAGAAAACGGCGGAGCTGAAGTTGCTAAGTATTTCAACAAACCTATCGTTGGAACTTATTGGGCATGGGGCATGAAAAAAGACGGCGACACATGGAAAGGCGGAAGAATCCTTGATTCTGGAGCTGGAAAATTGTATTATGTAAAAGTTTGGATCGAAGACGGCAAACTTAAACTTAAAGGTTCTCTTGATAAATCAGGCTTTGTTGGAAAATCTCAGACTTGGCGCAGATGTCAGTAATTTTATTTGAATTATTTTATTAAAAAAAGGGCAGGGTAAACCTGCCTTTTTTATTGGAAATTTATGATAAAAATTAATAATCTATCTAAACATTTTGGTAACAGGGTTCTTCTCGATAATGTGAATCTTGTCATACCACCTGACGAAAAACTCGGAATAATCGGAAGAAACGGTTCCGGAAAAACTACACTTATGAAAATCATTTATGGTGATGAGCATTTTGATGATGGTGCTATTGAAATAGCTAAAAATTATACAATTGGTTATGTAAAGCAGAACTTGTTGTTTAATAATGAGACGGTCATCGCTGAATGTCTTCATGGAATACATAATGAATCAGCGTCAATAGACTGGCTGGCTGAAAAAATTCTTTTTGGCATTGGTTTTGAAAAAAATGACCTTACTAAAAAACCCTCTGAATTATCCGGCGGTTTTCAGGTTAGACTTTCTCTGGCGAAAGTATTATTATCCGAACCGGATCTGCTTTTGCTGGATGAGCCGACGAACTATCTCGATATAGCTTCGATTCGCTGGCTAAAAACTTTCCTAAAGGAATGGAAAAAAAGCTTCATGTTGATTACACATGACCGAAATTTTATGGATGCAGTAGTAACTCATACGGCAATTATTCATCGCGCGAAATTCCGAAAAGTTGAAGGCAATACGCAAAAGTTATATGATCACATTGCTGTGCAGGAAGAGATCTATGAGAAAACCCGAATAAATGATGAGAAAAAACGAAAAGAAGTCGAATTGTTTATTTCACGGTTTCGAGCCAAAGCCCGTTTAGCAGGAATGGTTCAGTCTCGTGTAAAGCAGCTTGAAAAATCAGAAAGAAGAGATAAACTCTCTGAAATAAAAAATCTGGAATTTGAATTTACATACAGTCCTTTCGATGCGAAATCTGTATTATCGGTTACGGATTTGAAGTTCGGCTATACTGAAGAAAAAATTCTTATCGATAATCTTTCATTTAGTGTTAGTAAAAACGATAGAATTTTTATAATTGGAAAAAATGGAAGAGGCAAATCAACTCTTTTGAAAATTCTCGCGAATATGATTCAACCGTTAACAGGTGAAGTGCTTTATCATCCGAAAGCAAAAATAGGATATTTCGCTCAGACTAATATTTCCACACTAAACAATAATAACACTGTTGAAGATGAAATCGCTTCTGTTGTTAACAATTCTGATAAACAAAAAGCTAGAAACATCGCCGGTTCTATGATGTTTGAAGGCGACGACGCTCTCAAAAAAATTGCGGTATTATCCGGCGGAGAAAAAGCAAGGGTAATGATTGGTAAGATTATTATGATGCCATGCAATGTTCTGCTTCTGGATGAACCGACAAACCATTTTGATATGGAATCCTCTGATTCTCTTCTGGAGGCTCTGGACAGTTTTGACGGAGCTGTAATCATGGTATCGCATAATGAGCTTTTTCTTAACGCTCTTGCTAACCGGCTGATTATATTTCAGGATAACGAAGTGAAATTATTTAACGGCACATACGATTATTTTCTTGAAAAAGAAGGGTGGGCGGACGAAAAAAAAGAAGGCGATAAAAACGAATCAAAAACAATCAACAAGAAAGATTTGCGTAAACTTAAAAGTGATATTATTGTTAGACGTTCAAAAACATTAAAACCTATTCAGGAAATATTACAAAACTTGAAAATAAAATACATCATCAGGATAAAGAATTATCACTAACGCAGGAAGGTCTTATTTCAGCCTCAGAAAATAATGAAGGAAAAAAAATTACCGAATTTACAATAAAATATAATACATTGAAGTCATCGATAAACGAGCTATATGAATTGCTGGAAGATGAATATTCTAGTTTAGAAAAAGCAACAATACAATTTGAAAATGAAATGAGGGATATAGACCAGCAGAATGAGCAATAATAAAATTTCATCAATAGTAAAATTAATTGCCGGATCAGTTATAATTAGTTTTTCTCCGTTCTGGGTGAAAGCCTCCGGTGTTGAACCAGATATCGCTGGTCTTTATAGAAATCTTTTCGGCGGTATGATATTTTTCTTCATAATAGTTTTACGTCAAATATTGTTAAATAAGAAAGTTCTTACTATTGAAGAACCCGTTGAATCCTTTAAAATAATAAATTTCTTTTTCAAATTTAAAAAGAAATATTTACTTCCTGTTCTTGCCGGCACATTTTTCTTTTTAGATCTGCTTGTCTGGCACATATCCATTTTGTATATCGGCGGCGGACTTGCGACATTGCTTGGAAATTTGCAGATATTTTTTGTGGCTGCATTCGCAATCCTTTTTATGAATGAAAAAATCAATCTGAAAATTATCGCATCAATACCAATCGCGTTAATTGGTTTATATTTAATAACAGCAAGCGGTGTTTCTTTAAGCGGTAATAGATTATTTATAACTGGTATAATTCTTGGTGTATTAACGTCAATATTTTACGCGGGGTTTTTAATTATTCTGAAACAAGCTCAAAACCGGAATAATGATGTTTTTTTTAATATGGCAATCGTATCTTTAACAACATCATTGATTTTTCTTTTTTACATAACTATTTTTGAAAACGGTAGTTTTACGATTTATGGAAAAGCTTTGTTCATGATGTTTTGCTACGGAACGTTCAGCCAATTTTTTGGATGGTATTTGATTACTTCATCAATAAAACACGTGAAATCAGTTGTTTCAAGTATGATATTGCTTCTTCAACCAGTTTTTGCTTATGTATGGGATATAACTATTTTCGGCAGAAATCCATCGACAATGGAAATAATCGGATCTCTGTTAGCTATTACCGCAATCTTCATAGGTTCCAACGCTGCAAAAGCAAATCATAAGATTGTGAATAAAAGTTCCTGTTGAATTAATTATCATATAATGGGATATAATTTATGTCAATTTTTTATAATACCAGATAGTGTCTTCTCCTTCGTAATAATATTCTGGAAAAGTTCCGACATGTTCAAAACCATTTTTTACTATAAATGCCCGCATTTTTGCGAACTGAGGTTTACTTGAAGTGTCAACAATTAGGAATCTGCCTCTCTTATTTTTAACATGATCTGTTACTATTTCAATAAGTTTTTTTCCAAAACCAAAATTCCTGTATTCGTTCTCGACAGCGATAAATGTTATACAGTACCCATTTGTTTTATGCTCAGTTTCTTTAATGCCGATAGCCGCGATCACATCATCCGCTTCATTTTTGATGTACCAGAATTTTATGTCGCGGCTGTGCAGACTTAGAAGAGTTTCCCGATGAATCTGTGTGACTTCACCGGGTGTCAATATAGCGTCTTTAGAAAAGACTTCAATTAAAAACTTAATAACTTTTTGAGCGTTTGTAAGATCAGATAAAATTTCTATTTTATAATTATAGTCTTCCATGAATATTAATCCGCTGATTTATTAGTTTCATCTTTCGTAAATACAACAAATACAATAAAGAATTAAATTGCTTACCCAATAA
>CAYLTM010000082.1:9947-13106 GCA_964386495.1 uncultured Leptospirales bacterium
GAAGAATTTTAACCCCAGTTTCATACCCATATAGGAACAGAAAACCAAGAAGAACCGGACCCATCATCTGTCCAATGTTTCCGATAAAATTGAGATATCCGACACTTCTGTCCGCACCAACCAGCGATGTCGCTTTTAAACCGATTAAATAATCATTGCTCATTGGTAGACCAAAGCTATCTCCAAGACCAACAAAAAGTACAACAATTACAGCAGTAATCATATTTGGCTTGTAACCAAAAAGTGCAAGACCAATTACCGTCACTAAAATATACAGTGCCATTGCCCATTTGCCGCGTGTGATGTGTTTTTTGGAAAGAATCTTAACCATCAGCGGACCAAGGTAAATTATTACCAGACTGTTTGCCATAAAAACACGGCTTATGTCCCCGGCTGAAATACCTTCCTTTTCAGCAAATACTGGAAACTGATACGCGAGAAACATACCGCATATAGAAACTGGAATAAACGCGGCAAGGAAAAATAATACAACGTTTTTATTTTTAAAATATTGAAAAATCTGTTTTAATGAAACTTTGGCATTTGATGAATCCACATTGAAAGTTTTAGCGTTTTTCATAAAATACTGAGCGTAGATAAAAGCAAAAATTGCGACAATAACCGCAACACCGTATACTTTAGAAAACCCGATGTTGTCCGCCATTATACCGCCTATCGCGACACCACAGCAGTAACCAGCATTCAATCCGGAATTTTGAGCGGCTAGTCCATCATTTCTTGTCGGGATATCAGAGAATGCCATCGGATAGCATTGTAAAGTGACGAGAGCAAAACCGTATGAAGCTCCTATAAGAGTTCTTGATAAGATAAACAAATAGGGGTTCACGAATAAATAAGCTATAAGTGATCCGGCAACCATACATAATACACCGATAATGAAAGGGATTTTCCATCCGCTGCGGTTAACTAAATTACCTGCGGCAATTGCCATCAAAGCTGTTGCAAGCATTTCTGCGGAAATAGGTATTGCCAAAGCCACACCTTCAGGAAGACCAAATAGTGTTGTCCCAGTTGAACTTAAAATACTGCGCATCATTAGTGGAGTATATGAAATTGGTAATGCGTATGAAAAGGCTATTAAAAACGCGAGCATACGCACGATATTTACTGAATATTTTTCAATAGGATTTACAAAATCAGTCTTCTTGTTAATAAAGACATCTCTTAAAATTGCGATTTCAATCATCACAAGAACCAGAATTATCAAAACGGTGATAATCTCTTTGTTAATGTTTTTTATCAATTCTTTTATTCTAGCTGTAAAGGATCCTAAATCTTTACCAACTTCAAGAACCGCAACAATCTCGCCTTTAGAATTGTATACTGGTCCTAAAGAATATATCCATGAACCATATACGTCGCTTTCTTCAACAGTCGCGAATTCACCTTTCTCATAAACATTCTTAAAAGGTGTTTCCCTGTAATCGTCCTGATACGGGAAATATATTCCTGAACTGTCATCCCAGAACATCTGAACGAAAACCTGGTTGTTATCAATTATATATATACCGCCGTAATAATCGGCATTCCACTGATCATTATTGTTGTTGAATAATTTATGCAGCTGTTCACGCACTGTCATGTAATCATCATTCATAAAATCTTCGCGATTTCTGATTTTTTCTACAAGGTCGCCGTTGATATATCTTTGTGAAAGCTGATTAACGAATTTCAAATTATCGAAAAGGTTTTCCTTGTAAATATTTGTCAGTGTAGTAACAGCAATATTAATAACAATAACCGCCGCTATTAACACCACACCAATAATCATCATTGACTGTACCATAACGTCTGATAATTGTCTTTTCATTCCAAAAATATATATCCATAGTATTAGGCAAATAACACTTGCAATAAACAATATGCCGCAGGTAAATATTGCAATTCTTGTCGACGCAATTATTGTAGAATATCTTTTACCTTCTGTATTAACAAAAGGTTGATTAATGAAATCGCCATCAATAATTGAACTATCGCTAATAGCTATAAATGAATCATTATATATTTTAAATGAGCGTACAACATCCGAAAATGGTTTTGATGAAATTATGTTGTATTCAGAATCATTTTTTTCGGTAAGTTTAACAATTGTTCTTTTTCCAACATCAGAAAAATATATTTTATTTTCCTCAACGGCAAGAAGGGAAGGTATTGATTTCAAAGAGCCTTCATTATAGTTGATGCAGGAATAAATCATTTTAAATTCCGATCCGGCTTTACTCAGAAATATCTGTCCTTTTTTTGTAAGGTACGCGACATCGCCGAGATAAGGATAAATATTATTGCTTGGAGTAAAATCGCAATCAACGATATGAAGTTTCGCGTCAACATATGGTATTTCTTTAATGGCAGTATTTTTACCGTTATCTAAATTAATTTCTCCAACTACTATTTTTTCTGTATCATTGTAATAATAAAATATTTTTTCGTTAGAAAATTTTATTTTCCTGAAGTTAGGTTCCATATCCGGTTTTTCATTTTCTTCGTATAGTCTTGAAAATACGATTCTAATGAATTTTCCAGTTTTGTCATACAATTTAATGTTTTCTTCGCTGATTTTAATACCTGAATCATCGAGAATATATTCTAAAATGTAAAAATTTCCATTTTCATCACTGCAGACATCCCAGGCTTTAAAAAAACTGCCAGGCTTGTCTGAAGCACCATTTAATATAAATTCAACTCTGCTTGTGTTATCAATTTTTACGATTTTTTCAGATGAGTTGTAAATTACGAATCTGTTTTTTTCAGAGTCCTGTATAATTCTTGTCGCACTCTCTATTTTAAAAAACAAATTAAAAGGATTAGAAAAAACAATATCAAGATTGTAAAATGTTATTGTTCCGAATACCGCTAATGCTATAATCGTCAGGTAAAGAAATAGTCTTCTTTTTCTCATTGCAAATGCTCCCGCTAATAAATGATGTAATATTTCATTGAGTTGTTAATTTTTTAACTCTTGAAATGAATTTATGCTCAAAATATGTACATAAAATTTTAATTAATTCTAAAACATATTATACAGTTTATTAAGGGTACTAAAATTACAAGAATTTTTTATGATTTTCTGTAGGAAAAAAGTGGTGCGGCATTAATAAAATAGTTGATTTCTTTCTTATGAATTTTCTCTTATGAATA
>CAYLTM010000082.1:13116-13570 GCA_964386495.1 uncultured Leptospirales bacterium
CGATAAGCCGACAATAAAATTAGTAAAATATTAATTACACAGTAATATGATAAATAAAGTACCTTCTTAAATAGCTGATTATCTTTAGCTGAACCTAAAGTGCCGCTTATAGATGATTCCCTTTGCGGGTACATTACATCAGAATTAAAAATTAAACATGGGTTATAGCAATGATTAAAGGTATCAAATTGAAAAAAAAGAAACTATTGTTTCATATAAGAATATTCGTTTCGATGTCATTTAATTTTATCGTAATTTTAACTGGTGTGCTGATGTGTATTTGTATATATTTTTATGTGCGAGCGGTATTGCGAGAGTCGTTATATATCAGATTAAATGATCTTTCATTTACTGTTGCAAAAAATATAGATGGTGATAAATTCAGTAAAATTATAGGTAAAGATGATCAGACTAGTTATGACAATTATGTTTTTATACAAAGAAGATTACAGGA
>CAYLTM010000082.1:13580-14133 GCA_964386495.1 uncultured Leptospirales bacterium
TTTATTCCATGAAACTCAATGAGAAAAAGGAAAGTGTCTTCATGGTGCCAACGGACGATGACCGAGGGTTAATGGGCTGGATGTTTGTTCCATACGAAGATTTTCCTGATGATGCAAGATTTCTTTATGATACGCCTGGTGTAAAAGTTATAGAATCATTTATAAAGGATGATTATGGCACATGGGTTTCAGGTTACGCTTCGATACTGGATTCTAAGGGAAATATCGTTGGTGTGGTTGGAGTCGATGTTTCCGCAAAGAAGGTAATTAATAGTGAAAGACGGCTTCTTTTAATTATCGGATCAATAACTTTGGTTATTATTTTCGTTATTGTCATGCTGGGCAGATATTTTTCCAGGATGATTACTAAACCTCTATTAATTCTCGAAGATGAAATGAAACTTATCCAGAAATTTGAACTAAGAGAAAGTGATCCGTTTAATACTATATTCATTGAACTGGAAAGTATGGGAAATGTTGTTGATAATACAAAAAAAGCACTTCGTTCTTTCAAAAAATATGTGCCGGCGGAATTGGTTCATCAGATTGTTAC
>CAYLTM010000082.1:14143-16571 GCA_964386495.1 uncultured Leptospirales bacterium
AAGAAGCCGTATTGAGCGGCGAAAAAACTGAAGCTACATTTATGTTTACCGACATCGCGGATTTTACTACTATTTCTGAATCCGTTAAAATTGAACTTCTTGTAAAACAGTTAGCGTCATATTTCGAGGGAATGACATCAATTATACATTTCAATGAAGGAACTGTTGATAAATACATTGGTGATGCTATTATGGCTTTTTGGGGTGCTCCAATACCTATAAAAGAACATGCCAATCTCGCATGCGATTCCGCTCTCAAAGCGATTGAATTTTTAAAAAAATATAATACTGATTTAACTAGAGAAGGTTTTCCAAGACTGGACACTCGTTTTGGAATACATACAGGGAAAGCAATTATTGGAAACATGGGTTACTCTGAGCGTTTAAATTATACAGCAATCGGTGATACAGTTAACTTAGCGAGCAGACTTGAAGGGATGAATAAGTACTATGGCACTTCGATAATAATCAGCGACTCAACTTATGAAAGGGTTCAGAATACGCATGTCGCGAGAAAAATTGATCGAATTGTCGTAAAAGGAAAAACCGAATGGCTTACAATTTTTGAACTAATCTGCCGAAAGGATGATAATAAAAGATCCGCTGATATTGAATTTTCAGAAATATATAATTCCGCCATAGAACTTTATTATGATAGAAAGTGGAAAGAAGCGGCAATATTATTTAACAAAGCGAAACTGATGAATGAAAAGGATGAGCTTTGTAAGAAAATGATTAAAAATTGTGTTATCAATATAAAGACTCCGCCGTCGGATGACTGGAATGGCGTGGTAGTGTTTCATTCTAAATAACCTGTTTACATTCTGTCGAACTTATTTTGAAATTAACAGAATGCAGAGAATAAACATTCTTTTATCTTCAAATTTATACAAATATTTAATTCATCATTAACCAGAAATTGTGATGAATTAATTTCTATTAAATAATTCTGATATATATTGTTCATATTGTAAATTATTTACTTGAATAATATCGTATGAAGTTTAATACTTGCCCCTTTGTGGGGTGATTATGAAACTTAAATTCAAATTCTATCTTCTTATCGGTCTGTCTGTACTTGCTATTGTGTTAATAATAAACATTATTTTCTACAAACTATACATTAATAAAAATCTCGAGATGGTAAGGAATTATCTTCAGACTGGAGTTAAGACAACTTCACTTGTCGTTGATTATAACAAGCTGGACGATCTTTATCTAGACGGTGCGATAGTGTCAGAATATTATAATAAAACACTCGATAAAATAAATCAATATGCGGAAATATATGGCTTCGCTTATTTGTATGTTGTTCAAGTAAAGGGTGATGATTATATTTTTACTTTTGATTCAGAGAACGCAAATGACATTGGTTTAACAAAAGAAGAAATAGCTGCGAAAGACGGCACTGACGATGAGAATACTTTTCTCGATATCTACGATTCAAAACCCGATGAACTCGTCAAAGCGTACCAGACTAAAAAACTTGTTGTTTCGGATGAACCCTATACAGATAAATATGGAACTTTTTTATCAGCTTTTTACCCGGTGCTAGATGGAAATAATTCGGTTATAGCAGTCATTGGAGCGGATTTTGATATATCTTATATTAATAAAATAAAAAAAAGGATATTTTTGTTATTCACAGCCTTCATCGGAACTGCTGCAATTATTATTATTGTTTTAACGCTTGTACTTGAAAGAAAAATAGTAAATCCTATAATAATGATTATTAATAATCTTACGGGTATTATAAAAACAATGGATTTAAAAAAGGAAATACAATACAAAAGCAACGATGAAATTGGTCAGCTTGTTATGGGTTTCAATCTTTTTATATCAACAATAGCTGATACCATAAAAAATATAGATGATATCTCGATAAGACTTGCGACATCTTCGGAGGAGCTGACTTCTATTTCCGCTAATTTTGCTGATACTACACAAGGACAGGCGGCAACGACCGAGGAGCTGGCGGCATCAATTGAAAATATTAAAGACAAGGTCTCTTATGTGACAAATCTGGCTCTTGAGCAGAAAAATATTTTTAAAGATCAAACTGGTCTAATAGTAAAATTATACTCAATGATAGAAACTATTCAGAAGCAGGCTTTGCAGACAATAACTTTGACTGATGACGTTTCTGTTAAAGCGGTCAACGGCGAAACATCCTTAACGTCAATTATCAGTACCATGGATAAACTTTTACAGAGCTCTAATGACATGATCAGTATTATAGAAATCATCAATGATATATCTGATAAAATTAATTTATTATCACTCAACGCTTCGATCGAGGCGGCGCGTGCAGGGGATGCCGGCAAAGGTTTTGCTGTTGTTGCCGAGGAAATTTCGAAGCTCGCGGATCAAACAGCATCATCAACAAAAAATATCGTACGGTAACCATATGGTGGAGGAAGTTCAGCAG
>CAYLTM010000083.1:0-9723 GCA_964386495.1 uncultured Leptospirales bacterium
AAAATGAAAAAAATTTTAAAAGTAATCTTTTGTTTGAGCTTTATTCAAACAATATTCCAGTCAAGGATATTGCGTCATTACAAGAAGAATTGAACCCGCGATACTATTCCGATGTGGAAATTGTGATTAACCGTGAATCAGGTTATAATCCGGATGAATATTTTACAGTGATATATAGTATATACGATAAGGATCTTTCTAAAAATATTTTGAGTGTGCGATTATCTGCAAAAAACCGTCCGCTTGAAGATTCATCGGTACAAAAATCCCTTTGCGGTACTATTGCTTTGAAAACAGCGGGATTTCTTTATGAATAAAATAATTATATCGATAGGTATTCTTTTTCTTTGTCATGGTAATTTGTTTGCTGAAGATTATGTTAATATTTATATTAATGCCGCGTTAGCGAATTCGCCTGAACTTAAACGTCAACAGCTCGAAGTTGAACTACATAAAACTAGAAAGAATATATCTGTGAGGAATTTTTTCCCCGACGCTGTTGTTAAGTTTAATAATAGCAGCACGTCTGTTTATCAGGCAAAGGATTATGATTCAAAATCTTTAAGCTGTGAAGCCGGTATTAATATCAATACAAACGGAAATGATATAGAAAATTTCGCGATAAATAGTTTAAAATTCGATAGTGCTGTTATCGATTATGATCTGGTTAAACTGGCAGTTGTTAAAGATACAGCGAGTAATGTCAGGAAATTAACATATCTGCACAAAGAAAAAGAATTACTTCAGAAGAAAATTGCGAATCTGGAGAATCGGAAAAAAATTTTAGAAAAAGAATATAATCTTGGTAAACGAATAAATTCTGATATATTAAAAATAGAATCGGTAATAATACAATCGAATATACTTCTGCTTAGAAAAAACAATGAGATTTCCACGTTAAATGATATAATATTATTAAAAACAAAAATGAAATTTTCTTATAATATACGGCATCATGAGCATCAATTTTATAAAATCAATTTATTAAAGGAGGACGCATATATTGATATGGCAATAAAAAATAATCACAATGTCAAAAAAAATTCTTTAGCAGTGAAAATCGCGGAAAAGCAATACTCACTGTCTGAAAAGGATTACTATCCAAAGATTAGACTTTTCGGTTCCTATGGTCTAAGCGGTCAGAAAATGCCTATGTCGTCGAAGGATTGGGGTGGTGGTATTTCTGTAAGCAGTAATCTATTCGGCAGCAGTGCGGCATCGTCACTTGCTTATAAAAATTCCGATGATATCAGCGAAAATATAAGTCAGCAGAATTCCTTGTCTGTGTTGGATAATGTTGCTTCATTTGCAGATAAGAAATATTTTTATAATAATTATCTGAATGCTGTTTCAGAAGAAAATAACGCAATTGAGAATTTGAAACTGCAGGTGAAAAACGCTTATCAGAAAATATGTGAGTGCAGTGAAATTATTGAATTGTCCAAAAATAATTCAAATGCCGCTGAAAAACAATTTGAAACTGATAATAAAAGAATGGAAGCGGGATCAGTCTCTGTCGCGGAATATCTTGATTCTTTTGAAGCCTTGTCCAATTCAAAACTTGAAATAATTAAAGCTGAAAATGATTACATCGATGCCTCTGTCAACCTGGCGGTACTCTCAAATAATTCTATCGTATTGACTGCGAGAGAGGAGATGATATGGCAAAAATGATTATACCGCTTGTGAAACGAAAAATCGCCCTGTTTGTCCTTTCTGCAATTGTCACATCTTTAGCTATTCCGGTTTTTTTCATGTTAAAGAGAACTGACGGTTTTAAAGATTCCTCAATTGCTGAATCACCAATTGTGAAGGTCGAAACAGTTTTGCGTAAAGACACTGTCTCAACTTTTGAAAATTGCGGCATCATTACTGTTAAAGAGAAAGCCTCTATTTCTTCTATGATCGGCGGGACAATTGAAAAAATACATACGGACACCGGTAGGAAAGTCCTGAAAGGCATGACTCTTTTTAACTTGAATACTTCAGATCTTCAGCTTCAGCTTAAAACAAAAAATTCAGACATACAAAGTGCGGATTCAACAGTAAAACTCTATAAAGCCAAACTAGAAAACGCGGAACAGAATGTTGAGAAATACATCGCGTCTTTGGTAAAGTATTCGATCGAAATTAAAAAGAAGACTCTTGAACTTTCGTCTGAAGAAAAGGAGTATCGCAGGAAAAAGGAACTGGAGTATATCGGAGGAATTTCTTCAGTAGAACTTGAAAATGCTTTTGTGAAAATCAGTGTAATGAAGGGTGATCTCCTTCAATTGCGGAAAGAAATTGACGCGATGTCTATTGGTTATCGTGATGATGATATTATTAAAGCTGGTTTTACCTTGCCCGAAAACCTAAATGAAAAAAACCGATTGCTGAAAATCATCAATACCAAACTCGAAAGAGCGGAACTGGAATCCGCGGTATCTACACTCAACAAGTATTTCGCTGAACGAGAAATCCTTATCAAAACAATCGGTTACGCTTCAGTAAAGTCTCCAATAAGCGGTGAGGTTGCTGGTAAAAATATTTTTATCGGGGAAAATGTTCAACCGGGAACAGAGCTGCTGGCGATTGTTAACACCGATATGGTTTATCTCAAAACTGAGGTTGCGGAAAATGATCTGGTGAAATTACGATGCGGGCAAAAAGCATCAATTAAAATTGATGCTGTCGGTAGAACCTTTTCCGGTATAATAGATATTATCAATCCTCTTGTGGATCCCTCGAATCATTCCGCTGAAATATATTTCTTAATAGATAACAAAGAAAATTTACTTAAACCTGGGATGTTTGCTACCGCGATTACCATTGTAGAAGAATTTAAAAATGTTCTGGTGATACCTGAAAAATGTGTTTTTGAGAAAAATGATGAAACCCGTAAAATCAAAATATTTTTAGCGGTTAATGGAAAGGTTTTTGAAAAAGAAGTCAGTGCAAATATCCTTTCAGATGACGGATATATTACTGATGAAGTTGCGGAAAATACTCAGTTAGCGGTTTATGATAATGTTTATCTGAAAGATGATTCAGTGATAAAAATTAGCGGGAATAATAATTAAGGAGCAATTATGATTACTGTAAAATTTTTGGTATATGTTTTGTTTCTATCATTGACGATGTTCGGCTGCAGACTTGAACAAGACTCAGTGAAGGTTATATCCTCTACACCCCGTGATAGAGAGACAGCACTTATTGACTCGCGTGTTAATGTGAAGTTCAATGCCGGTATGAAGCCTTTTTCTGTGGAAAAATCTTTTTCACTGCGGACTGGTGATTCCTCTGTCTGCGGAAGTTTTACATGGAACAGTTCTTACCGCGAAATGATTTTTACACCGGAGAAAAAATTTGTACCGGGAAATGTTTATTCAATATCTGTAACTACTGATGCGATCTCCAAAGATGGTGTTAAGCTATTATATGATTATAACTCTTCATTTACGGCTGGTCATATTCAGACACCTAAGCTGACAATGTTTTATCCAGGGCTTTCGGAATCATTTCCTATAGATGGTACAATTCTTTTTCACTTTGATACGTTAATGGATTATAATACCATTGTTAAAGGATTCTCGATAACCCCTTTTATTGAAGGCAGTATTACAAGCGTAGATAATAAACACTTTCAATTCGCTGCATATAGTGATTTCGAAAACAATACAATTTACACGATAACTTTGAGGGATATCTATAGTATCGATGGACTAGCTTTGGGAAAGGATAAAAGTTTTTATTTTAAAACAGGCACTGATTTCTCTAAGCCGCAAATAGTTGATGTCTATGCTGACAAATGTAATCACCCTGAAAATAAAATATTATCATCAATTTCATTATATCGCGGTGTTGAAAAGGACAGCAGCTTTTATTTTACTTTCAGTAAAATAATTGATCGTGAATCATTTAACAATTGTTTGGAAATATTTCCTGCCGAGGATTATATCGTTCAATGGCTTTCTGGAAATGAAGTAAAATTATCATTTAAAGAAAATTTAAGTCTTGGTAAAGATTATACTGTTACAGTTAAAAACTCTCTTAAAGACAAAATAGGAAATAGAATGATTGATAATTTTCGTTTTATTTTTTCCGTTGATGGAGCTTATTCAAAATTTCTAGAAGTTGATGACGCTGTAATTTCTCCGATTGTTGATCCTGAAAATTATATAACTTTAGTTAACGATACTATTGTACAGGCGGATGAAACGCCTGATAGAAAATATAAGATGAAAATAAATTTCAACCAGGAACTTTTAGAAGGGTCATTTTTTGATAACGTGGAAATCAGATATCTATATGGTCCATTTCCTGAATATTCTGGTTCCATAAAAGAAATTATTTTTTATGAAAACGATGAGGCGAGAATACTTTTGTCATCACTTCATAAAGGTAACGTTTACCGTATAACGTTTTTCGGCGGAACTAACGGAATACTCTCCCGTAATGAAAATCAGCTTAATTCAGATATTGGCTATATATTATATATAAAATAATGGAGCTATTATGAAAACTATAATTCTGATATTATTATCTTTTGCAATGTTGCTATCCTGCGATTACTCTGCAGAAAAGAAAAAACCTGAAATTCGAAAAATTAAACCGGAGAAAAATATCACAGTTGAAGAAAAACGTCCTGTAGTGGAAATATATTTTTCAGATACTATGAATAAGGAGACAGTCGAATCATCGTTTACCATGACTTCCAATTCATTGTCTGTAAAAGGATCTTTTTATTGGAAAGAAAATTGCATGAAATTTATTCCAGGCGATGATGTTTTGCCTGGAGCTTATTACATTGTTATTGAGGAGAGTGCGGAGAATGTTTCTGGGGTAAATATTAAAGAAAGATTCGTAAATAAAATATTTATATCCGCGGATAGAATTAAACCAGTTATATCTGCAATTTTTCCTGATGAAGGTCAAGAAATTTCACCTTCTGGTGAGATAGTGCTTTCTTTTTCTGAACCTATCTCAAAAGAAAGTATAATAGGTGGTTATAAAATCAGTCCATCCGCATCATTCAATATCACTTTTAACGAAGACAGTTCAGTCGTAAAACTAAAACCTGTAACTCCTTTACAGTTGAACACAATGTATTTTATAAAATTTAATAATTCGATAAGCGATATAGCAGGAAATCCTTTGTTTGAGGAGAAGGAAATTTATTTTAAAACAGGTGATTCTCACAAGAGCACGGCTGTTAGTTGTATGATTGGAAATACAGTTCTTGCTGACAGGTCTTTGACAACCGGTATTGAAAAGGATCCGGTTATAATTATTAATTCATCTAACAATGCTGATTATGAAACACTGAAAAAAAATATTTCTGTTTATCCTGACACGCCATATGTAATGAATCAAATTTCCGGTACACAGTATCAGATTGTTTTTGAAAAGGATCTTTTCCTGAATAAAATCTATACTTTTACAATTAAGTCGTCATTCGTGGATTTAACGGGGAATTCGCCAGTCTCATCGATGGAATATCCGTTTCTTATTGATGGAATAAATTCCTCATACATAACAATTGTAAAAACCGCACAGGTGAAATGTTTTGGGTCGCAGCCTGACTCAAACAGTCCGGTTTCTGATAAATTCCAAAACTCTTTTTTAAATATTATTTCACCAGATTATGTTTACGTCGATCCGGATTTTCCTTCACAGAATATTGTTGTTCTGCGGATATTTGCGGATGATAATATCTATGAATCTGTAATCAATCCGTCATCTGCCGCTGCGGCAGTGTCGTTGAAATATTATGATGCGGAATGTATTGACTGGCGTAATGGTGTTATAGAGGTGATTCTTTGTCATCATTAAAGATGCCTATTGTTAAAAAAGTTGATCCTCAAAATGGTTATATCGATTTACATTTGTTAAATATTGAATCAGAATGCTGCTATCGTATATGCGTTACGGGAGGAACTCAGGGAATTACTGATCAATACCGGAATTATATGATGAAAGATTATATAATTTTTCTAAATACGTGAGAACTATTATGAAGATTTATGCAATACCTGTTGAAAAACCTTTAACTGTAATAATGATATTTCTGTCATTAATTTTATTCGGTGCGGTGTCAATATTCATAGTGAAAGCTGCTGTATTACCAGAAATCGCACCGGATACAATTTCGGTTATAACAAAATATGATGGTGCGTCGCCTATAGATATTGAACAGTTTCTTCCAATTCCGATAGAAGAGGCTCTTTCCGGCATAAGTGGTCTCCGGGATATGTACTCGGAATCTATAGAGGGAGGTTCCATAATACAACTGTCTTTCGACAGAGCCGTAAATTTAAACAGTGCCATGCTGACTGTTAGGGAAAATCTCAGTAGGGTAATCGACATTCTTCCTGAAGACTCCGCGAGACCGATAGCCGCGAAATATAATCCATCTGAAAAACCGACAGTGAAAATTACCGTGTCGGGAAAATCTTCAATTGATGAAATATATAATACAGTGAAAAATAAAATCAAACCGCGCTATGAAAGAATCAATAATGCGGGCAGTGTAAAAGTGAGCGGCGGCAGAGATAGAAATATCTTCATAAAGGTAAAGCAGGATAAATTGCGTGCTTTTAATATTGATATAAATGAAATAAATTATCAGCTGGAAAAAAATTCTAAAAGCATACCGCTTGGTATTTATAAACAAAATGGAAAAGAATACTCTATAAAGATGGAAAGCCTGACTTCATCGATAGAAAAATTAAAAGAATTTCCGATTAACCTCAAAAAAAATACCATACCCCTTAAAGAGCTTGCAGTAATTGAATACGGTTATGAAGAGTCTTCTTCTATAAGTAAACTTGATGATCAAGATTGCGTTATAGTATCGGTCAGCAAAGAGTCGGGTTCGAACACTGTAGATCTTTCTCGAAGTATAAAGGATGAAACATCAATTCTGGAAAGAGACTATCCCGAATTAAAATTCACAATAATATCTGACGCGTCAGAAGTGATTATGAAGAGTCTTTATGATCTAATATATTCAGCTATTGCAGGATCTTTATCCGCCGGACTAGTTATTTTTCTTTTTACAGGCAACCGCTCAGCGTCGCTGATTATTACAATGCTGATTCCGTCGTCGGCGATAATTTCTATTTTGATTTTTCACTTAACCGGTACTACTTTTAATATTATGTCGCTGGGAGGAATCGCTTTATCGTCCGGTATGCTTGTGGACAACGGAATCGTTATAATCGAATATATTCATTCGGGGAAAAAGTCGCTGACTCTGAAAACTGCGATCGTTGAAGCGATATCGTTGACAGCTATCCCGCTTTTCGCGTCAACTCTAACGACGCTTGTTGTTTTTCTTCCGTTGTTTTTTATCGAGGGCAGTATTCGTCCATGGATAGCGGATCTGTCAATATCGGTGTGTGCGGGGATTATTATTTCATATTTATTATCAATCACAGTATTGCCGTCTGTCTTGTTTATTATTAATAGAAACAAATTGATTGATGATGTTTTTAAAAAGTCTGGCAGCGGAAATGATAAAACTTGTTTATATGTGAAATACTTGTCGGGATTGTTTGAAAAAAAAATAGTAGTTTATACAATTATTATAATGTTGATGTCCGGAACAATAGTTTTTTTCGGGCTGGAAAAAATTTCATTGCCGGAAGAAAAATCTGAAAGTTATTATATAAATGTAACTTATAAAAACCAGTTATCAGATAAATCGAAAAGCTATGCAATAGAAAGGATCAATACATATGTCAGGAAAGTTCTTCCTGTTAAATGGTCGTTGGTGAATATTTCCAGCGGAAACGCAGGGCTTGATTACTATTTGGAAAACAATTCAATTGTTTCCGGCGGTCATATCCAAATATGTCTGAATACCAAAACTTATCCGGATGAAGTAAGAAAAGCAATTTCTGGATTTAAAGATGAATTAACTGATATCGAAGTTCAGGAGGATAATGTATTTAACAGTATATTAAAGAGCGGGATATTCTCAAATATATATCTGTCATTTAACGAATTAACGGATATTGCAGTCGCTCAGGAAATTATAAAAAAGAAAAATGTTCCTTTGGAAATAATGGATAATACTTTAAATGATGAACTAGTAATTGAATATCAAAAAGATAAAGTTAATCGAATTGGATTGAATCCATATATGATTTCAACAGCGGTAAAAAACAGCCTTGCCGGAAACATAATTAATTACAATTATAGTGAAGGACAGGGAATTCCTGTAAAACTTAAGTTGCACGAAAAAATTAATCCACTTGAAAGCCTTGTGGCTTTTGGAGATAATAAGCAGATACATGCCGGACTCGTAGCCTCCTTTATAAAAAAAAAGAATATGATGAAAATTGAAAGGAACAATAGGAGAAGAATAGTTCGCTCGGCTGTTACTGATGATAGCATTGAAAATGCTGTTCGAAATGCGGAAATAAGTTTTTCTGGTATTTCAGTGAAACCGATTATTCCTTCCGATTATATGGATCTTTTGAAAAGTCTTAAAAGTTTCAGAATTGTCATCGCGATATCCGTGCTGTTTGTATTTTTTGTTTTAGCATCAATTTTTGAATCATTTGCAATCCCGCTCTTGCTAATTACAGTAATCCCTATGACAATCGGCGGCAATATGCTGGTGATGTTTATGATGAATAAACCATTTTCAATAATGTCCGCGCTAGGAACACTAATGCTCTCTGGGGTTATAATTAATAATACAATAGTGATGGTTGATTCTTTTTTGCGGGGTAATGGCGTTGGCAGTCTAAAGAAAAGTATAGTAACTATTGCGTCAAAAAGATTCATACCTGTATGTTTAACGAGTATATCAACCGCAGTTTCCATTATACCGTTTCTGTTATTACCATCAGTGTCGAATATGCAGAAAGATCTTAGCTCGTCAATATTTTGCGGAGTCGTAATCTCGACAGTCGTTAACCTTTTTCTTATACCAATAATCTATATGCGTTACTGCAAAATCTTTTGTCGTGATGATAAATCTTTAAGAGAGGAGTCATGACTCTTCAAGAAAAACTTTTTCATAATACGGTTCTTCAGATGTCGTTTTTGGGAATAATTTATATTTCGGGTATTATATCTTTATTCTATATTAAAACTGCTCTTATGCCGGACAGTCAGGATAAATCCATAACTGTAGAAGTAGATTACCCGGGGCAAAATTCAGAAAAAATCGAAGAGTCCATTGCAGTTCCGGCTGAAAATATTTTTAGAAGGGTAGGCGGAGTAAAAGATCTTTATACTATATCGAAAAATGGGAAATGCGTTATTATAGCGGATTTTTATCCAAATTCGGATATGTCGGTAAAGGCATCGGATGTCAAAAGCTGTGCTGATGAATTAGCTGCTGTTTTGCCGGAAGAAGTTAATGAGCCATCCGTATACACCGGCAGACAAAATGATAAGCCTTCTATGATAATATCGGTTACATCAAAATTAACAGGCCAAAATTTACTAAATATCGTGAAAAATGATCTCCAGCCTTTGTTAGAAAGAGTGACAGGGGTTGCTAAAACAGAGAGAGGCGGATTCAGTGAAAAAGAAATATTGATAGTCCCGGATAAAGTATTATATGAAAGTGAAATAGTTGGAGAGTATTTTGCAGACATTATTGTAAACGATATTGTAGTAATTGAATTAAAAGCAACAAAGGAAATTTCAGAAGAGAATGAATGTCAACTAATTAATTACTTAAAAGCAACGAATGTAGAGCTAGGTCTACTCATGAATTTT
>CAYLTM010000083.1:9733-16473 GCA_964386495.1 uncultured Leptospirales bacterium
AGGAGGCATCCATAATGACGGAACTTTGTGGAGGCTTTCACAACAAGTAAATTCTCCAGAAGATATAGGCGACTTATTTACTCATGAAAACAGCCGCAATAAAATAAAAGATTATTGTTCAATAAAAATTAACGATAAAGAGTCAGAAATATTATCTAGAAAAAACGGATCACGAGTTAACAGTATTTTCGTTTATAAAACAGGCAGTTTTGAGAACATCAGCACGAGTGTAATTGATGTTTTTAAAAACTTTGTAGAAAAAAACAGTAATATCCATTATGAAGTTGTGTATGATGAAAATGTTCAAATGAATAACATCATCACCAATGCTTTAATAAATTTATTTTGCGGAATATGCCTTTCAATATTAATTATTGTACCGTTTTTCGCATTTCGTGATTTATTGATAATTTCAGTATTGTATTTCGCTGTACTGTTATCGGCTTCGCTATATTTTTATATAAATGAAATATCTTTCAACCTGCTTTCTGTAAATGGATTGATTGCTGTATCCGGTATGACTACAGGCTACGCGGTGTTGTTTATCAGTAAGCTAAAGGTAAATGAAGTGAAAAACAATATCAGCATTTATTACATCCTGAAACCTCAGATAATGGCAGCAACCGCCTCTATGCTTACCAATATAATTGTTTTTATTCCAATGGCATTCTTTACGGAATCATCAGACTTTACGGATTTTCCAGAGACAGTAATTTTTTGCAGTTTGATATCACTACTCTATGTCGTAATATTTCTTCCCCCATTGTATGCAAAATTTTCTTCTGGCAAGAATATTAGTGCAAATGGCGGAATTATCCGGAAAATTTGTAAAGCTGCTAAACTATCAAATGTCAACATCATAAAGAATCACGATGTTGATTTACTTAGGTCATACGCCAGAAGGATATTTCTGAATAAAAAGTTTTTGCCAATGATGTATGTTGCTGTAATTACAGCCGGAATAATCTCCTATCAGAATTCGGAAGTTTCCGCTGCTTCAGATATCTATAATGAGGAATTAGTTTTTAGTATATATTTTCATCCGGATCTAAGAATAACTGAGTCTGAAAAAAAAACGATGAAGTATGAAACCCGCCTCCTATCGATGAACGGTGTCGAATCGGTTTCTTCTGCGGTTAGAAAAGGGCGGGCGGACATAACCGTTAAGTTGAATAATTATAACAATGCAAATGTTCGAATCATTGAAAAAGCCATTCCCATTGATTTAACAGACACTATTATTTTTCAAAAAAACACTCAGTCAGAAAAGACGGTTAAGCTAGAGGTTTATGGTGATAATCTTGCTGATATAAGAAAATCCTGTGAAATATTATCACGCGGACTTTTAAGATCAAATTCAATACGCACGGTTGTGTATAATTATTCTGATGAAACTCGCCAGATACTAATAACTCCAGAATTTGAAAAATGCCGTCAATCGGGTCTTAATCCTTATAATATATTCGGTGCTGTTCATATGAACCATTATAGGCCGGTCATAGCAAAATTGTATGGAGCGAATCAGTCGGATGTGCGTATAGGCGATGATAGTGCAGACAGGAGTACAGATTTAATGGATTTGATCATTTCGACAGGGGATAAGGCTTACCGATTGAAAGAATTTGCGAAAACTGAAAAAGTGCCTTACTATAGTGTAATCAATAGAAAAAATAAAATCAGATATGAAGTAATCACAGTCATTTTTGATAATGATAATATTTTTGGAAAACATAAAATTATAAAAGACTTGATCGGTAATGTTAAAGTAGGTGAAAATATATCGGTTAAAATTGAAGGAGATGATGCGAAAGAAAAATCAGGGAAACTTCTGTTAGCATTAGTCGGCTTTTCCGGATTAATGGTATTTTTTTTGTTATGTTCACTGTATGAGTCTTTCACGATCCCGCTGCTGGTAATGTCGGTTGTTCCTGTATCGGTCGCATTTTCAGCATCAGTCTGTTTTGCTGCCGGATTTCCTGTGAATGCTTCTTATCAGACTGGGATGTTGTTATTGATCGGCAGTTGTGTGAATTCGGTAATAATACTGTTAGATCCCGAATTCCGTAGCAGGTCAAAATTTTTTATATTGATGATAACAACATTGACAGCAGTCCTTCCGTTTATTCCGAATATTTTGTTTGGAAATAATGCCGCTTTTGGAAGGGAAACCGGATTGATAATTGCAAGCGGATTAATAATTTCCGCATTGTATGCTCAATCACTACAGTACAGAATGTCAAAATAGGTTTGTTTGCATCGATTTTTTTATTTCTTCAATTTCGATTCCAGTGAAACGGTTTTCTCTAATAATTGACAAGATAGCCACTAGTGTATTGTTTTCAAAAAGAGGCACTATCACATGAAGTCCATTTTTTTGTATTATAGTTGAATTATTTCTAAGTTCGTTAATTATACCGTCCTGAATGGTTCCTCTGGATACTTGAGTGTTTTTGAAAACTTTTTCACCTTTGATAATTAAACCGGCTGAATCGTCATATAGAAATAATGAAGCACTTCCGATGCTGTGTTTGCTGTAAAGATGGTTAAAGAAATCCTCAAGATCAATATTTTTGGGCTTGTTTTCGTATCCATTCTCATAGGGTTTACTGTAGTTTTGATTGATGCCGACAGATTTAATTGGCGGAGCAGTATTTGGACTTTTAGGTAAACTTTCTTTTAATTGGGAGGCTGCCGGAATATTTTTGGTGATTTTACTCCTGTATGTCATAGAGTAAAGAAAAAATACTATAGCCGTAATTATCGAACATATAATAATAAGTTCCAGAATTTTCCTGGTGATTATTTTTGCTGGAGTGTCATTGCTGAAAACTATGAGCATTTTTCCAAAATTAAATTTCAATGTGAAAAAAACATATTCTTGTCCATCATATGATTTTATAGAAAATAATCCGCCGTTTTTTGGATATAATTGGGAGTTTTTAAAATCGTTAAGTATGCTGTCTGTAAGTTTGGTATTGCTCGAATATCTGGTCTCAATTTTCGAAGATATTACCGCTCCATTTATATCGAAGGTGCTTATGAGAACATATTCTTTTAACAACAGCGATGATTTGTTAACAAAGTCAATTATGTTTTGCTGGAAAATTGCTTTATTGTTCAGTTCATTCTGATATAAATTTATTATATTTGATAATTTTTTTCTATTAATACTGATTTTCTCGCTATCAATAGATTTTTCGCTGTAATTGAAAAAAAATATTGATGCGACTGTGGCAAGCAATATTGAAATTACTAAAGGTGTTGATAATTTTTTCATAAGTAATTATTGGAAACCTCTCTAATTACTAATCGGCATTTAGGATTTTTATTAATAATTATTTTTCTGGAACAATCTTATCTAAAGATTGATAAAATATCTTATGAAAATATAGAATTCGGAGTCTTTAATTTTTTTCTGATTAATAAAAATTTTACTTGATTAATTATTTGCCATATGCTTTTTGGCAGGAAATCAATTTTTTATTACAAAGGAGAAGCATTATGAAAAAAGCTTTCTTAACTATTGTTACTTTGGTTATAGCTACAACTCTTATATCTTGTGGTGGAAGCGCTCCAGCTGCTGCTACTGGTACACCGGATGCGACTATAGCTGCAAATTTAACTAAACAGCTAGACGGCGTAACTATTCAGGAATTTCCGTTTAACAGCGCGAGATTCTTCAAGGTTGAAGACGTTAAAGCTATTGACAGCAAAGTAAAAGCTGTTGCTGGCAGTGCTGATTTCAAAGCCATTAACAAAAAAGGTTACAAACTTTATGTTATCGGTCATAATGATCAGTGGGAAAAAAATGGTTCTGTAGGATTAGCTAGAGCTAAGGCAGTTTCTAACGAGCTTAGAGGCCTTGGAGTAGATCCTAAAGTACTAGCAACTAAAAATGCTTTTGACAAAGAAATGGTTAAAGACCAGTCAAAACAGCACCCAATTCAGAGAAGAGTTACTTTCAAAGTTATGAAATAGTAGCAATTGTTTGATTTATTTTTGGGGGGGGAGGGTTTAAAATCTCCCCTTTTTTTTTCTTTTTTTTTGTATTAAATTATTTTTTTTTATTGAAAATCATAAAGATTTTATATAACTTTACTTGTGTTAGGTTGTAGGTTGTTGAGAATTGTTAAAATGATGTATTTTTTTAGGAGGAATGGTTATGAAGATTGCAAATAGGTTTTTGGCAGTGTTGTCTGCTGTGGTATTCGGTGCTATGGTTAGTTCCTGTGCCGGTGCAGCTACGACCAAAACTGATGCAGAAATAGCGGCTGAGTTTAATAAAAAGATCGAGAAGCTGGTCGTTGAAGAGTATTCTTTTGGCGACAGAATAGCACTTGTAAAAGATGTTAAGACAGTTGCTCCGGACATAAAGAAAGTTGTTGATGATCCGGAATTTAAAAAGTTGGCAGCTAATGGATATTCTTTATTCATAGTTGGGCATGGTTGCACTTGGGGTGACGATGTGCAGAACAACGCACAAGGTTTATACCGTGCTAAACAGGTAATGGATGAGATTAGATCACTTGGAACCGATATGCAGAATGTTAAAGCCTCAACTTTGGGCAAAACAATTATGGTTCAGGAACAGTCTACTCAACATCCACTTCAAAGAAGAGTATCGTTTAAAGTAGCTAAGGCTGTCGGTGTTCAATAGTTTATATTTTGGATTTTTATCAATAGTATGAACTGAAAAAAAATGCCGGCATTATGTCGGCATTTTTTTTGCTAAAATTCAGAAAATGTTTTGAATCTTTGGGGGGCTTAACCTAGACGACTAATAATCTTTTCCGATGCTTTAGGTAGTAATATGATCTGGGCAATTAGTGCTGGTACACCGATAAGAAAGCTAGTCTGCATGAACAAGAAAATTCCACCGGATGTTTTTCCTAGTATTATTGCCATTAGAAGAAATCCTAATCTTCCGGCGATAGCTGATATAGCTACAATTCCATAACAGTTTACTAGATTTTGTTTTTTCAATAATCCAGCTGAAAATCCATATAGAGCAAGTTCAACTGTTATTAATGGCAGAATTGCGGGAAAAGGCATTCCTGTAAGAGCGAAACTGATGATTGGAGCTGTTAATCCGGCAAGTAATCCCCCTTTCCATCCAAGAACAAGACCCGCAAGAATAATAGTCCAATGCATCGGTAATAACGCGAAAACATTTATACCTGGAATGAGGTGCAGTATAGAAGGAAGTAAGACCGCTGTTGTAATAAACGAAATTTCCATGATAACGCCTTTAACTGATAGTAGGGGATATGTATTTTGCATAGCAGCACTATTGTTCATAGAACCTCCAAAAAATCTTTTATTATTATCAGATACATAAAATAGTCTAAACTAATTCGTCAACAATTCTTTATTCAATTATTATACTTATCACAAAATGGTTGTTCTCAATAATTACAGCTCTACTCCCGCCGACGACTGTCGGAGGAGATAATATCTGTGTATAACCACTGTTTGTTAGGTATTACTATATTTTAAGCATAATATAATCGGTCGTGTTACTGTGATGAGTAAGAAGATACCGTTTTTTCAATATTTTCAAAAAGATTTTTTAAGTAATTAGTCATGGGTTCGGTAAAAAATAACGGGTGAAAATCGTCTTTATTAACAGTTTTAACTTTAGTCACGGTACCGTCAAAAATTTCAGCAATAAAACTATTATTTCCGCCAAAGAATAAGCCTTTGAAGTTATTGTAATTTACCGCTGCAATTTCCGAAACTTCACCATCAGGAAATGAATATTCACTTAGATCATTATTTCGTATGAGCAGATATATGTGCTGGAATTCTTTATGATAAAGATTAATTTCAGGAATATCTTCATCGTATTTATAAAATCCCAAATCAATTAAATCAGAATCCATAGGTGAGAATCCTATTTCTTCCTCACATTCCTTTTGAATCTTCCCAAATTTTTTGCCGAATGGTACATGCCCGCCGACCGTAATATCGAGGTAGCCTGGGTACATTTCTTTTGTGATTGCCCGTCTTTGGAAAAGTATTTGAACCGGTGAATTCTTTAATACCCTGATGATCCATAGGTGTACACCTTCATGTGGAATTCCCTTTAGATGAGCTTCTTTTCTAGAAACCTGTGTCCCGGTCGGAAGACCGTTTGTCCAGTCCCATACTTCTATAAATTCTTCGAAAATTTGCATTAATAATTACTTATAGGGTTTTGACGATGTTGTTATTGTAAATTTCATTTTTTTTCCATATCTTGAAATATTCAGCAGTATTTTATTTCCAGCCCCTATTTTTTCCACTGCTTTAATAAGGTCATCGATACTTTGTATCGGATTATTATTAACACCATATATAATGTCGCCAGGCTCGACCGCCAGGAATGGTGTTCTCAACAATAGCTCCGTAAGGCGAATCCCAATTGAGTTTTTGTGCAATATCTTCAGTCATCGGCTGCAGTGCGACACCGATAAAACCTTTCTGGAAATACTTCTGATCCTTGAGCTGTGCGAGTCTATCTTTAACGCTATTGATTGGTATTGCAAAACCAATCCCCATGTATCCGCCGGATTTTGAAAAGATCATTCGGTTAATGCCGACAACTTCACCGCGGATGTTGATAAGCGGTCCGCCTGAATTGCCGGGATTGATTGCCGCATCTGTTTGTATATATGTTTCGGAAGGGTCAGCATTCTGATCAAGGTTTTGTCTGCCGGTAGCGCTCACGACACCGACGGTAAAACTTTTCGAAAGACCAA
>CAYLTM010000084.1:0-11147 GCA_964386495.1 uncultured Leptospirales bacterium
CTTCGATAAACACATGGCGGACTCTCGCGTGTGCCGGAATCATCACATATTTTTTCGGGTCGATTACGAAAGGTTTGTTAACCACGCTTTCCGGCTCGCAGGTATTTACGATCCCCTGTGAATGCGAAGTTCTTGTTGTCATCCGTATAATCACCGGTCGGTCGTATTCCTCTGAAAGTGAAAACGCGATTTTCGTGAACTCCTTCGCTTCCGAGATATCAGAAGGTTCGAGCATCGGCAGCTTGGCAGCCCTAGCCATGTGGCGGTTATCCTGTTCATTCTGAGAACTCCACGCACCCGGATCGTCAGCATTAATAATCACCAATCCGCCATTGACTCCTGTATATGAAAATGTAAACAGCGGATCGGCAGCGACATTAAGTCCGACATGCTTCATAGTAGTCATCGAACGCGCTCCCGCTATCGACGCACCGGCGGCTACTTCAAAAGCAACCTTCTCATTCGGTGACCATTGAGATTTCATATCCGGATATAAATGTGCCGCGTACTCAAGAATTTCCGTTGACGGCGTTCCAGGATAACCAACAGCGACTTTACAGTTAGCTTCATAAGCGCCACGTGCTACAGCTTCGTTTCCCAACATTATTTTTTTCATTCATATTACCTAATATTATTAGTTTTGTGAAATATCAGATTGCAAGAAGCCAAAAATTGTATATTCCGTCAAGATTTTATTGCAATTTTATAAAAAGAATCCTCAAGGGTCTGAATTAATTTTCGGGTAATGTTCAATTTATTCAATACCAATTCCCCCAAACCAAGTCTTAAGTCCCCATTGGGAGTCAGTTCATGGATTTAGGGGGGCTCAAAAAATTGTTTATAATTTTAACATTAATAATAGAAATAAAATTCACACCCATATATTTTAAAATATAAAATACTTTACTTTTATTTGAATGTTAGTAATATGGGGTTCAAGGGCTAAGTCGAAACCTTGAAAGCCGTGTCAATTTCGACATGAAGGACATCCTGTATCTTGCCCTAATGAAATACCCGCAGGGCTTCCCTGTGTTTTTTTCAGGTAAAGCCGGGTTAGGAGTGGTATGTTATGAAAACTATTATAACACTATTGATAGTATTTGCGGCATCGTCATTATCTGCTTTTGATTCTGTTGAATTATCAGATAACTTTAATTCGCTACCAGTCGGAAAATTTCTTGAAACCCTCGAAGACACTAATAATAATCTAACTTGGGTCATTTATTACAGTTCTTAAAAATTCAGGTTTTATTCCAGTAAACTCAATAACAATATATTCTATGTCTATCGGTTCAATTTTCGAAGTATCTCTTCTATCCTTTGCATTAGCTGATAAAATTAATTTCTTTAGAAATGAAAAGGAGACAGCTCAAAATGCATTACTTGAAAATCAAAAAAAATCACTTGATGTTCTAAAAAAAATGACAAATGCTTTTGCACGTTTTGTGCCAATAGAGTTTTTGACTTTTCTCAACAGAAGTAATATAATTGATGTTGAGCTTGGTGACCAGGTACAGAAACAAATGACTGTTTTATTTTCAGATATACGTTCATTTACATATCTTTCTGAAAAAATGACACCTTATGAAAATTTTAGATTTCTTAATTCATATTTGAAAAGAATCGGTCCAATAATCAGAATTAATGGCGGCTTTATTGATAAATACATTGGTGATGCTATAATGGCACTTTTTCCCGGTGCTCCCGAAAGTGCAATTGATGCCGCTTTAATGATGCAGCATAAAATAATTGAATATAAATACCGTGTCATAGATACTGTATTTGTTAAGGGCAAAAATGAACATCTTACAATTCGATATCTTCCTTTTTTAGTGTCGTCTTCTGAACCTGTGACGCAGAACCATTCCGCCGGTATTTAAAATAAGCACCATCGTAATCAGCACTATTGCGGAACCGTATTGGATATTTCGAGTTTCCTGAATATGTGTACCGGCAGTTGCCATTACGTATATGTGGTACGGGAGAGCCATAACTTCGCTGAAAATTGATGTCGGCAAATCCGGAGTCACATATGTGGCAGCTGTAAACATTATCGGTGCGGTCTCTCCAGCCGCTCGTGCCATCGACAGCATCACCCCTGTTAATATTCCCGGCAGTGCGTTCGGCAGTACAATTTTGTATATTGTCTGGAACTTAGTCGCGCCGAGCGACAACGACGCTTCACGGTAAGTGTTGGGTACTACCAGCAGAGCTTCCTCGGTTGATCGGATTACCAGCGGCAGATTAAGAATGCCTAGTGTTAAACAACCAGCTATTATCGAAGTACCGAAATCAAAAAACACGACAAACAACGACATCCCGAATAATCCGAAAACCACGGATGGTACTCCGGCAAGATTATTAACACCCATCCGTACTATCTGCACGGCATGACGGTTTTTAGCGTACTCCGTTAGATATATCGCAGTAATCACACCTATCGGAATTGATATCAACGACGATCCGACCATTAGATAAAATGTTCCAACGATGGCTGGAAAGATTCCGCCCTTGGTCATGGAATCCCTCGGCATTTCAAAAATGAAATCCCACGACAACGCGCTGAATCCATTATATACTATATATCCGAGAACGAAAAATAAAAAACCTACAACGGAGAATGATAAAACTTTTATTACCGCGAATACCGACAGCTCGATTATTTGTTTTCTTTTTTGAATTAATTCCATTTTATTTTATACCTGTTTGATATATTTGATGATACTACATTAAAAGCAAAAGTTATAATAAACAATATTATTCCGATAGTAAACAGCGCGTGATAATGATCCCCGCCTACAGCTGCTTCCGCCATTTCCGCCGCTATGTTCGATGTCAGCGGCCGCACTGGTGAAAACACGGTTTTTGGAACCATTGCAGAACCTCCCGCAACCATCAACACAACCATTGTCTCGCCGATTACTCTGGATATTCCTAAAAGAACCGCTGTCCAGATACCCGACCTTGCCGCCGGTAAAGTTATCTGCCGGATAGTTTCCCAGCGATTCGCACCCAGTGCATATGACGACTCTTTCAACGTCATAGGTATCGAAGATATCGCGTCTTCACTCAGACTGGCGATTGTCGGCACTGCCATAAACGCGAGCATCAGCGACGCATTAAAAAGATTTAGACCAGTATCAATATTAAACTGATTCTGCAGATATGGTGCGACCACTACCATGCCGAAAAATCCTATTACCACGGATGGTATTGACGCGATAATTTCTACGAGGGGCTTCATCACCGCACGAACCGTTGGTGTCGCCAGCTCCGAAAGATATACAGCAATCGATAGACTAAGCGGCAATGCTATTAGTGATGACAATATCGTCACCGAAACAGAACCTATGATTATCGGAAACACGCCGAATCGCGGAACGCCGCTTGTAGGGAACCATTCCATTCCGAAAATAAAATCCGTCACACTCACAACGCTGAACAGAGGAAGACCTTCTTTAAAAAGAAATATCATTATGAGAAGGAGAATTCCCAGAGAGCTTATTGCGACAGTGAAGAAAAATTTCTCTATCATCATTTCCTTTATCGCGATTGTTGACATTTTCATATTATTTTTCCGCCTGTTCATGTTTGGTGATTATTATGATATTGAATCGTGAACCTTCATCTGATGACGTTGCCGTTACGCGCCACCCCAAAAGTTCCGCGGCGTGCCGGACAATTGAGAGCCCCAGACCTGTACCGCCTGTAGACCTTGAGCGGCTTTTATCCACACGATAGAATCTTTCGAATATGCGGTCGAGTGATTCCGCGGGTATTCCGGTACCTGTATCTGTTATCGAACACACCATATTTTCTTTATCGTTATTTAGTTCAATTACAACCTTCCCGCCTTGGTGATTGTAATTAACAGCGTTATCTATTATGTTAAAAAATATTTCTTCAGCAAGAAACCTGTTAGCCTTTTCTATAATTGCCGGCTCATGTTCTTTAAAAACTATTTCAACTTTTTTTGCTGCTGCTTTTGTCTTTATAATTTTTTCGCATTCCCTAATTATTTCGACCAGCTCAATATCTTCCTGAATAAATTCAAACGCCGTTTCTATGCGGTTTAATTTGAGAATATCATTAATAAGAGCGTTTTGTCTATCCGCGTTTTCTATAGCACGAGCGATGAGCTGTTTTACAAGGTCTTTATCATCAAGCTGTTTAGAAATTGTTTCGAGATATCCTTTAATGATTGTCACAGGCGTTTTCAGTTCATGCGAAACATTACCCACAAGGTCGCTCTTTATGCGGTCGATGCGTTTTTTCTCAGTAATATCATGCATAACGATCAACAGCGGAGGTTTGGAGCTGCTGTCTTCCACAGGTGTAATAAAGATTTCAAAAATTCCGCCGTTGGATTCCCTTTCAAAACTTAACGGTTCCCTTTTAATAATGGCTTCCTCAATCTTTTCATTGATGCTTCTACTGCGGATGACCTCATAAAAGAACTGTCCCTTAACGGGCTTTTCGATTCCAAAAATTTTCATAAACGATCTGTTGGCAAACTCAACTGTGCGACCAGCACGGATAAGGGCAATACCGTCCGGAATAGTTTCAAGTGCTGTTGAAAGTTTAAGTTTCTCGGAAGCAAGCAACGTCATTTTATCAACAACAGTGTTCGCCAGTTTATTCAGCGCGCGTTGTACAGAACCGATTTCATCATCCCTGTAATTTAATATACGGCTATCGAAATGCCCTGATGCGAATTTCTCAGCGAATTTTCTCGTTTCAATTATCGGTCTTGTCATGCGTCTGGCAATTATCATAACAATCATTATTCCAATGGAAGCTGTACATATAAGAAAGATCATTACGACCTTGCGGTTTTTATCCAGACCAATATGAATTTCATCCAGCGGCTTCGCGACCCTTATCAAAAAGTTGTCAGACTTCTTTACATAATAAAGCATCTCTGTGTTTACACTGCTGCTGTGACGGATACTATAGCTTTTTCGGCTGTTCATTGCGGCAGAAATTTCCTCTCTTTGGAGGTGGTTATCCATCTTTGAAACATCCTTAACTTCGGAATCCGCAAAAACTTTTCCGGAAAAATCCACCAGTGTTACTCTAAGACCAATAATATCTGCAATAACGTTTGATTCATCTGCAATCAATAACTCATCATCAGGATATTTTAAGTTTAGCCGTTTGATATTCAAATCTATTAAGGAAAGCTTCTCAAGCATTTCGCGTTTAATAATATCTAAATGCGTATTATAAATAATCTCATTGAAAAAGCCGAACATAACAAGAACCAGCAAACTTAAAAGCAGCGAATAAGAGATAAGTATTCTATTACTAAATCGGTTTAATATTTTCATTCTCTGAACCCGTATCCAACGCCTGAAAAAGTTTTAATAACATCTTTATACGCGCCGAGTTTTTTTCTAAGATTCATTATGTGTACGTCAATAGTTCTGTCTACCACGTAAACATTTTCACCTTTCACGCTGTCTATTATATTGTCTCTGGAAAAGATCTTTCTTCTATTTTTAAAGAATAATGATAATATCAAAAACTCCGTGTGTGTAAGTGCCACGTCCGAACCATCTACAGACAATGAATAATCAGCAGTGTTAAGTGCGAGCCCCTTGTAGTGAAGAGTCCCCTCTTCCTGTTCCAGAGATATTTTCGCAGACCTTCTTAAAACAGCTTTGACTCTGGAAATTAATTCCTTCATGCCGAAGGGTTTGGTAATATAATCATCCGCACCAAGCTCAAGCCCAAGAACCTTATCGAACTCTTCAGATTTCGCGGAAAGAAACATTACCGGCAGCGAACGGTATTCTTTCGTAAGGCGCAGTTCACGGCAAAAACCATAACCGTCAAGACCTTCCATCATAATATCAAGTATTAGAAGATCCGGCTGAAACTTTTTCATTAACTCTCTCGCCTCATTCGCTGATGAACAGGTTTTGACTTCATACCCTTCTGATGAAAGATTCAGTTTGATAATATCCTGAATATCCTTCTCATCATCAACTACCAGAAGTCTGACTTTCATCATCGCCCCCTTTGCTGCAGTGTCTGATGTCTACACCGTCGATATAGAATATCACTCGTTCAGCGATATTGGTCGCGTGATCACCAGCACGTTCCAGCAGACGCGCAATCACAATCAAACTGAACGCCTGTGATATGTGCGACGGATTTTCCGCCATAATCGTGAAAAGTTCCCGGAACACCTGACGATTGAGCTCGTCGATTTCCTTGTCCTTTTGAATGACAGCTTCAGCGGTTTTAGTATCCATACTTGAAAGTGCCGACAACGTACCTTTAATCATCTCTATAAGAACCTGGTTCATTCGCGGAATATCAATGAGAGCTTTTATATGAGGTTTGCCGCATAACAGCAGTGTTTCCTTCGCGATGTTTACTGCAAGATCGCCGATTCGTTCTATGTCAGTGTTGATTTTCAGCATAGCGAGAACGAGCCTGAGGTCAGATGCGGCTGGCTGCCTGGTAACAAGAATCTTTACACAGTCTTCATCGATCTCTTTTTCAAGAGTGTCTATCACTGAATCATTTTTAATCACACTGTATGATAAATAAGCGTCAAGATTTTTTAATGCGGTTATCGCCTGCTCCATAGCTTCTATCGATCGGTCTGCCATCTGAAAAATCTTTTCCTTAGCCAGATCAAGTTCCATTTGTAAATGTGTTACCATATAATTTCCTCGTATTTAATTAAATATCAATAATGAATAATCGCCGGTTTCTACAACAAATTTTTCGGGTATCATCCAAATTTACCGGTAACATAATTTTCGGTGATTTTCTTTTCCGGTTTAGTGAATATCACACTGGTAGTATTCATCTCTACAAGATCTCCAATGTAGAAAAACGCGGTATTATCGCTGACACGTGCCGCCTGCTGCATGTTATGAGTAACAATAATTATTGTATAATTCTTTTTGAGATCCTGTATGAGCTCTTCAATCTTCTGTGTTGAAATCGGATCCAACGCTGATGCCGGTTCATCCATTAGAATAATTTCGGGCTGTACAGCGATGGTTCTCGCTATGCAAAGACGCTGCTGTTGACCGCCTGAAAGCCCCATCGCTGAAGAATGAAGACGATTCTTTACTTCATCCCACAGCGCCGTGTTCTTCAACGACTGCTCAACTATGCCCTCTATATCATATTTATTTTTTATACCATTAATTTTCAGACCATAGGCGATATTTTCAAAGATCGTTTTCGGGAAGGGGTTAGATTTTTGAAACACCATTCCGACTCTTCTACGGAGGTGAGTCAAGTCGTATTTTGAGTCAAATATTGATTTGCCGTCGATTAGAATTTCTCCTTCAGCTCGCGTTCCCGGGATAATATCATTCATTCGATTAATACATCTCAGAAATGTTGACTTACCGCAACCTGACGGTCCAATCAACGCTAAGACAGTATTTGCAGGTACCGTCATCGAGATATTATTAATAGCCATTGTTTCATTATAATAGAAGGAAAGTTCATTAACTAAAATTTTATCCATATTTTCCTGCTGCTTTTATATACTATTGTATGAGTAGAAATTATCAAATCGCTGTAAACTTATTATGAATAAATATGATAAACATAAACTTTTAATAAGGAAAATATGAAGATTTTGTTAATATTTCAGAAAAACGGCTTAAATGGCGGCAATTTAATTATGTCTCATTCGAATAAATGGTGCCAGAGCAGTTAAAAAAAAGAGCCGGAATAATTTTATGTCTCATAAGAGCATATTTTGAAAAATAATATTATAATTCTTGACTGTTAAACAATAAAAAATTTTCTCTATCAGTCAGAGGATTGTCTCTCGATGAATTTAACGGAGTAAAATATGACAGAAAAAAAAGTACCATTTTCTAAAACCCAGCTTGAGAAGATTATTGAAAAATATCCTACGCCGTTTCATATATATGATGAAAAGAGCATAAAAGATAACGCGAAAAATTTATTGAAAACCTTTTCGCGGTTTAATGGATTTAAGGAATTTTTCGCGGTCAAGGCAACGCCGAATCACCATCTAATGGCTATGCTCAAAGATCTCGGAATCGGAGCCGATGCCAGTTCGATGGCAGAACTGTATCTCGCAAAAGCGGCAGGAATCACCGGTGAAGAAATTATGTTCAGTTCGAATAATACCCCGATCGAGGAATATAAATTCGCGAAACAGCTTGGAGCGATAATAAACATTGATGATATAACTCACATAAAATATCTTGAGGACAACTGCGGTTTGCCTGAAATGCTATGTTTCCGGTATAATCCGGGTCCAAGCAGGGGAGGAAACGCCATAATTGGCACTCCTGAAGAAGCGAAGTATGGATTTACCCGCGAGCAACTATTCGAGGGTTATCGAATTATTAAAGAGAAGGGTGTTAAGCGATTTGGGCTGCACACAATGGTCGCGTCCAACGAGCTTTATGAAACATATTTTATTGAAACCGCGAAAATGCTTTTCGAAATCGTTCTGGAACTTAAACAGGAACTTGATATTGATATAGAGTTTGTGAATATCGGCGGCGGTATAGGAATACCATATAAACCTGAAGATAAAAACGTTGATCTGGAAATTGTCGCGGACGGTATTGAAAAACAGTACAAGAAATATATCGAAGCGTATAATCTGAAACCTGTAAAAATTTTCATGGAATGCGGAAGATGCATTACCGGACCTTACGGATACCTGGTAACCAGAGCTATCCACGAAAAACGAATCTATAAAAACTACATCGGTGTTGACGCTTGTATGGCGAATCTTATGCGGCCGGCGATTTACGGTGCTTACCATCATATCACGGTTATGGGGAAAGAAAATTACCCGCCGAATTATCTTTATGATGTTACGGGATCTTTATGCGAGAACAATGACAAATTTGCTGTAAACAGGAAATTGCCGATTATCGAAAGAGGCGATCTGCTGGTTATTCATGACGCGGGTGCACATGGTCACGCGATGGGGTTTAATTATAACGGTAAACTTCGATCAGCGGAACTGCTACTTATGGAAGATGGTTCGGTAAAACAAATACGCAGAGCCGAAACAATAAATGATTACTTAGCAACACTTGGAATCACAGTCGAGTAATGAAGCTTGTAATAAACATACCATGTTTTAATGAGGAAAATACTTTACCGTTAGTATTAAAAGAAATTCCAAAAAAAATTACTGGTATAAAAAGTATTGAGGTGCAGATAGTCGATGATGGTTCTACTGACCGGACATGCGAAATCGCGAAAAAATATAACTGTCGTGTAATAAAGCACAAACATAACTGCGGTCTAGGTATAGCTTTTAAAACCGGCATGGAGGCTGCTCTTGAAAACGGCGCCGATATATTTGTTAATACTGACGCTGATAATCAGTATCCCTGCTCGTACATCGCGGATTTAATCAAACCTGTTATGGAAAACAACGCTGACCTTGTGATTGGTGATCGTCAAACATGGTCGGTTCATCATTTTAGTTTTTTAAAGAAAATTCTTCAATGGGTCGGAAGTTATTTCGTTCGTCTGCTGACTCAAACTGAAGTACCGGATACCGTGTCGGGATTTCGTGCGTATTCGCGTGATGCTATGCTTCGTCTTAACGTTACAACAAAATTCAGTTACGTTCTCGATACAATTATGCAATGCCGTAGAAAGAATTTGCGTATACTTTCGGTGCCGATACAAATTAATAGCCCAACGCGGCCATCACGATTATTCAAAAATATGTTTCAGCATATAAGAAAGTCTGGTTTTAATTTGATTCGTTTGTACGTCATTTATAAACCGCTGCCGACTTTTATACTCGCAAGTTTTATTACATTTATTCCAGCCGGCATACTAATTATCAGGTTTATGTATTATTTTCTAACGGTTGATGGTCGAGGTCATATACAGTCGTTAATAGCATCCGCGATAATTATTAATGTGTGTGTTATGCTTATCGCACTTGGTATTATCGGCGAAATTATTGGTGTCAGTAGAATCCTTACAGAGGAACATTTATATTTTCAGAAAAAACAATATTACGCGGAAAAAATAAAAAAAGGCTGACGATACCTTATGAAAATTTCAGACGGTAGAAAGTTCTATTTAATAATTCTGATACTATTTACTCTGATATTTCGTATAATTGCTGTTCAGTTTGTACCCATTGGCGGTGCGGACGCTATACAGCTTTGGGATGCTGCCAGAAGAATATTCTTCGATCTGCCGTTCATTTGGGAACATAGAACTATTCGTTTCCCTGCGTTATTCGTCGTCGCCATTTTTCAGAAAATTTTCTCACCCCATCCAATTGTCTACTTTATAATACCTGTGTTTTTTTCAATAGTGCAAACAGTATTCTTATACAAAATTTCTGTAAAAATTAAAAATGAGGTTTTCGCTTTTTTTACGGTTATTCTTTTTCAGTTATTTCCTGAAATGATTATCACCAATTCGCATTTGCGTATTGCCGGTTTTGAAGTTGCATTTTTTTTAATAAGTTTATATGTGTTCTTTAAGATTATTGACAGCAGTAAACCGGTTTATGGATTGATATCGCTTCTGACAATTTTCCTTTATCTTTTACTGGCATCTAAAGAGAGCAATATCTTTTTCATGCCGGCGTTTTTTTTCGGTTTATTATTGCTCATTAAAACTGATAAGATCAAACAAGTTACAGTGTTCTGCTGTCTTTTTGTATTTTTGTTTGCCGCGGAATTTTTTATTTACCGGTATGCGTTTGGTTTTGAATTGGGACGTATTGGAATAATTACGGCTAAGCATCTCGATGGAGGTTTGCTGATACCTGTAAATAATTTTATGCATCTATTCAGCAGATATTCAAAACCTAACATGAGCCGCTATTGGTTTATCGCGATTATGCTGTTCATTATTAGCGGAAGCTTCTTGTTATACAAAGTAAAAAATATTAAACTGAAGTTTGTGATTATCAGCGGTTTTCTATTTATCATTTTTATCACGTTCGGCATCAAAAGTATAAATCCCATCACCACTGTTCTGAATTTCCGTGAAAGATATTTCGCGGTAATTACGCCATTGATAATTATTACAGTCTTGTATTTTTTTATATTTACCGCATCAGCGGTATGCGGCGGCAACAAATGTCGCCGGTTAAATATATTTTTGATGACAAATAAATTATGTTTACCGGTAAC
>CAYLTM010000084.1:11157-16438 GCA_964386495.1 uncultured Leptospirales bacterium
GCCAATAGACCAAACTACTACGTAATAACCATTGACGATGATTATAATTACGCATTGGTTGGTGATCCAACCAGACTGTTTTTATGGATTCTTTCAAGAAAACCTACCATTCCCAAGTGTGTTTACAATAAATATTTATCAATTGCTCAATCTCAGGGTTATAATTTAGATTTTATAAAATTTCAAAAAACAAAACATAATTGTTAAAAATAAATTTATATCGTTTGGTAGTTTTAATAATATTTTCAGCCGTATATCCGAGGTTTTACATAAATAAGTATTACACAAAAAATGGGTATTCAAATATTTCATTTGTTGATTATCATCCATATAGATTATCATTCAGATATTACCGTGATCTAAATGACGCGTTTTATAAAGGAATTCCAATAATCACAAAATCCGATTTTGACTGGATGGGTTTTAAAAAAACTTCTGATAAGATTCTAGAGCTGAAATCTGAAGGATTGTCAATAGAAGAAGCCAGTTCTGAATTGGATATTCCTGTAGATTTTGCCGAAACCGCTGTGAAAAAAGGTAAGCTGCGTCCGGCGGCTATAAGTCTTTTCAAACGCTTTTTTCTCGATTACAACATGTGCGAGGATAAACAGATGTTATTGTCGGGTAAAGCTAAGTCTCTCATTATTCATGACGTTAAATATTTTTATTTCAAAAACGCGGTTTATCCTTATGACGAATATTTTAATAGTGACGACAATTTTGTAATGCTGATAAGTTATAATCCCTTTTACTGTGTCCGAATAAAAATCGGGGATCTGAAAAATTAGAACGTTTTATTCGTTTAATCAACAAGGCAGTCTGTAAATAATGGAAAATTTTTCACAAATAATAGAAACAATCAACAGCAGAGAACTGACACTGTCCGAATATTCCTGTAAAAGCGAAAAAGCAATCAGAATGTTACCGGAAAACAACTCCAAGGATATATCTCTGCGACCGCCGTTTTTCCGCGATTCCGACAGGATACTGCATTCACGCGCCTACACCAGATATATCGACAAGACACAGGTGTTTTCGTTATTCGAAAATGATCACATTACGCATAGATCGCTTCATGTGCAGTTTGTTTCGAAAATCGGCAGAACCATTGCCAGGTGTTTGAACCTGAATGAGGATCTTGTCGAAGCGATCTCTTTAGGGCATGATATCGGACACGCCCCCTTTGGGCACGACGGCGAATTATATTTAAACGAATTGTGTCAACTGAACAATATTGGACATTTTATTCACAGTGCGCAAAGTGTACGCACAATGATGGAGCTTGAGAATAACAGTAATGGGTTAAATTTAACAGTGCAGCTGCTTGAGGGATTTTTGTGTCATAATGGCGAACTGCTGTCTGAAAGCTATTACCCGGATTACACTAAGGATGCCGACCGATTTTTGGAAGAATACCGTAAAAGCTTTGTGATAAAAGATTATTACAAAAATCTGGTGCCAATGACGCTTGAAGGCTGCGTCATGAGAATATCAGACATCATCGCGTATATCGGTCGCGATTTCGAGGATGCCATCAGACTGAGATTGATTAACAGGTCAGACATTCCAGAGATAATTGTCCGCGTGCTTGGAAACAGCAACAATACCATAATTGATACTTTGGTAAAAGATTTAGTTGCGAATAGTTTTGGAAAAGATCATCTATGTTTTAGTAAAGACGTGCATAACGCGCTGGAAAATTTGACCAAGTTTAATTATGAGCGGATATACTGCAATCCGATAATTAAAACTGAAAGCCTTAAAATCAAGGCAATGTTTTTCAATCTTTTTGAGAAGGTCGCGGGCGATATAAAAAACAATAACAAGCAGTCTCCGATATTTGATTATTTTATTATTCAGAAAAATGACAATTATTTGTTGAATAATCCCCCCGAAAGAATTGCTGTAGATTTCATCGCGTCAATGACCGATGATTTTCTCGTGAATATTTATAGTGAATTATTCATACCCAAGCGGCTGGGTTATTATGTTAAAAGTAATGATGGTGATTAATAGATTCTGTATGAATCTGTTACTTGAGAAGCTTGAAGATTTATCCACAATGATTTCTAATGTCGAGAGCATAACTTCTGTCTCAAAATCGGAAGCGGATGAAATATCAAGATACGCGAAATCCGATGAAAAATCAATGAATGAAATGAGCGAATCTATGAAAAAAATTAGCAAAAGTTCTTTTCAGATGATTTCAATTGTTGAAATTATTAATGATATCTCAGATCAAATCAACTTACTTTCTCTCAATGCTTCAATAGAGTCAGCAAGGGCTGGTGAAGCTGGAAGAGGTTTTGCGGTAGTAGCAGATGAGATTTCCAAACTGGCTGATGAGACAGCTCGTAGTATAAAGGAAATCGATTCTCTGATAAAAGTTAATAATAATGAAATATTATCCGGAATGAAAAACATTGATGAGTCGATCGATACGATTAAAACTGTAATAACAGGTGTAAACACTATCAACAATTTTATTGGACAGATATCGGATCTTATGAGCAAGGAAGCTGACACAAATAAAAATGTTAATAGCGCGGCAATTGTTGTGAAAAATTTATCAGAATCTATAAAAGCCGCGACAGAAGAGCAGAAAACCGCTTCCAGTGAAATAGTAAAATCTATTTCTTCTATAAATGAACTAACACAGATTACCGCCTCCGGTTCGGAGGAAATGGCTATTAATAATAATGAAATTGCTGAAATGGCGGAATCATTAAAATTAAAAGTTGATTATTTCAAGATATAGGAAAATTTTCCAGATCTGCTTTCTTATGTTGACAGCCCGTATCCTAAAGGATGCGGTTCAACATTGCACAATTAAACCGAGCCCTTCAGGGTTCGGAAATCTAAATCACAGTTCAGACTAGTGTTTAGAAATTTCACTTGCGTTTTATTTAATGAAAATTTAACCTTTCCAAAAATATTCATGATATATTTTTAATTCTATAAATGAATTCTATTTTATGAATGTTATAGCTGATGAAATACAAAGGTGTAACCATGGATAATATTGATATTCTTGAAAAAATTAAAACATTATTAGTTAACAACTATGGAAACATTATTAATAAAATAATTCTTTTCGGATCAAGAACTGATGGAACTGCAAGAGAATATTCCGATTATGATATTCTTATTATTGTAAACTCTTTCATAGATTGGCGAATGAAAGATGAATTGCGTTCAGTCATTTATGATCTTAACATTGAATATGATATATTATTATCGGTTCAGATTATTTCTGTTGAAGATCTCGAAACACCTGTAGGAAAACAGTCTTTTATACAAAACGCTATTGATACTGGAATAGCTGTATGATCAATTCTGAAGAAGATAGAAATTTTCTTGTTAATCATCGTTTGAAACGCGCTCATGAAACATTAGCTGAATCATACTTACTTTACAAAAATAATATGCTTTCAGCCGCAGTAAACCGTGTATATTATAGTATGTTTTATGCGGTAAGTGCCCTATCAATTAAATGCAGATTCCAAACTGGAAAACATGCTCAGCTTATCGGCTGGTTTAACAAAAACTGGATAAAGACTGGTAAAGTTGATATCCGTTATTCTAAAATTATTTCACAGGCATTTGACAAGAGAATGCTTAGTGATTATGCTGATATCCCGGAATTTTCAAATGATGAAGTTGAATTGTTGATGAAACAAAGTGATGAATTTATTAATATGATCGAACAAGTGATTTCTGCAGAAAACATCTGACTTTTCTTCTTAAAAGGTGCCTTTACCCTAATGTAATAAAACACATTTTCGTAGAGTGTCTAGAAATCTTCGTAGAACTTGATTTGTAAATAAATTCAAGAAATCCTCATCCCCGACCCTTCTCCTTTAATAAAGGAGAAGGGTGAAGCATTCGTGAGAAAAACATTTTTCATAGTGCTGATGAGGGCACGGAAGAATCCTAATCCAGACCATCTTTTCCTACTTGACTTTACCAGAAAAAACATCATTCATGGTATAATCACATAGAGGTGAACGATGAAAAATCTACCAATTGGAATAAGCACATTAAGTTCAATAATTTCTGAAGACATGACATATGTTGATAAAACAGAATCTGCTTACCGACTTGCGAGTACAATGGGCAGATATTTTTTGTCACGCCCGCGCCGTTTCGGGAAAAGTCTATTCGTGGATACGCTCAAGGAAATCTTTCAGGGCAATAAGGAATTGTTTAAAGGGCTTTACATTTATGACAAATGGAATTGGGAAAAGAAATATCCGGTAATAAAAATAGATTTTACCGGCGGCATGATAAAAAGCACTGAAGACCTTAATAATAAGCTCAATGCAGTTCTGATTGAACATGAGAAAATGTATAATGTAACGATCTCAATGAAAGGAATATCCAACCAGTTTCATGAATTAATACGAAATATATCTGAAAAATCTAATTCAAAAATTGTTATACTTATTGATGAATATGATAAACCTCTTCTCGATAATATTGAAAATAATGAAATAGCGGAAGAAATTCGGGATGGTTTAAAAAATTTCTATTCTGTCATAAAAAATCAGGACGCATATCTGCAGTTTGTATTTTTCACTGGTGTGAGCAAATTTTCGAAGGTGAGTATTTTCAGCGGGATTAACAATCTTAAAGATATTACTCTTAGCTCTGATTACGCGACGATATGCGGCTATACACAGAACGATCTTAAAACGATTTTTGCTGAACATTTAAAAGATGTTGATTGGGACAAGCTCAAGCTCTGGTACAACGGATATAATTTTCTGGGCGAAAAAGTTTATAATCCATTCGATATTCTTTTATTTATTAGTGAACATGGTCTTTACCGCAACTACTGGTTTGAAACAGGCTCTCCATCATTTTTGATTAAGCTATTTCAGCAGAACAGGTATTTTCTGCCTGACCTTGACAATATCGAAGTAGGCGAGGAACTGTTAAATACTTTTGAAATAGATAAAATTGAACCTGCTACTTTACTTTTTCAATCCGGCTATTTGACGATTAAGAAAGTATATACGAAAATGGATCGCCTGCATTATATTCTTTGTTTCCCGAACCTTGAAGTGAAAATGGCTTTTTCTGATATTTTGATAACATCATACACAACCATGACTGTAGAAAAATATAGATATGAAGAAAACACTTATGATGCTTTGTTTGCTGCTGATCTTCCCGCTCTTGAAAAAACAGTCACCCGTCTTTTCGCGGGTATCCCGTATCGAAACTTCACCAACAATGATCTCCCAGATTTTGAAGGATACTATGCTTCTGTGTTATA
>CAYLTM010000085.1:0-2979 GCA_964386495.1 uncultured Leptospirales bacterium
TTTTCAATCTCTAAAAAAAATGGTACCAATGGTTTTTAACAGATTGAACAGCCCACTCTGGCACCATTTAAATGGTGCCAGAGACCCAAAAAGAGACTATAATCAAATAGTAATTGACATGAAAAATCCCCGCAAGTAATGATAAATTATGAAAAAGATAGTTTTAATGATAACACTTCTAATAATGATGACAATCGTTGTTAACGGGGAAAAAAAGCTGATAGAAATTTCAACATATGCTGAGATGCAAAAACATCTTAACGAGAATGTTATTGTTTTCGGAAAAATATCGGACGAACCCTGGCAGCACATTGTTGGAAATTTTAATGATTATAAATACAGCTATTATTTTGATTTAAAAGATATACAAATTGTCCTCTACTCCAAAAATGTAATCAGCAATAATCGTGAAATGAAAATCATCGGGAAAGTTGTTAAGGTATGCAGTAAATCAAAAAAATTGAACGATGGCACTGAACATTGCGAGTACCATATTCTGGTAGACAATGTGATAATCACAAAATAGTAATCACTAGTGAAACCGATAAAGAAAAACCCTATCAATAGAAGGTAATCATATGAAAAAATTAATAACTTACTTTATAAATAATCCGCTGATAGCGAATGTTATAACCGTGTTTATTCTGTTCGCGGGTTTCGTTCTGTATGGACAAATCCAAAAGGAGTCATATCCGAAGGTTGATGAGCCCGGCGTTTCTATTAACGCGAAACTTCCAGGTGCGTCTGCTGAGGAAGTAGAAATTAAACTTACCATACCTATTGAAAACGCGTTAAAGGAAATCGAGGGGATTAAAAATTTTTCATCGAACATCAATGAAAATTACTGCTGGGTCAATGTTCGTATGGATGATGATGCTGATCTTGATTCCGTGAAAAATGAAATTCGCCGAAACCTTGACACGATTACTAATTTTCCAAAAGAGATGACGGAGCGGCCGAAACTTTATGAATGGGGCGGGAAGCACATCCCTCTCTGCGAAATCGGTATACATGGCGACCTTCCTGAACGGGAGCTTAATGAAAAGGTCAAGGATCTGAAAGATGATCTTCTTGAGTCGCCATATATCGGCAAGGTAGATATTTACGGAGCGCAGAATCACGAAGTCCATATAAGAATTAATCTCGCGAAAATGAATTCACAATTCGTGACATTCGAGGAAATTGTTCAGGCAATCGCGGCGAACAACATTCAGCTTACAGCCGGCACAATTGACTCTGACACCATTGATAAAAAGATTGTCACAATTTCCAAGTTTGATGAACCGCTTGATGTTAAAAATGTCGTGATACGCAGCAACCTCGACGGCAATAAAATTACGATTGGTGATGTCGCGGAGGTTGTCGATGTTTATCATCGCGACAGTTCTTCGCGGGATGTTGTCCGCTTCAATATGACTCGCGGAATCTACATGGTTATTCACAAAAAGCTTAACGCGGACATCGTAAAATCTTCAAACGACATGGATAAAATTCTTGGGGATTTCCGCGCGAAAAACGATAAAAGCGGTTTGAAAATTACCACGCTGTTCAACTTTTCGGAACCGACTCTTGTTAAACTCAAAATTGTTGAAAATAATGCTATTATGGGATTTTTCATAGTAATATTTATGCTGTTTATATTTCTCTCATTCAAAAACGCTTTCTGGACAGTGCTGGGGATTCCCATTTCTGTTTGTTTTGGTATAGTCCTGATGAAGTTCACCGGCGTGACGATCAACAGCGTGTCGCTTCTTGCGATGATCGTCGTTCTCGGGATGATTGTTGATGACGCGATTATTATTTCTGAAAACATTCATCGCTTTAAACTCGACGGCATTACAAAGGGCAACTATGCGGTTGAGGCGACTCATCAGGTGGCGTTTGCCGTTACAGCGTCGGTGCTCACAACTATTGTCGCTTTTGTACCGCTGATGTTCATCAAGGGTGTCATCGGTTCATATGCGCGTGAAATCCCGATGGTGATTTCGTTTATTCTTATCGGGTCGCTGCTCGAAGCGCTGTTAATCCTCCCAAGCCATTCGTATCACCATCTTGGTAGAAAATCTAAAGCGACGCTCGGTATCATTACCGGCTGCGTTATGGGATTTATCATCGGCAGGGTTTTCGAGCTTCAGTTAGCGTTTCACATTATGGCGGTTGTCATCGGCGGCTTGTCGTCATGTGTAATCTTCATTAGATTATTTGTTGATGATTATGAGCAGGAGGACAGGTCTTTCATAATTCACTTAAGAAATAGCTATTCGCGGATTCTGGAAAAACTTATACATCACAAATATGCCACACTGGGATTGCTGCTGATTATTCTTGTGCTTGCAGGATTCGCCGCGTCCCGTATGAAGTTCGAGATGTTTCCTAACGCGGAGGCGAATACTATTGTCGCGAAGGGCGATACAGCGGAACTTTCCTCTCTGAAAAACACCGCCGAGATAATGGGCAAAATTGAAACAGTTTTGAGAAAAAAGTTTGATGAAAAAACCGTGAAGTCGATTATCACAATTGCCGGAGACAACGGAAACGCCGAGGGGTTCAAAATTATTTTACTTCTAGTTCCGGAATCTGATCGCAAGCTTCGTTCGGACGATATTATTGACAGTACCAGAAAAATTCTCGCGGACACCGGTTATTTCAAAAACCTTTCGGTGAATAAAACTGATGTGTCCGGTCCGCAGCTCGAAAACAGTGTGCAGATAAACGTTACCGGACGCAACGAAAAACTTCGAAAAGAGTTCGTCGATATTATCGAAAATAAGCTACGTACTTTAAACGGGCTTACCGACTTTTCCCGAAGCGACCAGAACCTTAAAGAGCAGATAAGAATCACCCCTAAACTTGAAGAGCTCGCGCGTCATGGTTTTTCACCCGACCAGATATCGCAGATAATCCGCATGACCTATGAAGGCGCGGTCGTTAGTGAGTATTCCGGTTCCGACGAGTCGGTGCCGTATAGACTGATACTGG
>CAYLTM010000085.1:2989-16371 GCA_964386495.1 uncultured Leptospirales bacterium
AAACTAAGAACCTCATCGCGGTGAGTTCGCTGGTAGATATTTCTAAGGATTCCCTGCTGCGTGAAATTAAAAGATTCAATTCTTATAGAACCACAGAAATTTACGCGAACTATAATCCCGACAAGCAGAAAATTATTGATGTATATAACATTATTAATAAAAAGTTTAAGAAACCTGATCCAAAATTTTCCGGGATAAAACTCAATGTCGGGGGTTCTGCAGAATTTTCCGCGGACATGATGAACGAGCTAAAGGGTTCATTCGCGATTAGCCTTGTCGCGGTCTTTATGATTCTTGTATTTATGTTCAAGTCTCTTCTGCAGCCGTTCATCGTCGCTCTTGCTATTCCTTTCGGTATTATCGGCGTAATATTTTCGTTCACGCTTCACGGCATGCCTCTTTCGTTTATGGGAGTTATGGGCGTCATCGGTCTGTCCGGGGTTGTCGTCAACGACTCAATTGTTATGGTGGATTTTATTAACCGCGAACGAAAGGAGAATCCTCACTGGTCGATAGCCGACTGTGTTAAAAACGGTGCGGTACTTCGTCTGCGGCCGATAATTCTTACATCGGTTACAACAGTTGCTGGGTTGCTTCCTACAGCGTACGGTATCGGCGGAAGTGACGCGATGATACTTCCTACAGCGATATCTCTTTCATGGGGATTGATGTTTTCTACAATGTTTGTTCTGCTTTTTTTACCGGTGTTTTATCTGGTAATTGATGACATCAAAAACATGAAGATTCCATTTTTAACAAGTAGCAAAAATATTTCCGGCAGACATAATCACACATCTGAAATATTTTCGGAAGCTGTCATTATCGATGAAAGTCACAATCTGCATTATGAAATTTTTACTCAGGAAAAAGAGAAACTATCACCAAAGAGGAAAGCTAAGAGCAAGAGGTAGCTTTTATGGGGTTCCGGGGCAACGCCCCGGAATATCAATAGAACTAATCTCGTTTAATAATTACCATAGAGATATCATCTTTCTGTTTGTACTCTTTCAGCGAGCTCAATATCGAAAGCTTAATATCCTTTGCAGTAAGTGATCCGCAGCTTTTAAACACATTGAACAATTTTTCTTCACCGTACTCTGAAGATTCTACATTACTTATTAATGAAGATTCTGTGATGCCGTCTGTGTATAGCAACAAAGTGTCACCAGGCTGAAGAGTCAACGAATGATCCGCATTCATATTATCTATATTATCCACCACACCTAACCAAATACCGTCGGTTTCTACAGATTCGACCTGCCCGCTGTTTTTTCGGTAAACAAGAATATCCTGATGAAGGCCGGAAAAATGGAAAACACCATTTTCAACACAAGCTAAAACGGTGAGTGTCATGTATTTATTTTCACCGAGTTTCTGAATGTTTTCATAAATTGTCTTGTTGACAAAGTTTATAAGTTTTGACGGATCCATTTCAGGATTGTGTGAAAGTACCGAGTGAATCGAAGTCTGCACCATCATCATAATCAACCCGGCAGGAACGCCATGCCCGGAAACGTCGCCGATAATTATCCAGTCGCGGCCGTCAACATTAATGATATCGTAATAATCTCCACCAACCTCATCGGCAGGAAGCATATAAGCAGATATGTCATATCCGATAATTTTAGGATTCGTAGGAATAAGTGCTGTCTGAATTTTTTTCGCGAGTTCCATTTCTCCCCAGAGAGCGTCCATCGCGGTTTTAAGTTTTTCATTAGATTCAGAAAGTTCAGTTGTACGTTCCTCGACTTTTTTTTCGAGATTATTCGCGTAGTCAGCAAGCTCTTTCTCTGATGAAGAAATCTTGTCAACCATTGTGTTAAAGTTTCGCGTAATGAAACCAATTTCATCTTCAACAGAAATTGGAACTTTAATCTGTAAGTTTCCCTTCTGAACTTCGGTGATACCCTTCTCAAGCTTGTTCAAAGGTTTGATAATCGCACCAAGAAAGAAATATTTGAAACCGAAAAGAATCACGGTGATGATGCCCGCGAGAATGAAAATAAGAATCGACGCGGATGGATGAAGAAACTTCCGGTAATTTACATAGTCGTAACCGGCTTCATAAATGAAAACCCGCGGGTTTAATCGGTGCAAGATAACTGAGTAGGGAGGATCTAATATTTTTGTCGTCATCTGAAGTAGTTGTCAAGTAATTCAAAATAACAAGCTTCATCGGTTCAAATAAAGGTTTGTTGTAGGTCTTAAAAAATTTGACAGCACTTGCTTTAACACTACCTTCTGGAAACGATTCAACTTTCTTGTTGCAATACAAAGAGTAGTCATCAAGTTTTTCAATGGTTTTTGATATTATATTCGTCGGTAGAACATCGGCTTTGTCCATATAAAGACTGAGCATTGCCGATTTATATCCCTCGGTGAAATTGTTGCCGAATTTAAAAAACGTTTCCGCCTGCTCGTAACTTACGCTGCCGGTGACCGATCGAAATTTTTCATAAATCGCGGTATTAATCATATTCGCGCGGATACTATTAATATCGATGCCATCGACATCGCCGGATTTTTTATAGATATAGGAAAATTCAGAGCTGTCCAATGAATACGACAAAAGGTATCCGAGTTCTTCCGGACGGTAATCATTATAAATTGCTAATGACGTATCTTTAATTTTTATTAAGTCATACGCCTGTTCCTGGTCTTTCAAACCGAAATAGCTGACTCCCTGAAACACTATTAGAAAAGTCGCGAAGGTTATGGCGATTATTTTAGTCATGAAGGATGTTCGGTCTGTGGTCGCGTTGATGAATATTATTGAAGCGAGAAAATATGCTGTTAAATTCGACAAATCCTGAGTAACCTGGAAAAACCCTCTGGTCACTATGCCGCTTTTACTTAGAACATTCGCTACAGCAGGAATAAAAATTCCGATAAAAATCACTATTGCAAATGATAGTACTGCCCAGCGTTCTTTTTCTTTTGTTACAATAAATCGCCAAATCCCTGTAAATAAGAAAATAAAAAGCAATAGCAAAACTGATAACGCAACCATCTGATCAATTGGACTTACCGAAAAATCGAAAGTGTGATTTTCAAAGTTATAGATAATTTTTTGCTTCATGACATGTTTGAAAAGAAACAGGAAGAACATTGATACACCAAAAGCAATTAGCATAACAACATAAAACTTTCTGAATCGCCTGCCCTTTTCATTTGGAAAAAAGAAGAAAAACATTATAAAGGAAATCTCTCCGACATAAACACTGGCAACAGTCAACAGTCGATGATACGCGCCAAGTGGATGATAAACTAGTGCTGAAATGAAATATCCAACGAAGAATAAACTCATACTAATTAATACAGTAGCATATAATTTTGTCGCTTTTGATTTGTTCTTTATTTTAATGAAAATTAGTGCCATAATCATATTAAATGCCGCAGGAATAAGTGAACAAACCGTAAAAAAGTTATGGTACAAGTTATTGTAAAGTTCCCCGAAAATATTCATCAAGTGCCCCCTATAAAAATAGATATTTTGTTTTTTTTGTTAATATTCTCTCATATATATCGGTATTTCTCCCCAGATTTATCACTATTTTATGTTAGAAATGGTGCCAGAGCAAGTCCGCATCGCATAGTTACGCAAATATTGCGTAACTATGCGTAAATCATAAGAAATCTATGTAATTACTAAAATTGTTGTTCAAAAACAAACTGAGATTCAAATTCTAAAGTTTTTGATGTAAAAGTTTATGGGTTTTTTCTTATTTCTTGTGATTCGATAATTTTTTTACAGCATTTTAACCATCTTGCCAATTCATCTAAATCCGGTGTGAAAAACTTTCTTGAACATTTCCTTTACTTTTTTTCTTTTTCTTTATTTCAACGCCTTCAGCGAGGTCTTAGACTGGGCAGATTTCTCACACTTGTGATTATTTTCACTACTTAAAAACTCAGAGCTTGAGAAATGAACAAAACCTCTTTATTGTTAACTCAATTGCGAACCAATCAAGTGTCTCGAGACATTAAAGATTGAGTAATAATCTCCAATAAAATAATCATTGCTAAATATTTTAATATTGCACACATATGTGATACACAATACTTATAAATATAGGAAAACATACAAAAATGAGTAATCTAGTTCGTTTTGGTGTATCTTTAAAGAAGGATCTTCTTGAATCGTTTGATCGCTATGTCAACAGTAAGGGATTTTCTAACCGTAGTCAGGCGATAACGTTTATCATAGAAGAAAGTCTTCTGGAAAATATTAAGGATAATGATACTAAAGTTGTTTGCGGTGCAATCGTTCTAATTTATGACCATCACAAAAATGATTTCATGAGCTCATTTGTTGCGATTCAACATGATTATCATAACGCGATATTAACCAGTCAGCATATTCATATTGATCATCATACCTGTTTGGAAACTATTACTGTTAAGGGTAAGCCTTCTTTATTAAAAGAAATTTCTGACAAGATTTTTGCTTTGAAAGGTATCAAGCATGGGAAATTAGTCCTTGCACCGCTGTAACAATAGTCTTTGTTATGTAGTTATCAAATTTCTTTAGAAATGACGTTATTCTTTCAATTTCATGTCCAAAAGATGATAATTTTGACTGATTATAAAGATTTGGGGTATAATTTTATTGTTTTCTATACACATATGTTTTTTCAGACGGTTTTTAAAAGTCAAATTTAATTTTACAACTTTTTTACGGAAGTCCTGTGCTTCATGCAGAAAATATTCACAAGCTGCTGCATAAGAACCCAATTTTTCTGCAACAGAAAAAAAAGACTCCAAACAGAATCTAACAACCTGAGCCATGGAAAAAGTATTAGTCATATCGTGAATCTGTTTAATCCATCTGTAATTAACTTCGGAAATTTCAGCCCAAATCTCCAAGTCAGCGGAAATCCTAAGATAATGGCTGCATTCATCCGCGAGCAAAATCAGCCTACGCTGATAAAAGAATTTCATCGTAGACAAAATAAAATCAACCCCAGCTGATTTTGAAAAATTTTCATGTTGAACAAAACAACAAAGTTTATCATCCAATTTTGTCGTATAGACATAGTGAAAGTTGTGTAAATCGCTCATATATATTACCCTCTATATATTAATACGATTGATTTACGCAAATTGAAAAATTTTTTACGAAAATATTAGATATTTTTGAATAAACTGACAATTTTATATAAAAGCTGTCAGCCCACGCTCATTAGCAGCTAAAAACTCACTCCAAGCCCGGCTCCTAAGCCCAACTTATCGAGTGATCCTCGAAAAATTCGAAGTGTCTGATAATCATTATACATGATGTGAAAATTGCAGTATGTTTTAATTTTTTCAGGTTGGCCGACAAGAAATGTAATATCTATTAAACCGCCGGGTGCAAATTTATTAGATTTTTCATCCTCCATTGTGTCCGGTGTTCTTGAGTAGTTAATTCTTGCCGTAAATGTAAGTTTTCCCGCGTTGTTTTGAAAAACTTTTTCGACACCTGTGTAGATATTAGAAATTTTGTTTTCATTTTTAAGATATTCTGAACCAAAGTTTACCAACTCAAATATCTTTTCCCAATTAAACGCAAGACCATTCTCAAAATCCCAATATCTGTAGTATGTATGCCCAAGTCCTAAATATCCTATATCTTCAGAAAATTTGTATCTCAATATGTTATCTATAGCATCAAAGGCACTAATTTCTTTTGAATACGAAACAACCGATTTAAAATTGTCTAGAATTCCCACTGATACAATCGGATGATAATCATTGATTATCTTTGCATCGGTCGCGCGGTAAACAAATTTGCCGTCATCGTCAACGACGATTCCCTCGCTGTCCTTTTCAAAGCCGGAAATATCACGCTTTTCATAATCGCAATTGTACAATTCATCTCTGGAATATTTCAAACCTGTATTAATTTTTGTAATATCTTTTACATTAATTTCAAAACCAAGATAAACTTCGCTTAGAGCTCCATACCGGATCGTATCCCACTCAATATTTCCGTCTTTATCCTCAGCTGGTTTTAATGAGCCATCATCATCTTTTTCAGTAGCAAAGGTATTTCTATTTTGGGATTTGATTTCGTACTGATCGAGAATTCCATAAAACGAAAACATTTTGTTCGGTGTCCGTATTTTTGTGGTAAGATTAGCTAGGGTTACTCTGGCTTCATCAGTTCCAATTGTCGAATCAACATTGTAGCCTGAAAAGGTTGTAAATTGGACTATTAAGCATCCCGGGTAGTCGTCCTGGCTGATTTTTTTATACTTTGTAATTGTATCAAGGGTACCTCTCCCTTCTTCGAGGAGTTCCGCTCTTTGGTAATCTTGAGCATTAGTAATCATCGGAAATATTGAAATAGCGAATATACTTATAGAAATGATTATTATATTTTTCATGCTATGGCTCCTAAAAATCAACGAATATTCCGCCAGCTTTCAAAAGCAATAAAAAAATGGTGCCAGAGACCAATTTTATACCGAAATATTCAATTTTTCTATTGACTTAATTATTGCGTAACACGAAATAGCGCAAATGTGCTACGCGTAAATAATTATTTAGGAGAAAAATTATGCATATGGCTGATGCTCTTATTTCACCAGCAGTCGGGGGGATTATGATCGCCGCCGCTGCCGGAACGGCAGCTTTTTCTATTAAAAAAACCCAGGAATCTCTCGATGAAAAAAAAATTCCATTAATGGGGATTATGGCGGCGTTCGTGTTTGCCGCTCAAATGATCAATTTTACTATACCCGGCACTGGTTCGAGCGGCCACCTTGGCGGCGGGCTGCTTCTGGCAATTATTCTTGGACCATACGCGGGTTTTCTCGCCATGGCGTCAGTGCTCATTATCCAGGCGTTGTTTTTTGCCGACGGCGGGCTTCTGGCACTCGGATGTAATATTATGAACCTTGGTTTTATTACATGCTTTATCGTATATCCATTAATATTCCGCACTTTTACAAAAAATAATTTTTCCATTAAAAGATTAACAATTGTTTCAATAATATCCGCCGTAATTGCTTTGCAGCTCGGGGCATTCAGTGTTGTAATTGAAACGCTGCTTTCCGGAAAAACTGAGTTGCCGTTTCTCACATTTGTTATGCTCATGCAGCCGATTCACGGCGCGATTGGTATTGTTGAGGGTTTTGTTACTGCGGCTGTTGTCGCGTTTGTTTATAAATCACGACCGGAAATTATATCATCTGCTTTTGAAGGCGGCAATTCAGAGATGCCTTCAATTAAGAGAGTAGCTGTAGTATTAGCAATTATCGCGATTATTACCGGCGGGGTGTTTTCATGGTTCGCCTCAGAGAATCCCGACGGTCTTGAATGGTCTATGGAAAAGACATCCGGCTCTGCTGAATTATCAGCACCGGTAGGTATTCACGAGTCAGCGTCTGCCGTTCAGGAAAAAACCGCTTTCATGCCGGATTACGCTTTACCGGCAACGGATAATTCATCAGAAATTTCTGAGGAAGCCGCGTCGTGGCCTGCTGTCAACATTGGTACTTCTCTTGCAGGTGTTTTAGGCGGCGCGTTGGTATTATTATTGACAGTTTTCATTGGTATAACAGGAGTAATCATTCGAAAATTTGTAAAAAAAGCAGTTTAATAATTTATGTCGCGTTTGATTCAAAACATTCAGTCCATTGAAACTTACCAGCAGCTGGATTCGGTTATTCACAGACTGCATCCATCTGCTAAAATTGTTATTACATTTTCCTACATAGTTACGCTGGTTTCTTTCGGGCGATATGATTGCCTGCCGATTATACCTTTGATATTATATCCCGCTGTGATGTTTGCCGCGTCTTCAGTGCCGATATCTGCTATCCTGCTGCGCGTGATCGCGGTTCAGCCGTTTGTTATCGCTGTCGGGATTTTCAATCCATTGTTCGACTCGCACACTGAGCGTCTGTTCGGTCATCTCATATCATCCGGGTGGTTTACTTTTATTTCGATTCTTTTAAAAAGCACATTGGCTGTAACATCGGCATTATTACTTTTCGCGGTTACCGGTATGAACAATATTGCTCATGGATTACGGGTGATGTTTATTCCTAAACTTTTTGTTCTGCAGTTAGTCCTTACGTATCGTTATATCGGTGTTCTCATGGAAGAGATTTCCCGGTCGCTGACCGCCTACCAGATGAGGTCTTTCAGAAAAGGGCTGCAGTTCAGCGAGTGGGGATCCATGCCTGGTCACATACTGCTGCGGAGTATTGAAAGAGCCGAGCGGGTTTACGCCGCCATGTGTCTTCGAGGTTTTGACGGTGAATACAATATCGGCAGCCTGCAGCCTATTAGATTTTCTGATATAATGAACGTCATCGGCTGGTTATTATTTTTTGTTTCGATACGCTATTGGAATGTTACGCAAATTGCCGGCACGTTTATTCAAGGGGTTATTACAAAATGAGTCATCACAGTATTGAGATTAACAATGTACACTTTGCATATCCTGACGGATTTGCCGCTGTAAATAACATGTCATTTTCCATCCATCATGGTGAATCAGTCGCGATAATCGGCGGTAACGGAGCTGGTAAATCGACATTGCTGATGCTCATTATGGGTGTGCTTTTTTCTAAAAGCGGCGTCATCCGTGTTAACGGTATTCCAGTAACGAAAAAGACTTTGCCGCATGTGCGGCGCAGTGCGGGGATGGTGTTTCAAAACACCGATGATCAGCTGTTTATGAATAGTGTCGGTGAAGATGTGGCTTTCGGTCCGCGCAATATGCAGCTTGATGATTCTGAAGTCGCGGAACGTGTCTCCCGTGCGCTGGAAATCACCGGAATATCTCATCTGAAAAATAGAACAACATACAAACTTTCTGAAGGCGAAAAACGCAGTGCCGCGATTGCCACTGTGCTGTCGATGCATCCGGACATTCTCGTGCTTGATGAACCTACGTCTTTTCTTGACCCGAAATCTCGCAGACGTTTGATCGATTTGCTGAAAGGTTTTGACCACACGAAAATAATCACCTCGCATGATCTTGAACTTGTCCGCGATGTCTGTTCCCGCGTAATTGTACTGGATAAAGGTACCGTTGCGGCGGATGGTGAAACCTTGGCTATTCTTTCGGACAAGGATCTTATGGAACGCTGCTCCCTTGAAGTTCCTCATTCGCTGCGGTCCTGTCAGCAGTGCGGTAACATTCCTATTCCATGGTGATACCAAACATGTGACTCCAAAATTTAAATAAAATAGTTGCAATTTTACAATCTAATAGTAAAAAGTTTCTAAGTATATCGATTTATAATATTGTACCCGATCATCCTATCAGTAAATATTCAACAGTCGGGTTTATATTATTTTCGTTCAACAGGGAGGACTTATGAAAAATTTTGTAGCTATTATATTTATCTTGTTATTAACTGTGGGAAGTTGTTCTAAGAAAGAAAGTGATCAACCCACAAAGACCGATGATGGTGTTTACGCGGTTTTCACTTTTTTAACGGGTAATGTTCTTGTTAACAATGTTCAAACATCTGTTGGAACAAAGGTTCAGAAAGGTGATGAAATTTCCGTTGGAGACAGATCGATAGCTGTATTGCAGTTTGGTGAAATTTCTGTGATTACCCTAAAGGAGAAAACCTTAATCACTGTTGATAAACTTGAACAAAAAACAGGTAAACCGACTGACATTGTCATTAACCAAAAAGCTGGAAAAACGTTTAGTAAAATTATGAAGGACAAATCAAATTATATTATAAATTCTAAAACAATGGTAGCTGCCGTTCGAGGCACTGAGTTTGAGTTTGCTATCGATAAAAACAATAAAACATCTATTAAACTTTCTGAAGGGAAACTCAAGCTCGTTCCTAAAAAAGATGATGTTGAAAAACCTGAAGAAGCTGTTAATCTGGAAAAAGATTCTAAAATTGAAGTTTCTGAAAGCGGCAATGTTCAGGAAATTCAAACGATAACTATTGAGGAAAAGAAAGAACTCGTCATGCAGGCTCAGGTGAAAATTGTTGAAAATGTTCAGGACGAGAAGGTTATCGAGCAATTGAAATCTGATGAACCTGCCAATAATATGAAAGTCATCCCTGATGAAATTAAGAAAGCAATTATTCCTCCGAAAATTTCTTTAGAGGATATTAAAAACCAATATGGTCACTTAACTGTAATTAAAACAAAAACCGGTAAGGAATTTATCGGATATTTTTCACAGAGCGGTAAGGATATGACTATCAATACTGTTGATGGTATTTTTATTATTCCAGCGAAGGATGTCGCTATGATTGCTGAGTACAACAAATGAAAACTTTATTTTATATGATTTTTATTATATGGTTTATTATCATTCCGCGACATAGTTATGCTGAGAAAAAATTTTCCGCTGTAGTTATCCCGTTTGTAAATAAAACCGGCAGTGAAGATTATTCGTGGCTAAAGGATAATCTTTCCGCCGCAATTACACGATATCTCGAAAAAAACGGAAAGCTTAGTCTGTCAAACAAGTCATCAAGTGTTAACAAATACTTTACTGGTAAAAATCTTCCCGCGAAAAATATTCTTTCGTCTATATCTGATGAAACCGGCACAGACATCATTATTTATGGTGACTATAAGCTGCTTAATAATAGTAAAATTTTTGTACAGGCTTATATATATCACTCCTATGAAAAAGAAACCGGATCAAAATTTGAGTCGGTATTCGCGCTTGATTCAAAAATGTTTGAAAGTATCAACGATATTTCTAAACAGATAGCAGCTGGAATTTCCAGCCCTGAACCTCCGGTAGATATTACAGCCACAAATAATGAGTATCCTGATAAGATTATTCTTCAGTGGAGTAAATCCAAAAACGCTAAAAAGTATATCGTTTATAAAGCAAAGGAAGCCAACGGAACATATGTTTCACTAGACAAGATTTCGAGTCAATCATATGACGACAAAACCGTTAAACCCGGCGAGAAATTCTTTTACAAAATTAAATCTGTCACACTCAACGGTGAAAGTGATTTTTCATCGGAGGTTTCCGGTACCACTTCATTTCCCGTGCCGGAAATATCTGTTAAAGAAGAATCCATCGATAAGATTATTATTGTCTGGAAATATATTGACAACGCCTCCGGCTATGACATTTACAGAAGTCCCGCTGGAGACTCTGCGGAAAACTACGATTTGCTGCAAACTATTAATGCTAACCAGTATACCGATACCGCAATTGTTTCGGGACAGGAATATCTCTATAAAATCAGAGCGGTGAATAACTTTACAACCGGAGCGTTCAGCAATACCATAAAGGCATGTGGTGCACTTCGCCCGCCCGCTGATATAACTGTTAACATCGCAGAAAATGCAATCACCATTAAATGGTCGGCGATACAAGGAGCGGACGAATATATTGTTATGAAATCTTTATCTGATAATTCAGGATTTACCGAGGCCGGCAAATCCGCTGCGGTTGAGTTTTCAGACAATGCAATTAAACCGGGAAAAAAATATTACTATAAAATTAAATCATCCGGAAAAAACAGAACAAGCGAAGAGAGTGTTACTGTTTCAGGGATTATTCCTCTCGGCAAACCTGAGATAAAAGCTACTGACCAGAAAAAAGGCAAAGTTGTAATCACATGGAATAAAATCGACGGGGCAGAAAACTATTCCGTCTATCGCAGCAGTCAGCCGGATAGCGACGATACCGAAATCGCGAAGGTTGACGATAACAATTTTGACGACACAGGCGCTGAACCCGGCAAAACATATTTTTACAAAGTCAAACCTGTTACACCGGACTACACCGGGGAATTCAGCAACACCGCTGAAGGCAAAGTCCAAAAGCTCATGTACCCATATTACTTACGCGGCATAGTTCCCGGTTGGGCACAAATTTACGCTGGGAAAAATATCAAAGGGTATATTTTCGCCGGAACATTTGGTGCGGCAACACTTGGAGCGGTTGGAACGAGTATTTACTATTTTAAGACAAAGGATGATTACAATAAAATTCCATCAAGCTCTACTAAGGAAGAATTTGACGCGGCTTATAATAAGTACGCGACAGCATCTCTATATATGAATACATTCATTGGGATTACCGCTGTTGTATATGCGGCTAACTGGGTAGATGTAATTTTTTTCTCCAGGGAGTCTTATATCAACGCGGGAAATAATATCTATAGAATTGACAATAGCTCCAGCATTTGTGCGGATGTTAATGTTGATTCCACAAGAAATGTTAGCAATCAGGATAACAAAATATCTGTATATTATAAATACGGGTTTTAGTAATGAAAAATATTTTCAGCTATTTAATAATCATGATTTTATTAATTTGTTTCGGCTGCGTACCTGAACGTACCAACGAAGCCGATCCGGTTAGCGAGGAATATAATCCCGCCAAGGCTTTCGACCTTGTACCTCGCACTGGTCATAAATGTGTAATTTACGAATCAAAGATGTTTATCATCGGCGGGAGTGTTCCTGATAAAACCACAATTTCTCCTTCGACCAAAGTTGATATGTTCAATTTTAAAAAAAGAAAATCATACAAAATGGCGGATATGAATGAGCCAAGATCCGGTCATCAGGCAATTTTAATTGATGATAGAATTTTCGTTTTCGGGGGAATAAAAGGATTTTCGGGATCAAATTTTTCGCCGGAGTATACAACATCTATCGAAGAATACAGCATTGAGGAAAACAAATGGAAAATTGTCGGGCAAATGCCGGTAATGAACGATACATATTCTGGAAAATCCTACAACGTTGTGTTCTCCAATATTTCTGAATATAATGATAGGATATATTACGCTGGCGGTATGGGGATATATATTTTCGATCCGGAAAATTATACCTTCGCGAATAAGTTCGTAATGTTTGATTACAACAGTATGAAAATTGGCGACAGAAAAGGGGTGATTTACGGCTCAAAAATTTATACCTTTAATAGCTGGTACAATGGACCAATAACCTGTACATCCGCTTATGATATCAAAGCAAATACCTGGACTCAAAAAACTCCTAATCCGGCAGGTAACGTCAACCAAATTGATTCCGCTACTGTAATATCGCTTGATGAAAAGGTATATTTCATTGGCGGTCAGACGCAGGTATTTAACTCTGATGGAACATCATCACCCGGTGATTATTATTATCAAACCGATGTGTATAATATCAAGGATGACAGCTGGTCAACAGCGGCGAATATTCCTGTCAGCCGTATAGGTGGAGACGCGGTTCTTTATGATGGAAAGATTTATCATCTCGGCTGTAAAAATCATCCGGGACCGGACTACGAACACGATAATGATCCGGACTATTTTAGAATTATGATTTATAATCCTGAAAAAAACAAGTGGAAATTCTACGAATAAAAATTTACTGAAAACCGCATAGTTACGCAAAACCCGCATAATTGTTGCTAAAGTTAGTACAAATAATAATAATTT
>CAYLTM010000086.1:0-2468 GCA_964386495.1 uncultured Leptospirales bacterium
AAACATATTGAAAATACAAAAAAAAGAATAAAAACAATGTCCTATAACGAAACCGCAAAAATGCCACTTGATTAAATAATTAATTAGGATGATTTACATACCCCGACATATCTAATTATCTTCTATTTACCACAAAATTCATGCATGTTTCAAATTACAATGAACAGTTAATCAATAGTTTACATCCAGATGATATAAAATAGCGGTATTTTATCCAATTGTGAAGTAAAAACACAATATATTTATGATCAGCGTGATATATTTAGTTAAGTACAATCATAATTTTACTTAGTTACGCAAACCAAAAGGGGGAGTGAGAAGGTTAGGCAGTCCAGTCGAATGAAAAGACTGCCCAATTTATAAGAATTATTTACCGTTACAACCGCGAACAACACCAAATGACCAATCATCCATCGCTTCATTAAACTCGTCACCGCAATTTGAATCGCTTGCTCCGCCGGAACTATTGTTCTTAACACTACATTCATCATGATCCATACAGTCTTTGCACCAAGCACTTGCTAATGATGCCCATGTTCCACAACCTGGACCGCATCTTCCCATGCATGCATAGTTTGCTACTGTTTGTCCTGAACGATTCTTTCCAGTGCTGCCGACCTGTATGCTGGTTGAGTGATCACCTCTGGAGTCATCATACTGTGCTGTTACCCATGTACCTTTTTTGATACATTTGATACCTTCGTTTGCAGAAATTCCTTTTTCAGGAGCATAAGATCTCTTTCCATAAACGTAACCTTCAGGAGCCTTTGACCAATAACCAGTCATCATAACAAGCTGATACTCGCCAACAGTTGTATCAGTGCCTCTAGCATCAAGGTATCTCTGAATTTCCATAGCAAATTCAAACATAGCATATTTTTGATCTTTTGTCAGTGCGGAATTATTTCCATCTACAAGAATAGTTTCAGTCGCCACGTCAACCTTAGCGTTTAATATATTTTCATCAACAGTAACCGTAAGTTCAGCCTGAGTATCATCAATTGTAACCGATTTAAATGAAACAGTAGAATCCTGATACTGAAAATCTCCGGATATTTCAGCTGGACTGTCTTTAGTTACCTGTAGGGATTTTTCTTCGAGATTACATAGCATTGCAAACACAGAAAGTAGAGCCACAAGAACCAGTGATAATAACTTTTTCATAATACCTCCAAAATCTTTATATATATCGTTATCAATATATTCGACAACTCCATGAATATAAATACAAAAAGAAAAATCGTCAACAAAAAAAACCGTCTGATCGGTATTATTTTAAATTTTTTTGCAAATTTATGGTATTATGTCGCTAAAACTCGAACTTTTTTTCTTAATAATCAAAAATTTGTCTTATATATTAATAGAGACTAAATAAATTCAGGAGTGTGCTTTATGAACAATCTTTCTTCTACTACTATCGAGGGTTTTATTACTCAAGATCCCATCATCAGAAAAACTAAGAATAACAAGGATGTTTGCAGTTTTTCCGTCGCGATGAAACATTATTCCAGCGGGGATGATGACGCGAAGGTTTCGTTTTTTGATGTAGAATCGTGGGACAAGCTGGCAATGTTTTGTTCGGAAATTTTAAAGAAAGGTAAAAGAGTTCTGGTTTCAGGTTCGCTAAAACAGGATCGCTGGGTAGATGCCGATGGAAAAAACCGATCTAAGATTATTCTTGTGGCTTCGCAAATTCGACTATTAAGTAGTGATGATTACGGTACAAAAAAGGAAACGAAAGCCGCGTAATTGTTTTTGACTATTGATTTATTTTTTTGCAAAAAACCCGACCGTGCGGAATATTTTTGTTGACGATATGACTATATGATAGTATATTCTTTCTATCGATTTATTCATAATACTTGTCAATATTCGGCTGGTCGTTTACGGCTAGCTTTAATAACTTTCTCCAACAACTTCACCGTCTGGCAACAGGCGGTTTTTTTTATGAAAAATTTATCATTGCCGCACAAAATACAAAGACTACTGCAATAAACACTATATCCTTTGGGGTGATTCTTTGCTCCATAATGAAGGTCTTCCCGCTGTTAATCCCCCGGCTCTCAATACTAAGCCCGGCTGTATAAGCGTACCGCGACGCACAGACCAGCAACGGAATAATAATCGCCGGTGAAAAATATTTCTTGTTAGTACGCATAAGGTGATTATAGCGAATATTCGAAAAATCCTTTTTCAGATGACGAAACGAATTGGCGGCACATAATAGCGCGTAACCAATTTTCGGACTTAACCGTAAGTTACGCATTAACGATATTGTGAGTTTTTCGTAATCGATGCTGACGGCAAAACTGACAGAGAGTATCGACAATATTAATGACCGCACTGAAAGTTTCACGGCTGTGTAAATCGCTTCGTTTTGCGTGTCCAATTTTATAGAAGTTGCGTATAAACCGCCGGTATCGTTCCACAAAATGACTGTCAAAAAAATAGAAATCATTCCAGGAATC
>CAYLTM010000086.1:2478-10086 GCA_964386495.1 uncultured Leptospirales bacterium
ACAAGAAGAAGCATCCCAAACATAAACAGCGGTACAGATACTTTTATATTAATGGTGATTATTATCGCGAAGAGAATAATCATCCCTGAAAAAAATACAGACACTTCGTTAAGAGGGGTTCTGGTTATTTCTAGTAATCTGCCTGCCTTCATAAATTTTCCGTGTCGATAAAAGGTTCAAACGCGCCGTCTATCAGCAGTAATCGCCGGTCGCTGACCGACTGAAGAAATTCGTTGTCGTGACTGACAATTATGAATGAACAGCCGTCATCCGCCATCCTGTTTATCGTTTCGATAAGTATCAGCTTGTTGCCGAAATCCATTCCGAACGACGGCTCATCAAGCAGATAAATTCTCCTGTTCATTGACCATTGCATGGCAAGCGTGAGCCGGCGCTTTTCACCTTCGGACAACGTGAACGGATTAGAATCGCGGTAGTCGATTAAATTAAATTTTTCAAGAGCAGCGGTATTGCCTTGGACTTCCTGCAGTGCTGTAGAATACAAAAAGTGTGATTCGGGATTCTGGTATAATAACGACAGATGCTGATAGTACTCCTTTTTCGGAATAGCCGAAATATCTTTTCCCTGGAAAATGATCTTTCCAGAAAGCGGTGATAATATCCGGCTGATAATTTTCAGCAATGTGGATTTCCCGGTGCCGTTGTTTCCCGCGACTCCGAGAACCTCACCTTCGTGAAGTGAAAAATCCAGATTTTTCAGAACCGTATTTTTCATATTATAACTATGGCATATATTTATACCGGTCATAACTTCTTTCCCTGGTGATTTCTTTCGTTTTGACACGGGCAGCGTCTGCAGAATGATATTCTCTTTCTTTTGTATAACGCGGTTTTCAATGTGGAGGACGCTGGAAATTTTCCCGGTGAGATATTTCAAATTGTGTTCAACAATAATAACTGTCTTATTTTTCATCAGGTATCCCAAAACATCTATGAAATGACTGCTTCGTTCAGGATCGAGAAACGCGGTCGGCTCATCAAACAGATACACCGAGCAGTCCATTGCCGCAATCGACAATAGCGCTATCGCCTGTTTTTCGCCGCCCGACAGCTCCTCGGTTTTCCTGTTAAGCAGATGCTGAATTTTAAAGAGGTCCGCATAGTAATAAATCTTGTCAATAATGTCACCGGGTTTCATTTTAAGATTTTCCATACCGAAAGCAAGTTCGTTCATAACGGATGGACAGACCATTTGCGCGGACGGATTTTGAAAAATGATGCCGATTCTTTTCTCGGGATCCTTCCACATATTTGAGACCGTCTCCCCACGGAAAAGAATCACCCCTGAAAGTTTGCCGAATATGACATCGGGGATTAAACCTTTTAATGCATATAGCAGCGTGGATTTCCCCGACCCCGAATTTCCGGAAATCAATACTGTTGAAGACTCTTCCACCGTGAAAGAGCCTTCAAGAACAATTTTCCTTTCAGCGGACGGGTAGCTGAATGAAAATCCGCTTACTTCGTAAATATCGCTTTTACTCATCCTGAGAAATTTTGAACTGGTATAATACACCGGCTTTTTTCAAAAGGTCAGCAATCTTTTTCGCTATGAATCCGCAGAAAAACGCGCCGCTCAAAAGAAATATTGCCAGCTGAAAAACGTTGAATAACGGATTGAGTGATTCGTAGCCATACCAGAAATATGTCAGTACAAATGATGCCAGAGCTGATAACATGCCGGCAACAGAAAGGATTTTCCAGTCCCAACGGTTGTACGCGAAACACAGAAATAGAATTTCGACAGGAATCGCCTGAACAAACCCGTATGCCAGCGATGAAATCCCCCATTTAGCGATCATCCCCTGTATGAATGCCGCGACAACTTCGCCAAGAATCGCCGAGCCGGGTTTGCGGATTATGTAGGCGAAAAACACCGAGCCGATCAGCCAGAAGCCTTCGAGCAGATGATTAAACCCGATAGGTTTAAGAGCAATCTGCGCCACATCATTCAGAAACGTCCAACCCCACCACGAGACACCAAGTGCCGTTGAAAGAACAGCTATGAAAGTGATCTCCGAAACTGTTAAAAACTTTTTATTAGAAATCATGCAACCTCCGATGCGCAGAGGAGTGAAGATATGCGAGTAGATTAGCTATCGTTCCCTACGCAGGTATTACCCTGTTCAGGTGATAGGGTATCATCTCAGGCCTTTCGACCACCCCTACGACTGATGTTCAGAGTTGTTTCGTGTGGATTATTTGACAAGTATTATTTTTGGTTATTTCGTAAGCATGCAGATAGAGTGTACCGCGATACCTTCACCGCGGCCAGTGAATCCCAGTGTCTCGGTAGTTTTTCCTTTAATGGATATGCAGTCAATGGGCAGATTACCCATTACTTGAGACAGGCGATTTTTCATTGATTCTACATACGGTAGAATTTTCGGTTTTTGGCAGATTACCACAGAGTCAATATTGTTGATGCTCCATCCGTTATCAGAAATTATTTTAAAGGATTTTTCAAGAAGTAAAATGCTGGAAATATTTTTAAAAGAATAGTCGGTGTCCGGGAAATGGTAACCAATGTCACCAAGTCCGGAAGCACCAAAAAGACTATCGATAATACTATGGACCAGAACATCCGCATCAGAATGACCGGACAAACCTTTTTCAAATGGAATTTCAATGCCGCCAAGAATGAGCGGCCGACCTAAGCAGAAAGAATGTACATCATAGCCTAAACCAACTCGAAAAACCATAACTATAAATTAAAAACATCTGCTAGAGAACTAAGCTTTAAAACATTCAACACTTTATCGCTGACTTTATTGACATATACTGTTTTTCCTTTTTTCTTCTGGAGTTTAAGCAGACTTATAAGCACCCCTACCCCAGACGAATCAATATAATCGACGCTTGATAAATCAAGTTCGACGTCCTTTTGTGTTGTTTGTCCTAAATTCAATAATTTATCTTTAAATTCCCGAATTGTTATCATTTCTATATCGCCAGTAACGACAACGGAAACGATATCATCTTTTTCCTGGACATTTATTTCCATTGAACCTCCAAAGCCTTTCAACAGTCTCTAAAAGACATAATCATTTTAGTAGACGTTTTAGTCAACAAAATATTATAAGACGATAAACCAAAACGGTTAAGCAAAAATCTTAAAATCTTTTCATGTCCAATATTTCGATGCCGCACCAGTCTTCCGGAACACCAGACACAGCGAGTTTTTCACATCGTGCTAAAAACAGCGAAACGGCGATATCGTTTTGAACATCAGCCAGCATCTCATTATAGAGGACTACAGCTTCTGAAATTCGTCCGGATATATATAGTTCCAGTGCGTCCTCATATTTATTCTTCAATGAAATTTTTTCGTTACAAGAATGATTATAACCAAGCACTTCATAAATTATGATGGGATTATTCTTCCCTTTGACTTTAATGCAGTCAAGTTTTCTAAACGTGAAGTCTTCCGGATGTTCCAGAGACTTATACAAATCATCAGAAATGATTATCGGAGCGCCGTAAAGTTTTGTGAGACCCTCTAGTCTGGACGCGAGATTTACAGCATCTGAAATGACAGTGGTTTCTATACGGTCTTTTTCACCGATAGTTCCCAGTATAGTCGAGCCGATGTGGATACCGATTCCTATTGAAATTCCTTTATAACCGCTGTTTTGGCGATGGCTATTATACAGCTTTAGAGCGTCAAGCATTTCCAGAGCCGATTTAATGGAAGTGTCAGCATTTTCCGGAAATAATGACATGATGCCGTCGCCAATGTATTTATCGATAAAGCCGCCATTGGCTCTCACAACAGGGCCGATTCTTTTAAGATACGAATTTAGAAAATTAAAAGTTTCTTCCGGCAGCATAGATTCTGACAGCGATGTAAAGGATCGAATGTCAGCAAACATTACTGTAAGATTTTTTTGGACATGATCACCAAGTTCAACATCAATAATCAATTTCCTATTAAGGTATTGTAAAAATTCTGACGGAACAAATCTCGAAAAAGAATTAATCATCTTTATCTGATTATCGAGTGCAAGCTTTTGATGCTCAACTAAACTTTTTAGAGCCGCCGCCTTTTCTTTTTTTGAAATACTCATTTTATTCGAAAGCGCGAAAGAAAACAGAACTATTTCAAATATTGAACCAACATAAACAGCATATCTTGTAAGCAAAGTTTCCGGCAGCATTCCGATATTCCTTGATATCCAAATCCCCATGAAGAACCACCAAATGATGTAGGACAGTAGATAAAGCCTTGCGGGTTTATACCCTTTTAGTAATGTATAAAATCCGGAAAATAGAAACAGCGGGCCGACAGACAAAGAGATTATGTTAAGCATTTTTGCCTGAACACGAATACTAGTATAGACTGAAGAAAATAATATCCCGATCGCGAGCATCATTATAAATATAATAATTCTGAACAATTTTTTATGATTATCTTTTAAATTTAAAAAACTGATAGAAAACAAACAGAGAAATATCGCATAAAAATTCGCAGACAATATAGCGGAATTCGCGTTAAATAACGGAGAATTTTTCCACACATAAAGATAGCCGAAACCACTGATTGCCACCGCCCAAATAATATAACACATAAGATACAGCGAATAATACAAATGTGCAAATTCTTTTGTTATTAAAAAGGTATAGATGTTATATACAAGCATCATTATCGATATTCCAAAAAAGAGTCCGAATAATAAATGCTGAAGCATTTCCTCAATTTTCTGAGCATTATAGGTTTTAACGGTCAACGGAATAAACAGCGTGTCCTCTGACATGTATTTTATATAGAGCTCTTTCTCTTGCCCGGGTGATATAGTAAGCGGAAATGTGACGTACTTTGACATCATAAGTCTTTGCGATATCGGGACCATCCGACTTGACAACATTGTTGTATTTGTCGAAAGATCATAAAGTTCACCAGTATCAATAAATGTGTTCATTGTTTCAAGAATCCAGCTATTTTCGGACGAATTGTTTTTAATATGGATTCTTATCCAGACGGGATATTCAATGAATCCAAAACTTGGTGTAGTTGTCGCGGCTTTCTGAAATCCTTCAAAGTTTTTATCGGACACTTCATTAATTGTCAACGAGTTTGTTTTATCCGCAAAATATTCTAAACTTGTGATATTAGCATAATACGCTTTATCATTTTCGAGAATTACTTCCGCTGAATATGCTGTCTGTCTAGCCGCTGTTATTATGATTATTATGGATATTAACAGTATTTGTTTTTTCATAATTTTTCCTTAATATCTTTCTGTTTCTATTATTCTCATGGTTATTTGTCAAGTTTTTAACAGCTCTTTTAACAGCTCTGACACCATTTTTTAAGGTGTCAGAGCTGTTGCGTTGTGTACATAATCCAGAATATGTACACAATATACAAATTGAGACTAAAAAATGGTTCGAAAAAATGGTGCCAGAGACCTTTTTTTAGACCTTTTTTTAGACTTTTTTTGCAGGCTGTGAAAGCGGAGAGGAAATTTCATCAGTATCGATTCCGGAAAATTCTGAAACTATAACCATTCCGGTAAGTCAAGAATCATCAAACTCTATCAATGTAACAGATTCTAATGGAAAGACAATTGATGTCTCATCGAATGACAAAGAGGAGAAATATTTCTCTAAGAAGGAAAGATATCTCGCTATCGATCGACATGGCAATGAAGTTAATTATTAATGAAATATTGTAAAATATATTTACCCGAAAAATAATTCTCTCCCCTGCCGACCTGAATTCATTTTTGAATTTTGACATATAATACTTGAAATATTTTTGTTACTTGGTACGTTTTGACCAATTAGGGAAGATATGCCTTTTGTAAATTTAGCTCGATTTTTTTCCGCAAAATTTTAACCATTTCCTGACTACGGAGTCATATTGTGGAGAGGAAGACTCTCGTAGCTGCTGATGCTTCCATGTAGCTCAGCACAAATAAGAATCATTCTGCTTAGTGATGACATCACTTTGGAGCGGAGTAGTTGGCTCAAGTGGGGGCACTTTCCTAAAAAACCTAAAAAACTAGTGAATTATGAGAAAATATATTAGTATTATTTATGCAATGATAATCTTTTTTGCGGCTTTTATCATCAACTTTGTAGCTGCTTTTATTATCGGAGATTTGTTTACCCGACTTATTATGATTGAATCTGAACTTGCTATTATGCATAGTGTTCAAATCCAAATGAATGAAAATATTCAGCTATTCGTTTTTATTACTCCTGGATCTTTATTATTTATATATCTTCTGACTTTTTTCAAATTAAGTCTGAAAGAAAAACATAAAATTAAAGTATTGTCTACTGCACTCTATGCGTCTCTGATTGGTTCTACGGGATGGCTGCTTTCAATAATTATCAATGCATTTGCATTTCGTAAATATACCGGCGAATTGTTTTATATCAAATCGATAGTTATGCTTGTTGTGGCTGTTTTCATTACTTTTATGTTTTCATATTATTTTATTGATTTTATAAACAGAAAGTTTTTTATAAAAAGATTTTTTTCTGCCGGTGAACATCTTTCTCCATATATAGGAAAATTTAATTTATCAGTCAGATCTAAATTTTCCGTACTATTTATTTCTATTACTGTAATGCCGATTATTTTTCTAGCTATTTTTAATCTTTCACTCTTGCAAAAATTTAATTACTATGATCCGGTCAAGAATTTGCTGATTATTGTAATTTCATGTATTATTGTTTGTTTTACAATAACATTCTTTTTTATGAGAACATACAAAAAACCTCTTCTTGAAATGTCATCTGTTGTACGGGAAATCAAGTTAGGTAAATATGAGTCTTTCGTAAAAGTCGAATCTGTTGATGAACTTGGGTTTCTGGCAGAAAACATAAACAGTACAATTATATCTTTGAAAGAAAAAGAGTTTATAACAGAGACTTTTGGAAAAATGGTAGATCCTAATGTTAGAGATTATCTGCTTAAGGGCAACATAACTCTGGGAGGTGAAGTTAAACATACAACAGTTTTGTTTTCAGACATCAGGCAGTTCACTTCATTATCTGAAAAAATGACTCCGGCTCAGATAGTTTCTCTGCTCAATGAGTATTTTGAGGTTATGACAAAATGTATTCTTGATAACCGTGGCTATGTAAATAAGTATATTGGTGATGCGATTCTTGCCGTATTCGGCGATCCTGTTAAAGTTGAAGACCATGCAGATGCCGCTCTTAACGCTGCAGTATCAATGATGAGGGAACTGAACAATCTGAATACCCGCTTTAAAGAAAGAGGTCTTCCTGAATTAAAATTCGGTATAGGTATTCATACAGGCGAAGTCCTTGCGGGAAACATCGGATCTTCATCCAGAATGGAATATACCGTAATAGGAGATGCCGTAAATCTTGCGTCTAGGGTTGAAGCATTAACAAAAATATACGGTACATCCGCCCTTATTACAGAAGATACACGCGGTTTTCTGAAAAATAAAAATAAATATATTTTAAGAGAAATCGATCTGGTAAGAGTGCATGGCAAAGTCAAACCGGTCACTGTTTTTGAGGTATATGATTTCAATTAAAGATTATCTCAAAAATTTCAACCTTCTCCTGGATGAATTTGAACCATTTAGAAAAAATAACAAA
>CAYLTM010000086.1:10096-14475 GCA_964386495.1 uncultured Leptospirales bacterium
GGGTTATATTGCGGTGATGAAGAAGATTCCCATAGTGCTCATTTCGGAATCGCTCATTACATATTCTCCGGATGGTGCAGAGCAACCTGTAAAAGGTGTCCATGTAGTTCCATTAGTACTAAACGAACTACCAAGTAAAGTCCCTTTAAGATCCCAGTTTTCTTTCATAAGTAATAATGTTGCAGGTTGTGTTGTCATTCCTGACTTTGTAGTTGTAGATGGTATTATAATAACAGTTTTCATAAAACCGCCGTTATCATCAGCTTTACCAGTAATAGAAAAGGCTATCACTGTTACTGTTGTCTGCCCAGTTATAACCATTTCATGTTTAGTCTTCGTTGTAAACAAAATACCTTTTTTGTCTCTTCTGGTGGAATCCTGTTTAACATAAAATTTCTGAGTTATTTTACCCATAGTTCCCATATCTATAATCATAATAGCTGTCATCGAATAGTCATTGTTTGAACCATTTTTTAAGGTGTCAGAGCTGTTGCGTTGTGTACATAATCCAGAATATGTACACAATATACAAATTGAGACTAAAAAATGGTTCGAAAAAATGGTGCCAGAGACCTTTTTTTTAGACTTTTTGTGTTTTCCACATATGTGGAAAACACAAAAAAACCAACCGGACGGTAGACGATTTCCGAAAATTACTGATCTTGACGAGACATTAGTGGAAAAACTTGATATTATCTTGTATAATAAACCGGATATAATCCGAAACAAGTGAAAAGGAGTAATCATGAGGAAGAATTTAGCAATTGTTTTTTGTTTATCATTTATTATTGTATTTTTTGCAGGCTGTGAAAGCGGAGAGGAAATTTCATCAGTATCGATTCCGGAAAATTCTGAAACTATAACCATTCCGGTAAGTCAAGAATCATCAAACTCTATCAATGTAACAGATTCTAATGGAAAGACAATTGATGTCTCATCGAAGTATGATTCTGAACAAAATCTTCTTGTGTTATCTGTTCCGAAATTGTCTGCGGGACAGGAGCTATCTGTTAATTCCGGCAATGATACTATTGCAACTTTATTGGTCACAGAAGCGGATTTATCTCCATTGAAACTTTTAACTAGTAATGTTTCAAACGGCGCGGTCGGCGTTGAAATCAATTTGCCGATAGAATTAAAGTTTAATAAAGCGATTACCGGTACATCACTATCGGCATCATCTGTATCAATAGTTGAAACTAAATATAATAGATCCATTCCGATTAGGTTCATTTATGATTATGATACAATTACCGTTATTCCCAGAATGAAACTTCAACAGGATTTGAACTATGTATTGTCTGTAAATAATTTAAAGGACATTACTGGTGATGTTTTATCATTTCAGATAAATTATAAAAATAGTGATCTTGATTATGGTTTGTATTTTTTTGGAAAATTTGGAGTATGCGAAAAATACTTTCCAGGTGTAAACAACGCGTTTTATAATAATACCAGACCTACTTTAATCTATGCGCACGGATGGCAGCCTGATGCTGTTTCTCAAAAAGATTATTATGGAAGATCCTATTATGGTTACGAGCATTTTTTCTGGGAAGAAGATAATTTTGGCGGGCAAAAAAGTTATAATGTATTGAGACAATTTACTAATCACTCATGGATTGACAAGGGATGGAATACTGGAATAGTCTATTGGCAGCAATTTGCCGATGAACCAACTATGAGCCAAAACAATGTTGGCGGCGTTCATGATGCTGAAGCGAAAATTTGGAGTTTTAATGGTTACAAGGGAAGCCGATATCGGGTTGTTGATTCTACTGGTAAAATGTTCTATAAAGATTGGAATCGTCAGGTAAATTTTGGTAATCAAGTAATTTCTGCGGTAAGTGTTGGACATTTGCTTTCTTTATATGTTAATGACGCTTTAAAAAATAATGTGTCGGGTAATTTTAGATTAGCTGGCCACTCGCTTGGTAATCAGGTAGTTAATAATCTTGCAAAATATGCTTATGACGCTGGAATCAAAGTTAACCGCATCGCACTTTTAGACCCCGCGTGGACTGGCGGAAATAAGGATTATCTGCAAAACGATGGTTTCGGTAAATGGGTCGGAGAAAGATGCAGAAACTATATTTTTACGATAAAAAATAAATATAATGATCTAGCTGTTGAAATATATCATACAACCGGGATGAATATTGGAGCGGCTGGTGTTGTTGTTGACCCGAATGATCCTTTAACAAATGTAGTGGCGGATATTAATGCAGCACCCTGGTATTATGGAAATACTCAACTTGATGGAAAACATAAATCCATTAGACATTCATATATGTGGTCATTTGAATATGCGGCACCGATAGAAGTTACTATTAGCTGGTGGAAAAGGAGCGCGACTGGAAAAATGGGACCATCCGCATCAACCCCGGATTGGAGAATTAGAGAAATGATGACAAAGGATTATGAATGGACACAAGTTGAGGGTCGGTATACGCCTTCTCCAAGTGACGATCAGTATGAAAGAAAAACGAAAGATACCAGTTGGTTCTCGCTAATGTAGTTTATTGATAAATAACGGATGCGTAAATCAACATCCTGATTATAAATTTTGAGCTTCTTCGAAAATTCGTATTCACTGATTTAGCACTTGGTGAGCTAATCATCAAGTACTGCTTAGTCCAGCCCGCGTCACTGCGAAGCAGTCGCCTGCCTGTCGGCAGACAGGGCAGACAGGGGCTGGTTAAAGGCAATCGGTACACCGGTTGCCGTAGACAAAGATTAGACTAGTTACAGCAAGAAAATGCCGCTGCCGCGCCTATTGTGGAACCGTCGTCGAAAGGTTATGCAAATTCTTGATTTGAAATATTTCACAAAATTTGTGTCCGACGGTTCTTTTCGATTCTTAAGTAACACCCCCAAAATTCTTTTATTCATTTTTCTTTAGGTTTCATCAATTACAAAATTTTGATTTATTAATAAAAATGTATTGATAGAATTTTAGATAGTTTTAGTATCTTCAAAATGCAAAATGTTTATGGGGGAAATTTATGAGCAATATAAGTTTTGGAGCGGATTATTATCCTGAGCAATGGGACTCCGCGATGTGGGAGAGTGATTTCGCGCGTATGCAAAAAATGGGTCTTTCTGTCGTGCGTTTGATGGAATTCGCCTGGGCGATGCTCGAACCGAACGAAGGTGTTTACGACTTTTCTTTTTTTGACAACATTCTGAATATGATGAGTAAATATAATCTTAAAGCGGTGCTTGGCACTCCTACCGCGACAGTTCCGATCTGGTTATTTGAAAAAGACAACTCTATTATGCAGACAAATTTTCAGGGCATGTACCGCGGCTTCGGTGCGCGCCGGCAGCCGTGTTTTAACTCGAAGACTTATCTGGACGCTGCATATAGAATCACTGAAAAGATCGCTGAACACTATGGGAATCACCCTGCGATTATCGGCTGGCAGGTTGACAACGAGATTGGTCATGAAGGTTCCGACCGCTGCATATGCAACAACTGCCGTAACGCGTGGCACACATGGCTGGAGAACAAATATAATAATATCGCCGAACTGAACAGCGTCTGGGGAACGGTCTTCTGGAGCACTACCTACAGCCGCTTCGACCAGATACCTGTGCCGCAGACTACCATCGGCACTATTCAGAATCCCACGCTTATTGTTGATTACTATCGTTTTTTATCGGACTCCGCCAGCGGCTTTGCCGACAACCAGACGCGGATTCTTCGAGGTAAGGTTTCCGCCAGTCATTGGATCACTACAAATTTGTATTCACCGACGATGAGTACCGTAATCGACATGGTTGACGTTTTCAAAAATATGGACTTCCCCGGCTACAACAATTATCCTGTCTGGGGCGACATGGACGAACCGATTCCATACTTTATGAACGGCTATATGCTTGATTACATCCGCGGTTTAAAAGACAACAAGAACTACACTGTCTTTGAACAGATCTGCGGTTTTCAAGGGCACCAGTGTCTCGGGTACCTTCCGCCGGACGACCAGATTGTCAGCTGGACTAACCAGGCTATCGCTCACGGCGGCAACAGGATCATATATTTCCGCTGGCGGACCGCTGCCTTCGCGCAGGAACAGCTTTGCCACGGACTTATCAATACGGACAACTATGAAGGCTCTCTGTATAAATCCATCGAAAAAAATATAAAAGACAACTCCCCGAAATTTGAAGAATTCGCGTCAACACCGTACAGTGCTTCCGCCTGTGTAATCTACACAAAGGACAACTCGCGTCTGATAAGAGATCAGTACCAGACTAAGGCTTTATGTTCGTCGCCAACACCGTTTCTTCAGATAGGTTACGACATCGCTCTCGCAACCGCTTACGCGCCGTTCTCAATTTTCAATATCAACACGGATGTAAAGAGCACTAAAAAT
>CAYLTM010000086.1:14485-16355 GCA_964386495.1 uncultured Leptospirales bacterium
GACCTGTCAAAATATAAAATAATCACCCTGCCGCAGTATATCATTACTGAAGATTCTTTTGTTGACAAACTTGACGCATGGGTTAGAGCTGGCGGCACGCTTATTCTCGGCTGGCGTTCTGGTCTGCGTGATGAAAAGAATCACACAGTTATGATGGATTTGCCGGGTAAATTTACCGAAATGGCAGGTGTTGTTGTTCATAAATTTGAATCGCTGAACAACACTAAAATCAAAATGAAAATCGGTTTCCTGCCGGCAAAGGCGACTGCATGGGCAGACATCGTAGAGCCTGTTACAGCCAAGGTAATCGCCAGGTACTCCGACAGTAATAAACATTACAAGGGCAGTGCGGCTATCACGAAAAATTCTCACGGCAAAGGCACTGTGTATTATCTCGGTACTACGCCGAACGAAATCGGTGTGTATTTTCTCTACAAAAAGATTTTCAAGGAAGCCGGTGTGCCGTTCAAGTTTTTCGGAGTCGGCGTAGAGGTGATTACCCGCGAGACAGTTAACGGCGGGCAGGCGAAGGTTTATATAAATCACACAAACAAATGTAAAAAAGCGGACGGTGTAAAACTTAAGCCGCATGAATCAAAAATACTAATCAAAGGAAAATAATTAACATGACAGCTATTTTTCAACCAGTAATCGATTTCTACATGACACATTTAAACTACGGGATGATTATTTTATTAATGACTATCGAAAGCTCTTTCATACCTTTCCCTTCTGAGGTTATTATTCCTCCTGCCGCATGGAAAGCCGCGGGTGGCGAATTGAATATTTTCCTCGTTATTTTATGCGGTGTGATTGGTAGTATTCTCGGTGCTTTGTTTAATTACTTTTTAGCACGAACACTCGGTCGCGTTATTGTTTATAAACTTGCCGATACTAAACTCGCACACTTGCTTTTAATTGATGTTGAGGGTGTCGAGAAGGCTGAAAAATATTTTAACCAGTATGGAAACATCTCAACATTCATCGGCAGGTTAATTCCGGCAATTAGACAGTTGATTTCCATACCTGCAGGTTTATCAAAAATGAATATGCCAAGCTTTTTGTTTTTTACAACACTCGGCTCATCAATCTGGACAATTATTCTAGCAGTCATGGGATACTTTCTGTATTCTCAAAAAGAGCGTTTGGAACTGTATTACACGGAACTTACATACGCGATGGTTGTTCTTGGCTTTATTGTCGGTATTTACCTGGCAATCAAGATTTACAAATCGAATCAGAAAAAGGCTTAGCAGAGTTCTGCAAGCTTTTTGATTCCGATCTGCTAAGAGATTCCCGGCACAGAAACCATCTCACGTTTTTATAAAAGGGAGATGGTTTCTGTGAGAGCGGGTTTATTCACTATAACTTCTCGCTGATACCAAGATTTACAACAGTAGGATGGGACTCGAATTGCACAGGTTGAAACGAGGAATGCAGTAATGTATGCTGAAAATGGGTTTTTAAAATATTTTCAAATGATATAAAATATATTTTGTAATTGAAAGAAATGGAGGTTATGGTGAATAAAATTATTTTTGTTTTAGTAGTAATCATAATGAGTTCGACAATATCATTTGCTGAAAACTGGAAATACGGTTTTTGTATGGATGATAATATATATTTTGATAGAAATCATTCATCATCGAAAGGAATTCTAAGTTTTCATTTAAAATGGGATTTAATACAAAATAATATAAGTAAATCAGATGCAGGATTGATATTTATTACAGGAAAATATCTAAAAATCAATGAAACAAGAAGAGACAGACCCGCAATGATTGGTGTTGGTGATTTAAAAACAAAGAAACTTAAACATAAAATAGAAAACAAAAGGAATTACATATCGGAAGATGGTAAAAAATGGGAA
>CAYLTM010000087.1:0-2024 GCA_964386495.1 uncultured Leptospirales bacterium
GTGTTTATATCGTCATATATATCGTTTGGTTCGATGTATTCATTTTTTATACGATATTTCAGTAGTGAGGTGTTTCCGATTATTCCTCCGAGTATATTGTTGAAATCATGTGCAAGTCCGCCCGCTATATTTCCAATTGTTTCCATTTTTTGCGCTTGAAGAAGCTGTTCGTCTTTTTTTACTGAATCAGTAATATCTCTGCTGATTGATAAAACTTTGTCTTCACCGTAAGGGACTATTCTGGATTCGAAATGTCTAAGAGTTGAATCAACCATCATTTTATAAGTGTAAATAATAACTTTTTTTGATGCTAATGATTCATTTATTTTTTCTTTAGTTATTGCTTTAATGTCTTCAGGAAAAGGCATGTCGTCAATGTTTTTTCCAACAACGTCATTTTCTGTAATAGCGATTAGATCGTCCGCCGAAGTTTTATAATCGAGAAAGATTCCATTTTTTGTTATTACATAAAGTAGATCTGGAATAGCGGCAATAATTGCTTTTGTTTGATCCTCACTTTGTGATAGATTGGTAATGGATTTTTTAAGTTCAATCGTTTTCTGCTTTATTCGTTTTCGTAACAAGTAATTAAAATATATAAGATTCAGCATTATTATTAAAGTTATAAGCATAGCATAAAGAATAAGTTGATAGTTAAAATTTTTTGGAAGTTCTCTGCCTGTCCAATAGCTGATTATTTTATTATTTTCTTTTTCGGAAATCATATTAAATCCATTATCCAGAATTTTCAGGAGGTCATGATTATTTTTATGAACTGCACGGTGAAAATACCCGGTGTATAAATTTAGAGATTGTCTATAGTCATCCGACATTTTCATTTTATTTAAATAATACAATGCTGGAGGCATATCGATGCAGAAAATCCTGATTTCGTTATTTTTTGCCGACTTAATTATATCTTCATAACTGTTGTATTTGATCAGCGTATTTATTCCATTATTGGACAATATGTCAATACATGAATCACCATTTTTGACCCCAATCGAATATCCCTGTAATGACTCAATATTCGATATTCCGTTGATATCTTTATGGAAAAATACTGGTACTGATATTCTAGTATAGGGTTTAGAGAAAATATATTTCTTACCTCTTTCTTCATTATAAAATATTGTGTCAATAACATCGGCTTTCTTATTGTCCATATGTTTTAAAGCGTCAGACCAGTCCATCGCGCTGATAATCACTTTTATCTTTGTTTTTTTTTCAAAGAGTTTCCACTGGTCGATAATAATACCTTGTAGATCGCCGCTTGAATTTTTAAATATATACGGCGGGTAATTATTATCCACTACAACCCTGATAGATTTATATACTTGTGGTTTTTCGTCAGAATATGCCGCTTGTATTATGAGAAACATTACTAATATCGCGGTGGTGAAAATATTTTTCATTTATTATTATATCCGGTTTTCTAACTTATTATTCCGCTGATGTATTCTTTGGTCAATTTTTCTTTCGGATTATTTAAAATTTCATCCGCATATCCATGCTCGATAATGTTACCAGAATGCATATATATAATATAATCGGCAATTCTTTTCGCTTGTCTTAATATATGGGTAACAATTATTATTGTGTATTTCTGTTTCAGCTCTGTAAGATTCTGTTCGATTCGCAATGTGGATTTGGGATCAAGTGCTGATGTGGGCTCATCTCCAAGAATAATTTCAGGTTCGACGGCCAGCCCTCTAGCCAGACACAACCGCTGCTGCTGTCCAATAGAAAGAGATACCGCGGGATCTTTCAGTCTGGTATTTACCTCTTCCCACAAATTCGCGATTTTTAAATAACGTTCAACAATTTCATCGAGTTGACTTTTTTTTCTGATACCATGAAGTTTTGGTCCAAAAGCGATGTTATCATAAATTGACATTGGAAGCGGATATGGCCGCTGCGACAATAATCCCATTTTTTTTCGTATATGAGTTATTTCGTTGGCGGGATTATATATATCTTCATTATCAACAAGCACCTGACCCTTTACTATAACATTATCTTTA
>CAYLTM010000087.1:2034-2586 GCA_964386495.1 uncultured Leptospirales bacterium
TCTATTCAGACATTTTAGAAAGGTGGTTTTCCCGCATCCTGATGGTCCGATAATTGCGGTAATTTTTTTATCCGGAATCGATATGTTTATATCTTTCAGTGCGTGCGTATTATTATACCATACGTTAAGATTATTTACTATAATATGACTAGAATTCATTTAATGTATCCTGTATTTATCTAACTTTTTTGCTAAAATTCTGGATATTATGCTGATGGTCAGTATTATAATTGTAAGTATTAATGCTGAACTGTACGCTCTGTCCTGTACTTCTTTTATCGGAACACTCAGCTGAAAAAAGATTGTAAGAGGCAGGGTTGCCGCTGAATCTAAAAGTGATTTAGGTATATTATCAGTAAACCCTGTTGTAAACATTACGGCTGCAGCGTCACCAATAGCTCTGCCGAAAGCGATTAGAATCGCGGTGAAAAATCCTGGAAGTATCTGACGGATTACAACCTTGAAACATATTTCAAACTTGGTAGCACCTAGCGAGATAGCCGCTTCAAATAACCCTTTTGGTATTGTGTTTATTACCTCATCGAGCGAGCG
>CAYLTM010000087.1:2596-7771 GCA_964386495.1 uncultured Leptospirales bacterium
TAATCGGTATAATAAAAAACGATACTACAATAATTCCAGCCAGTAAAGAAGTCTTAAAGTTAAAAGCCGCCATTACTATAAAACCGAACGCTCCATAAACAATTGACGGGATACCCCATAATATATCAAGTATCAATCTGATAAAATTGGATAAATTCGATTTTCGATTTAAATAGAAATTTATGTAAAAAACAATTGGGAACCCTACAGCGGCGGCAATTATCGTCGCACCACCTGCAAGCAGCAAAGAGCCTATAATCGCGTTGAGAATCCCGCCGCCCTTGCCCATATAAAAACCGCCTTCCGGTGTTTTGGTTATCATATCAAGGTTCATCGCTGGAATTCCTTTTATCAAAATACTGGCGATCAGTGACGAGAACGATATTACTATTATTGATAATGATAAAATCATTAGTGATAGCATTACATTTTCTTCGATTTTTCTTCTCATATTATATGAACTCGCTGACTTTTCTATATGACTTTATTAGAATTAATTTAGATATAACATTGAATAATGTTACAATGAGAAATAGAAAGAGGGCGGATAGCATCAGTGCGGAATCATATAAAGGTATAGACATCATCTCTCCATAATTGTTCGCTATCAGTGCAGGTAACGGGTAGCCGGCAGAAAATATATTTTCCGGCATTTTAGCACTATTGCCGGCGACCATTAACACGGCAAGTGTTTCTCCAAAAGCTCTTGATATACACAGAACGACTGCAGCGAAGATTCCCGGCAAAGATTTTTTAATTACAACAAATTTTATGGATTCCCACTTTGTCGCTCCCAGTGAAAGTGCCGCTTCTCTAAGTTCATCTTCAACGGATTGAAATATTTCAAAAAGCAAATGGGTCATAACCGGTGTAATCATAAATGCTAAAACTATTGCTGCGGCGGCAATGGAATATCCAGCCGAACTATAATTGAAGAAAGGAGCTATATAATTTCTTATAATCGGCACTATAATTATTATTCCCCAGATTCCAAATATTACCGATGGTAAACCCGCAAGAATATCCATAATAGTGTCAGCCAGATAAACTGCCTTTTTAGGTGCGTATTCGCTTAGAAATATTGAAGACAGTAAACAAAGCGGAAACGAAATTAATACGGACAATGAAGTGATTACTACTGTGCTGAATATGAACGACAATAATCCGAACTTTCCTTTCAGCGGCATCCACTCCGTTGAAAATATGCTACTGATAATATTATCCTGACGCAATATAGGTATTGATTTGAATATCAATCCGGAAAATATCATAAATAGAATTAATGCTGATAAAAATGACAATATCGACGCGGTATATTTAAAGAGAATATCTTTTTTAAAACGCACGCCGTTCATTTAGTCAGTAATTCCAATGATTTTAAATTTTCATTTTTAGGTAAATTTATATATCCTGCTGATTTTACAGCTTCCTCGCCGTTGTTTAAAATCCAAATGAGGAAATCTTTAACGATTTGTTTATCAGGTTTACCGAATGAAACAAGATAAAGATTTCTCGAAGGCGGGGAAGGATATTTATTGTCGGCGATTGCTTTTACCATGTCGGAAAGTGAACCGTAAAAGTTTTCATCTTCATCGATTTTTCCATTGTTATTAAGATCTATCGGTACAGGAGATAATCCGTCACGCATCAAATTGGTTTTGTTGTCGTACGCGAAATTGATATTGTTATATCCAATGCCGTTGATATCTCTGCTGACGGCTTCCGCAAGACCAGGATCGCCGAATACACCTGTACCGAGAAGGTCTTCCTGTTTTTTCCCGAGATAAAGAGCCCACACGTCAGCGGCTCCGCAGGCATCGGATCTTGTATAAACATTAATTTGTGTTGATTCTGTGTCTGACGAATAGAGCGTTTCCCATTTAGTGGTTTTTCCATCGATAAAAATATTGAGAAACTGTGTTTTATTCAGACCTGACGATTTTAACTTTTGAAGCAATGGATTCTTACTGTTAACAACAGGTATTACGGCATCTCTGGCAATTGGTATGTGAAAAATTCCTTTTTCTGTTTCCTGTTCGTGAATTTCTCTGGAAATCATACCAAGATCCACCAAGCCGGATATCGCATCAGTCATTCCTTTTCCGGCTCCTCCGGCTGAAATATCAAACTCGATATCTTTGTTGATTTTTTTATATTCATTTGATAAGTCTATCATCAAGGGATACATCGCGAAAGCGCCTGATATGGTTATTTTAGTATCAGAATTTTTTTTGCATGAACAAGAGATGCATAAAGAAATAACTGTAATAATAATCAGTAATCTGTTCATATATTTATTCCTTGCTTTGATAATACCTGAAAAATTAAACCCGATTCAAAATGAAAGATAATGTCAACCAGAAATTTATTTTTTAAAGAAATAAATGCTCTTTGCCGAATATAATGATAGGGAATAATAGTTTTCGAGGGTAATATGAAATTAATATGGTCAGCAGTCTTTATTGTTTTGTTTGCGGTATCAGCCAGTGCTCAGGATGCTGAAAAAAGCAAAGGTTCCGCGGAAGGTTTTGAAGATGGATATATTGCCGGTTACAAGGAAGGTCTAAAGGAATCTACAATTATTAAGCCGAAAAAACCAACTGATTCTCACAGTTATATCTTAAACGGCGGTATCGATTTCTCCAAATTCGGTCCAAGAGTTTCTGGAGTGTCTACACAGACAGGTTGGGCAATAAATCTAAATCCCAGTCTGGAGTATTTTTATATGGATGACCTTGCCGCAGGCGGAATTGTAGAGTATTCATATTCCAAGGACAGTGGCAAGAATATTACTAGAAAATTGGGAATTGGTCCTATATTTAGTTATTATTATTCCAATTCAACAGCAATGATACCTTATGCATCAATATTCGGAATGTTCAGAAATCAATTTGATTTTATAGAAGTCAGCAGTTCAATGAAATGGACATATAAGCAATATGCGGGCGGCTTAAAGCTTGGAGTAATAACAATGATTTCTAAACAGGCTGGCATATTTCTTGAAGCGAATGGCGAATACTTTATGTATTCTGTTGCAGATTCCAAAACTGGCAAAGGAAAAACGAGAAAATCATGGGAAATAGACACAATGATTGGAATGACATGTTTTGTTTTTTAAAGTGATTAAATTAATGTCTTGATTTTTTTTAGGGTTTGATTATATTACTTCCATAAGATGATACTCATTAAATTTTATGGAGGTCTTATGGAAATTCAAAGAATTACAGGTAGCGACGTAGTAAAAAACACTATGAGTACAGATCCCAATACAACTCTTCAGAATGCGCCTGTTAAAGAAGTTGAAAAGAGTAAAGTTGAGGTTGTTAACGAACCCAATAAGGGAATGAAGATTGATTCTTACGCATAAAGGGTGATTCATGGCGGCGAGTAAAGAAGACAAGGCAATGTATAATGAAGCGATCAAGGTTCCCAAGGAAAAGATGCTTCAGCTGGAAAAAGTGAATAAGGAGATCCTTCTTAAAGCGAGAAAGATGCCTAATGTCGCTCCATATTACAATCTGGAACTTGTGATGAATTATATTGAATGTGTTATGCTCAATATCAATATGAGCGATGCGTCTGTTCAATACCTTAAAACCAGAAATTCCGCCTTTCTTGATTCAGCGAGGAAACAGTTCTATAGAGTAATTCAGCTTCTGGAAGAAATTGTCGGGAGTGAAGTTGACCGTTCTCTTAATGAAAATAAAGACTATCTTATTAAAATATCACGAATTAATATAAGACAGATATTGACTATAGCTAGAAAGATATCTTTTGTTTTTGACACTCTTGTTGACAAATTCGGTGATAATAATAAATGGAAATGGTCGTTTGTAGATTTATACGCAAGAGTAGCTAATGTTATAAAAAACATGATTAATTTTACTGAAATTGAAAAATATAGAAATTTCCGTTCCGAGTATTTTCAGGATAGAGAGGATCTTCTTATTCTATGTAAAAACTCGCTTGAAGAAGCGGCTAAGGAATTACGCAATAAATATGAAATGAGCACTAAAGTGCCGGGTGATATCCAGAACGCTATTGGTCTTTTAACCTCTCTCCGTTCAATAAATTCTCTTTACGCGGAAAGCGAGGAAGCCGAAAGAATCCGAACAATAATTGACGCGCTAAAGGATAGAGTAAACGCGGAAGAAAAGAAAAAAGAAGAAGAAGAAAAAGAGAAAGATAAAAAGACTAAAACAATAAAGAAATAATTTAAATATGAAAGCAAAAGCGTTGTTACTTTACTCCGGCGGTCTGGATAGTCAGTTGGCTGCCAGAGTTTTAATGGAGCAGGGTGTTGAGGTTACACTGCTTCATTTTATTTTGCCGTTTTTTTCCTCAAAAATTACGGAGTGTGAACTGTTTCCGTCAAAAATAGTTGAAATTTGGAATGTCACTATTAAGACTATAAGATGCGGTGATGATTATATTGCTATGCTGAAAAATCCTTCGCATGGTTATGGGAAAAACATGAATCCCTGTATCGACTGTAAAATCCATTTTCTGAAAAAAGCCGCTGAAATAATGAAAGAAGAAGGATACGATTTTATAGCGACAGGTGAGGTTTTGGGTCAAAGACCGATGACTCAGCGTCGTGATATGATACGTCATATCGAAAAAGAATCTGGTCTTGTAGGAAAAATTGTCCGGCCGTTAAGTTCAAGATTTTTTACGCCGACAGATGCTGAAGAATCAGGCTTAATAGATAGAAGTAAATTGTTTTCAATGAACGGCAGAGGTAGACAACAACAGTTTCTTCTAGCGGAAAAGTACTCAATTAAAGAATATTCATCACCGGCAGGAGGCTGTCTTTTTACTGACAGGTATTATTCTGAAAAGCTCAGGGATATTTTACTGCATCACGATAAAGTTAATGCTGATGATCTCTATCTTTTAACAATCGGCCGGCACATAAGGTTGAATCAAAAACTTAAAATTATTGTTGGCAGAAATAGCGATGAAAATATTGTGTTGAAACAATTTGCTGGTAGTTCTGATATTTACGCAGAACCTTTTGCTGTAGGACCATCTATATTCGGTAAAGGTTCAATAGATGATAATACTCCTGAATATCTGGCGAAAATATTATTTTCATACATGAAAAATGATCAGACAGATTTTCGTATAAAGGTTTTATCGAATGATTTTGAAAAAGTAATCGATGGATTGAGT
>CAYLTM010000087.1:7802-9205 GCA_964386495.1 uncultured Leptospirales bacterium
CCTATTGAACGAATTAAACGTAGTGAACTACTAAAATATTATATAGTAAAGTAGATAGTAATGAACAAAAAAATAATATCGTTTCTGGCGTCCGGAAGAGGGTCGAATTTTAAAAAAATCGCGGAAAATATTCACGCGGGTTTGATACAAGCCGGATTTGGAGTTTTAGTATCAGATAAGAAGGACGCTCCAGCCCTGCAGATTGCAAAGGATATGGGTATTGCCGGTATTTTTGTGGATCCGACAGATTTTGCCAAAAGGGAAGATTATGATGCACGGCTCAGAGATATTTTTGATGATTACAAAACTGATTTGATTGTGGCGGCAGGTTATATGCGGATTTTGACTCCTGTAATAATCGCTGCCTATAAAAACAGAATAATCAATATCCATCCCGCTTTGCTCCCGTCGTTTAAGGGATTGAACGCGCAGAAACAGGCTCTAGAATATGGTGTGAAAATATCCGGTTGTACTGTCCATTTTATTGATGAGGGAACGGATACTGGTCCAATAATTCTGCAGAAAGAGGTCGCGGTTAATCCTGATGATACCGAAAAGTCATTGTCGGCGCGAATTCTTGTTGAAGAACACAGGGTCTACAGCGAGGCTGTGAAGCTTTTTTGTGAAGACCTCATAATAGTAGAAGACAGAAAAGTAATAATAAGATTTTAGATAGAGAAATTCAATGAATCATTTGGAAAAACTGGAAAATAAAAGCATTCTGATTATTCGTGAAGCGTATAATCAATTTAAAAATATCTGCATGCTATGGTCTATCGGCAAGGATAGTACTGTTTTATTATGGCTGACACGAAAAGCGTTTTTTGGTCATATACCATTTCCGCTCGTGCATATTGATACTCATTATAAAATTCCTGAAATGATTAAGTATCGGGATGCTCTCGCTGTAGAGTGGGATCTAACTATGATTTACGGAGAAAACGAAGAAGCTTTAAGGTCAAAAAAAACATTTCCAGATGGCAATGCTAGCCGTATTGAATGCTGCAAACTGCTTAAAACGGAAGCACTTAAAAACACTTTGAACGGAAAATGGCAAAGATACCGTATGAACCTTAAAAACGGAAAATATGAACCTGATATGAATCGCGAATCCTTTACCGGCGTAATTGTCGGTGTTCGAGCCGATGAAGAAGGAAGCCGTTCCAAAGAACGATATTTTTCGCCCAGGGATTCAAATAACGACTGGAATGTGGGAAATCAGCCGCCGGAATTCTGGAATCAATACAAGACGGATTTTGCGCCCGGTACGCACGTTCGAATCCACCCCTTGCTCGACTGGACGGAACTGAACATCTGGGAATATATCCAGCGCGAAAACATTCCGCTCATTTCGCTCTACTTCAATCAGGGCGATGGTAAGCGATACCGCTCCCTCGGTTGCC
>CAYLTM010000087.1:9215-11776 GCA_964386495.1 uncultured Leptospirales bacterium
CGGAATTCTGGAATCAGTTTAAAACGGATTTTATTCCTGGCACTCATCTTAGAATTCATCCTCTTCTTGATTGGACAGAGCTTGACATTTGGGAGTATATAAAGGAAGAAGATATTCCGACTGTGTCATTGTATTATAATCAGGGGAACGGATTGAGGTACAGATCTCTGGGATGCTTTCCTTGTACGAAACCTGTAGAATCTACAGCTCGGAATATTGATGAAGTCATTGAAGAATTGAAAACTGGGAAATTTTCCAATATCGCTGAAAGAGAGGGTAGGGAGCAGGACAAGGAAGACGGCGGCGGGCTCGAAGAACTGCGTAAAGACGGTTATATGTGAGAGATCTTATGAACGGAGCTATTATGTTAGAAAATGATATGAACATTGTTATCGTGGGTCATGTCGATCATGGAAAAAGCACAGTCATTGGACGACTTCTGGCTGAGACTAAATCGTTGCCTAATGGCAAGTTAGAACAGGTGAAAGCCCTTTGCGAAAGAAATTCCAAACCATTCGAGTATGCTTTTTTGCTCGATGCGTTAAAAGATGAACAGTCTCAAGGTATTACTATTGATTCCGCGAGGGTATTTTTTAAAACAGAAAAAAGAAAATATATTATAATAGATTCGCCTGGTCATATTGAATTTGTTAAAAACATGGTGACCGGTGCTTCACGTGCGGAAGCAGCTTTACTAGTAATTGACGCTTCTGAGGGTATAAAGGAAAATACTAAACGTCATGGATATATACTGTCTTTGCTTGGAATTAATCAAATTTGCGTAATCGTAAACAAAATGGATCTTGTGGACTACTCAGAAGAAGTGTTTGAGAAAATTAAAACTGATTTTAAAATCTTTCTGAAGTCTATTGATATTAAATCATATTCCTTCATTCCGGTAAGCGGAATAAAAGGAGATCTCATTGTTGAAAAATCAGCGAATATGCAATGGTACGCAGGGGACACTGTTCTATCGATGCTCGACAGCTTTAATAATCCCCCTTTACCTGTTGATAAACCTCTGAGACTGCCGGTGCAGGACATTTATAAATTTACAAAGAATAACGATAACCGTAGAATTACTGTCGGCAAAATTGAAACAGGCAGTATCTCGATTGGTGATGAAATAGTCTTTTATCCGTCCGGAAAAAAGAATATCGTGAAATCTATTGAAGAATTTAATTCGCCTCTAATGGAAACTAAAACAGCCGGTCATTGTGTTGGTATAACTCTAATGGAAGAAATTTATATTAAACGCGGCGATCTTATAGCGAAAATTTCAGAGAGCCCTCCGAAAATATCATCTACTGTTAAAGTTAATATTTTCTGGCTCGGAAATAATCCGATGTTGAAAGAAAAGAAATACGTACTGAAAATTGGAACTCAAAGAGTAATTGCTGAACTTGTTAAAATTAATAGAATTATTAATACGTCCGATCTGAGTTCGAATGAAAAACAAGTGATTGAAAAATATGACGCTGCCAATTGTGTTCTGCATTTTAATCAGCCGATAGCGTTTGACACCGCGTCGCAAATCACTGAAACCAGCCGCTTTGTGGTAGTTGACGGTTATGATATTTCCGGCGGCGGTATAATTTTAAAAGATATTAATGAGAAACATTCCTGGATACAGGACAAAGTAATCAACCGTAACATCAAATGGGAAAAAGGAAATATCAACCGCATAAAACGATCTGAAAAATTTAATCAAAGATCTATACTCCTGATTCTTACAGGCGGTGTCGGTGCTAAACAAACAATAAAAAAACTTGCCAGGTCGCTGGAAAAAGATCTCTTTAGCCGAGGGAAGCTCGCGTATTATCTTGGTATGAAAAATGTATTATACGGAGTTGATGCGGATATTGTTGACAGCAAAAATGAAGGCGTTAAGGATGAGCATATCAGGCGTTTAGCTGAAATATCGAACATAATGCTTGATTTTGGTTCGATATTAATTGTTACGGCAGTGGTTCTTACAAATTACGAACTTAATATAATTAAAACATCCGTCGGCTACGAAAATGTAATGGTTTTCTGGATTGGTGATGACATTCCGAAAAATATTGACGATTATAATCAGATTAAAGATGTTGAGTCAGTAAAATCGTCCATTGAATATATCCGCGAAATATTGTATGAAAAGGGAATTATTTTTAAAGCATGGTAAACGGGACAAATATTTTTGCTCATGACGGTTATATCGGTTATGAAGAACGTTGCCGATTACTCGGTCAAAAAGGTATTGTTCTTTGGATGACTGGTCTGTCAGGTTCGGGTAAATCAACAATAGCTGTAGAGCTTGAGAAAAAACTTTATGCCGACGGAAAATTATGTTATAGACTCGACGGAGATAATGTGCGTGCCGGACTTAATTCGGATTTATCATTCACGGACAGTGACAGAACGGAAAACATTAGACGAATTACGGAAGTCGCGAAACTTTTCTCGGATGCTGGGGTGATTACGATAGTGTCATTTATTTCGCCCTTTAAGATTATGAGAGAGTCCGCGCGTAAACAGATTGGCACTGGTCGCTTTACAGAGATTTTCGTAAAGGCATC
>CAYLTM010000087.1:11786-13887 GCA_964386495.1 uncultured Leptospirales bacterium
CGTTCAATGAATGTTTCCGGCGTGATCCGAAAGGGCTTTATAAGAAGGCTTCCACTGGAGAAATCAGCAATTATACAGGAATAGATTCTGTCTATGAAGAACCCGACAATCCTGATTTAATTATCGATACGGAAATAATGTCTGTTGAAGAATGCACCGAGCAACTTATGAATCATATAATATCCTTAATATAAATAGACCGCAGATTTTATGTGCATCGTGATTATGGAGAATCAAATTGAGAAAAAATGAAAAAACAGTATTGATCTGCGGTGCCGGTCATTCAGGATCAACCCTGTTAGGCATGATTATCGGTTCACGAGATGACGCGATGTACTGCGGAGAAATGGCGAAAAGCAGATATTTTTTCAACGAGTCCGCACCTTTAAGAAAAAAAATATGTTCATTGTGCGGGGAAACCTGTCAGGTGTGGAACAAGTATGAAAATAATTTATCCATTGACCTTTATGAGCAATTATCGCGGATATCCGGAAAGCATATAATTGTGGATTCTACTAAACGGGTATCCTGGATTGAAGAGCAGTTAAACACTTTGAATCTTAATGGTGGCAATCCGTTTCTTGTATTTTTAATAAGAGACGGTAGAGCAGTTGTGAATTCCAGAATCAGAAAATATCCGGATATGGATTGTAAAAAAATAATTGAAAACTGGAAGGAACAGATTCTGAAAACCGAAGAAATGTATGAAGGATTTGATGGAAAAAAAATAATTATAAAATATGAGGATCTTTGTGCTGATCCGGAAATATCTTTAAGGAATGTTTGCTCATTACTTCAGATTGATTATAACCAGTCGATGCTGGCTTATACCTCCTATCATCATCATCCGTTGGGATCAAATAAAGGAATGAATTATCTTGTCGCGATAAATCTTCAGAATTCATTATCAATAAATCCATTATTGAGAATGGAGCGAGAAGACTATTATAAAAAAAATCAGAATAAAATTATTCTCGATGAAAGATGGAAAAAAGAACTTAAGGATTCTGTGAAGGAATCTTTTGAAGATATAGCTGGAGAACTTAATAAAAAGCTGTCGTATCAGTGACAAAGGGAATGGAAGGTTGATGAAAAAAGTATATTTGGTTTTCAGATCTGTCGGGGAACGTACTGAAGAACTTGCGATGGAATACGCGATAAAAAATATCGCGCCGGATAAAATTATTAAAATTGAAAATGTTAAACCTTTTTCTAAGGCTGTAGATGAGATGCTCAAATATGAATATGATTGCGACGTGGCGGTCTTCATGGACGCTGATTGTCTTATTCTTGAGGATCTTCGCCCATTCATTGAAAAAAACTCACTTGCATATATAGATTGTTTTGTACACGACAAATTCCGGGGAAGAATTCACAGCGGTGTGCATATAACAAGAGCCGATCTTGTAAACAAAATGAAAACTGTCGCAATCGATCCTAATGATAAAAGGCTTGCCTTGCGCCCCGAGTCAAGGAGAAGGACTCTCGCGTTGGAAATGATGAATGAATCGAAAGAGTTCCGTGATTTTTTAATATTGCATGATTATTGCCAAAATTATAAGGATATATTTGTAAAGTACTGCCTTCGTGAATTACGAAGCAGATCCGGTATTGAAAAGAAGATTCTCAATTCCCGTATCGCAGAATGGGATATGTCTGATAATGACTTTGTTGTGGCGAAGTACGCGATTGATTACTCGCGTAATAATTTTCCTATAACAACATCAGCTTCAGATTACGCGAAATTCATCGGTCAGCTTCCTGATTTCGCGGAACAGGAAATACCAAAACTCAATTTGCCTGAAAAAATTAAATTAACGAAAAACGAAGTTGATGATCTTATTAATTATATTAATAATAAAACCGAAGCGAGACGGAAAAAACAGAAAGTTTTCGGCATAGGTCTATCGCGTACCGGCACCAAGAGTTTATCGCTTGGACTTATGATGCTTGGTTATAATGTTGTGCATTATCCAACAGACGATTCTACATTGAATTCTCTTGAGTGCGGATTATTCGATTTTCCGATACTCGACAATTTTGATGGAATAACGGATATTACAGCGACACCATATTACGCGGAGCTTGATAAATTGTATCC
>CAYLTM010000087.1:13897-16135 GCA_964386495.1 uncultured Leptospirales bacterium
ACAGTAAATTTATTCTAACAGTGCGTGACAAAGAGCAGTGGCTTGATGCTATGGAAAAACATTGGGAAGATAAAGAGCCATATTCTCCAAAACGGGAAAGTGATGTTAAAATGAGAATACGTCGTTTTCTAAGATCAGCCGTTTATGGCACATATAAATACAACCGAGATAGATTGTCTCGAGTATACGATCTGCATCTCCAGAATACCCGTGAATATTTTGCAGGTAGAAAAGATTCATTACTCGAACTTGATATTACCGGCGGTGAAGGGTTTGATAAGCTTTGTCCATTTTTAAACAAGGATGTAATCACCGATAAATTTCCTGATGTTAAACGTGATTCTTATTTACAGGAAGTTCTTTTGTGAAAAGATTTTTTAACAAAAGCGGTTTTACTCTTATAGAAATTCTTGTCGCTATGACATTGTCATCTGTAATAATGTTGATGATTTATTCGGCGCATAAATCGATAATGTTTTCTATAAAGGATATGGCGGGTGTCGCCGATTTTTATGAAAGCGTGAATCTTGCCATGAGAAGAATTGACCGTGATATCTCATGCACTATGATGAGTCCTGATAATAAAAAATTGTACTTCGTCGGAGCTAATGATGTAATGGATCGTAGCAACGGCAAGGTCTCGTTTGTGACTGTTCTTAAAAGTGATTACTATTTACTGGGAAGCGTGGCTAAAAGTGTGAACTCCTGTGATGTCAAGGAAGTCTCCTATTATCTGAAAAACGATCCGAAAATTGATGATCTATATTATCTCGTCCGTAAAGAAGATATTCAGTATGATGATAAACCTGGTGAAGGCGGTGTCGAATCAATAATGCTGATGAATGTAACGGACATAAGATTTGAATTCACTGACCAGAAATCATGGGAAAAGCAATGGGATTCTAAAAATACAAATAAATTTCCGCAAGCGGTAAAAACCATTTTAAAAGTTAAAAATTTCAAGGGTAAAGAAGAGATCTTTGAGTTCCTGACAATTCTTAAAGGACATACATCAAAATAAAACATACAGGAGTATATTATGATTAATGAAATTCAAAACCGTATTAACAACTGGTCATCGTCGCCTTTTGATGAATCAACAATTGATGAAATTAAAAAACTCACAGCGGAGAATAATCTGGATGAATTAACGGATCGTTTTTATACAAACTTGGAATTCGGTACAGGCGGTCTAAGAGGTGTAATAGGAGCCGGAACCAATCGTATGAATATTTACACAGTGGGCATGGCTACTCAAGGGCTTGCTGATTACATTATTTCCAAAAAATCTGAAAGTAAAGGTGTCGTAATCGCTTACGACTCACGAAGAATGTCTGATGTATTTTCAAAAGAAGCGGCATCAATATTGAGCGCGAACGGTATTAAGGTTTATCTTTTTGATGATATCGCTCCGACACCAATTTGTTCATACGCTATCAGAAAACTTGGCGCGGTTTCGGGAATTATGATTACCGCAAGTCATAATCCTCCAAAATATAATGGATATAAGGTATTCTGGGATGACGGCGGGCAGATAATTAAACCTGTCGATTCAGAAATAATCGCAAAGGTACGTAATATTGAATCAATTACAGAAATCAAAAAAGCTGATTATGAAACCGCGTTGAAAACGGGTAAAATTATTCTGGTGGGAAAAAACATAACCGATTCATATTTCGATGAACTTGAAAAAGTTACCCTCGAAAAAAATATCAGTTCTAAAATAAAAATTGTGTACAGTCCTATCCATGGAACCGGTTATAAAATTATTCCGGACATGATGAAAAGATTCGGTTTCGAGAATTTAATTATGGTTAAAGAGCAGTCGCAGCCGGATGGAAATTTTCCAACTGTCGAATATCCTAATCCTGAAGAACGTGAAACAATGAAGCTGCCGCTTAGTTACGCTGAAAAATATAACGCGGATATTGTTCTCGCGACTGATCCTGATACTGACAGAATGGGTGTCGGATGTCTTGATATAAACGGAAAATACATACTGTTAAACGGAAACCAGATCGGATCAATGCTTGAGTATTACATATTGTCAAGAAGATCAGAGCTTGGTTTGCTGAACAATAAATCCTCAGTGATTAAGACTATTGTAACTACCGATATGCAGGAAAAAATCGCGGCAAAATTCAACTGTAATTGTGAAAACGTATTAACGGGTTTCAAATGGATTGCCGGAAAAATGCTGGAATATGAAACAACCGGTAATCGTGAATTTGTTTTTGG
>CAYLTM010000088.1:0-6801 GCA_964386495.1 uncultured Leptospirales bacterium
TGTTGAAATTATAAAAATAATTCCGCATTACAAACTGCTGCCATCAAAATGGTCATTACGCCATCTTTCAAACTTCTGCACATTCATTAAAATACCTGTATTATTTCTACCGTATAGACATTTAATGGCTAAATGTACAAAATTTTACTTTGCAGCTAATTTGCTTACCTATTTTTTCTAAAGCGCCAAATATAAAAAAAAGATTTAATATATCCTACATTCTTAAAATTTTTAAACCATAAAAAAATACCGGCATAGTTGAAAATTTTTTTAAAAGGGATTATTTCAAGAATCCACAATCGATTTTTTATAAAATAATATAAATAAGGGTATTTTACAAAAAAATAATAAAAACAATAAAGCGTTTCTAAATCTTTTTTGAAAATATGTTTTAGATTAGATTTTTCAAAAAAAGACGGCGGAATATCTTTAAAATCATATTCATCGGATAAATTTTTATTTTTAAGAGCGGTTAAATATATGTCGGTATTCGGATAAATATTCAAAAATGTTTTATAAGGATGATGCGTTTTCATTCTAATCGCTAATTCAATTGACAAATACGCATCTTCAACAGTCTGCTCAGGATATATAAAAATAGCATTTGTATTGATTTCAATTTTATATTTTTGAAATAAATCAGCGCATTCAATAAAAGATTTATTGGAAATTTGTTTGTTGAATATTTTACGGCGGTGTACTTCATTGCCTGTTTCAAACGCCAAAACAATCGATTTACAGCCGCTATCCGCAAGCTTTCTTACGATATCTTCTGTTATAAATTGCGGCATAACGTTTATTAAATACGGCAGCCCTATTTTTTTTTTATATTCAACACAAAATTCTTCTATAAATTTTTTATCAATTAAAAATAAATCATCTGAAAAAAAAAGCGTATTTGCTTTAGAAAAAAATTTAATCTGATGCTCTAATTCGCTAATAAAATTTGCTACTGATTTTTGGCGGAATTTTTTTATTGAACTATTATAAATTTTTAGGATTTTGGAGAAACTTATGAAAAAATTCTTTCGAGCCCATAAGGGATATCTGGTTTGTGTACTAATTTCATTGTCAGTATTCGGTATCACAGCTCTGTTATATTCATATACTAAACTATTTGATATTTTTGAACTTGCTACTGTAGATTTCAGATATTACATAAAGGATCCAACTCAAAAATCTGAAAAAATTGAACCGGGTGCTAGAATGTACAAAAAAAATCCTGAAGCGTCAGAGGATATTGTGATTCTAAGCATTGACGAAGAGACTATCCGCGAATTTGACAACACCGGTGTTCACTGGCCATTCCCATGGTCATATCATAATAAGGTTTTAAATTTCGCTAAAACTGGAAATCCTAATACAATATTTTTTGACGTTATGTTTCTCGATCATAAATATTTCGAGGAAGAACTGGCTGCCAGCATGAAAGAAGCCGGAAATGTAGTTGTCGACTATGCGTTCGAAAAAGAAGAATATCATAACAAGGTATCGGACGCGGAAGAAAGAATCCAGGCTATGCAGAAATTTTCTTTTGATCTTGACCCAGATGACGAATCTGATATATGGGTTGAAGAAGCTGTACCGCCCACTCCGCTGATTGTAAAATCTGTAAAGAGCGTCGGTTTCGCGAATCATAATCCCGACTATGATAACATAAGCCGGGAAATCCCGCTTCTCTTAAAATTTAACGGACGATATTATCCTTCAGCTGTATTATCTATCGTAATGAATTACTATAACATATCAAATAAAGATGTCGAAATAAAAATGGGCAGATACATAAAGCTCATGAATATTGATATGTCCAAATCTGTAAATGGAAAAAATGAGGTGATTATCCCGGTTGATAAAAACGCCAACATGATTGTTAATTTTGTAGGTGCTATTGGAAGTTATGAATCAATACCTTACTATTATTTCTATAGAGATGACGCACTTGGTGTAAACCAGCTTCAGAATAAGATTGTTATGATAGGAGCGTTTTCTGTACAGGGAATTGCCAGTGACAACAAACAGACTCCATACGGAGATATGTTCGGAATAGAATTTCTCGCAAACGCGGTTAATACAATAATCAACAATAACTTTCTATATAGACTGACAACCCAACAGAATCTTATTATTATGTTTATAATTGCGGTTTTTCTTGGAGCTGTAATTTCAAAAATAAATATGATATGGTCATTCATTATTACTATTCTAACACTAATAACATACCTTTTAATAAATCATGTAATGTTTGACTCATACAGACTTCTATATGCCTACACAACCCCTTCGGTGCAGATAGTTATGACATACGCGTCAATTGTTGTTTACAGGTATCTGACTGAACAAAGAGAAAAAAAATATATAAGACAAACCTTTTCAAAATTCGTTTCAAAAGCAGTTGTTGACGATCTATTAAAAAATCCGGAAAAAATTAAGCTCGGCGGCGAGAAAAAAATTCTTACAGTTCTCTTTTCTGATGTGCGGGGCTTTACCACCATTTCTGAACAGTTAACACCGGAAGCTCTTGTTGAACATCTCAATGAATATCTCCAGGCGATGACCGATCTTGTTTTTAAATATGATGGCACTCTCGATAAATATGTCGGCGATGAATTAATGGCATTCTGGGGAGCACCCGTTCCTCAGGAAGATCACGCATTAAACGCCTGCAAAGCAGCGATAGAAATGATCGACATTCTAATAAGAATGAATCAGAATTGGGAGAATATTGGAAAACCGCGACTAGAGATAGGCATTGGCATCAATACCGGAGATATGGTCGTAGGAAACATGGGATCACATTCAAGAATGGACTACACTCTTATGGGCGACAATGTTAATCTTGGAGCCCGTCTCGAAGGAACTAATAAAGTATACAACACTAGAATTATTATCAGCGAATTCACGTATGAACATGTTAAAGACAAAGTCATCGTCAGAGAACTGGATCTTATCCGTGTTAAAGGAAAACTGCATCCTGTAACAATTTATGAACTCATCGACATTATAGACCATAAAATTGTGTAAATAAAGGAAATAAGAATGAAGAGATCTTTTATAAAAGAATTATTATCTGGAACTGATGAAATAGATTCAGTTCAGATTAAAGGCTGGGTAAGAACAAGAAGAAACTCAAAGGACATCGTATTCATAGAAGTCAATGACGGCACATGTCTGTCTAACATACAGGTAATAGCCACATCGCTGCTGGATAGTTATAATTCCGCGTCTATAGTGCCGGTTGGTTCAAGCGTTTGTGTTGAAGGTGCCTTGACCGCTTCTCAGGGAAAGGAACAGAAGTTTGAAATACAGGCTGTTAACATTGAAGTTATAGGTTCCGCTGATGATGACTACCCTCTTCAGAAAAAAAGACACAGCTATGAATTCCTTCGCGAAATCGCGCATCTGCGGCCGAGAACAAACACCTTCGGCGCAGTGTTCAGAGTTAGAAACGCACTGTCGTTCGCGATTCATAAATTTTTCCAGGAACGGGGTTTCCTTTATTTAAATACGCCGATCATCACATCAAGCGATTGTGAGGGAGCCGGTGCCATGTTTCAGGTTACAACACTTGACGTTAATAATCCCCCCAGAAAAGAAAAAGACGTGAATTACAGTGAAGATTTTTTCGGGAAAAAAGCCTCATTGACTGTCAGCGGGCAGCTTGAAGGCGAACTTTTCGCGGCAGCCTTCGACAGGATATATACATTCGGTCCAACGTTCCGTGCTGAAAATTCAAACACCGCACGGCACCTGTCCGAATTCTGGATGGTTGAACCTGAAATCGCGTTTTCCGATTTGAATGACGATATGGCTCTCTCTGAGGACTTTCTAAAATATGTTTTCAGTTATGCGCTAAATAACTGCTCCGAAGATATGACATTCTTCGATAATTTTATTCAGAAAGGAATCATTGGAAATCTGGAAACTATTATAAATACCAGGTTTGAACATATCACTTATACAGATGCTGTTAAAATACTGCTTGAGTCGGACGCGAAATTTGACTATCCTGTAAAATGGGGTGCAGATCTACAGTCTGAGCATGAAAGATTTTTAACGGAAAAAAAATTTAACGCACCAGTAATAATAACAGACTATCCGAAAGAAATTAAAGCATTCTATATGAAACTCAATGATGACGGAAAAACCGTGCGGGCAATGGATGTTCTCGTTCCCGGTGTCGGGGAGATTATCGGCGGCAGTGAACGTGAGTCCCGCTACGATGTTCTGATTTCACGCATGAAGGATTTCAATTTAAACATTGATGATTATTACTGGTATACCGATTTACGCAGATACGGAACAGTCCCGCATTGCGGGTTCGGTTTAGGCTTTGAGCGTTTGGTACAATTTGTCAGCGGGATGCAGAATATTCGTGATGTTATACCATTTCCAAGGACTCCTAAAAATCTTCATTTTTAGCGGTCAGTAAATAATAATACGGTATTGCATAATGGTTGACAAATTCATTATAAAGAATAATTATGATATTATAATGGTAGTTATAATCGGCTGCCGAAAACAGGAGATATATTATGAATAAAAGCTTCGACGACATGAAAAGAAAAGCTCTGAATATTTTTTCAGATTTAGCAAGCAAAACAGGAAACGCAGCGGGAATATCCAAGTTAACCTTTGAGATAAAAAAACTGGAAATAGATATCCGTTTTAAAAATGAAAAAATCGGCGCGTTTGTGTTTTCCCAGGCGGAAAAGGGAGAACAAACAGTCTCTATTAATGACGCGAATATTAACACGTTGATTGATGACATACGTAAGTTTCACACGTCAATAGATGTGAAAAAAAAGGAAATCGTTGAACTAAAAGAAAAATTAAAAACGAAACCCGACAATAATGATGATACAATAGGATAATAATATAATTAACAATATGGCCGTTTCAACTGAACAAATCCTTTCCGCTGTAAACAAGAAAGGTGTCTTTAAAACAGACGAGTTAACCGAATACATTATAAAAAATTCTAAAAATCCCCGCAGTAAAAAACGGCAGGAATTTTCGGTAAAAATCAATCGAGTAGTAAACGATCTTCTGTCGATAGGATATTTGACCAGAAAAAAGAATGGTATTTTCGCCCTATCAGAAGGGTTTGTGAAAACAGGCAGGCTCGAAGAATACAACGCTGATTACTTTGTTGTCGATTTACCGGATATAAGCGTGCTTGTAAGCAAAGATAATACCGCTAACGTTAAAGTAAAAGATATCGTATCCATAACTCTTACCAATATTAAAAAAAATTCAATATTCGCTTCAGTGGAAAAAGTAATACGTGAATCCCGGGAAGTATATTTTGCTGTCTGCGAAAAGAAAACAGAGACCATTTTATACCACAAGGTCATTGACCAGAAAGGTGAAATTATTTTCGTTTCCCGCAAAAGCAAAAATGATCCTAAAGTCGGCGACATCGTACAAATATCTGCCACAGGAAAATATCTGGCAAACAGAACAGAGTGCAAAATTTTAAAAATTGTCAGTGAAAATCCCGACGATTTTGACTTTGAACGAATCTGCACAAGACATAATCTTCCTTCTCAATACGACAGCTATAACGAAAAAGACATTGCGGCAGCCGTAACAGAGAAAGAACATCAGAATAGAAAAGATCTTTCCGGGCTGCTGACAGTCACCATCGACGGTGAAACCGCAAAAGATTTTGACGACGCGATTTCATTTGAAAAATCAGTTTTCGGATATACTTTATATGTGCACATAGCTGATGTTTCAGCCTACATAAAAAAAGGTACTAAACTGGATGAGGAAGCTCTTAAAAGAGGCAATTCATATTATCTCGGCAATAAAGTAATACCGATGCTTCCGGAAGCCCTGTCTAATGTTTTGTGTTCTCTTCGGGCGAATGAACAGAAATTGTGTATTACAGCGATATTGAATTACACAAAAAAATACAAACTGAAATCCTACTCCTTCACAAAGAGCTATATTGTCGTAGATAATAGACTTACATATAAAAGCGCACATCAGATGATTGATGATGATAAAAATGATGATGTTACAGTTCTATTGAAAAATCTGAAAAAACTCACGGAAAATCTTAAAGCTGAAAGAATGAAGGACGGCAGACTGGATCTCTCATTGAATGATACAGAGATGATTTTTGAAAATGGCGTGTTTAAAAACATCGCGGTAGCTCCGAGATATATTAGTCATCACATTGTTGAAGAATGTATGCTCAGTGCGAATGAAGTAGCGGCAGTAGAGTTAAAGAAAAAAAAGATACCTTCTCTGTACAGAGTACACGAGCATATTGACCAGGAAAAACTTGATAATCTGATACAATTTTTCAATGTATTCGGAATAAAATTTAAAGCGGGAAAAAATCTTGGAGCCTCGATACAGTCGGTTATTGATAAGGTTCGCGGAACAGAATACGAGAATGTAGTAAACATGGTAGTTTTAAAATCGATGATGCAGGCATATTATGGAAACGAATCTATAGGACACTTTGGTTTAGGTTTTAAAGATTACACACACTTCACATCGCCGATACGCCGTTATTCTGATCTTGTGGTACACCGCTGTCTGAAAGCGATTATGGACAAGGAAAAACTCCCGTATAAAAAAGATGATCTCTCAATTATCGGGGAGCAGATATCATCACTTGAACGTATCGCGCAGAAAGCCGAACGGGATTTAATGAAAATCAAAGCATGCAGAATTATGGGTGATTTCCTCGGAGATGAATTTGAAGGGGTGATTTCAGGAATTTCTAAATTCGGAATATATGTGATAATGAAGTCCAGTTTACAATTTTAACAGTGCAAGGGCCCT
>CAYLTM010000088.1:6811-9965 GCA_964386495.1 uncultured Leptospirales bacterium
TTCTGACTGATGATTATTATGTCGCTTATGAAAACGAACTTACAGTTATAGGAAAAAGACTGCACAAAAGATTCACTCTTGGAGAAAAAATTCTTGTCAAGATTGCCAGGGCGGATTATATAACAATGCAGATAGATTTCAAATTTATTAAGAAAATCAAATAAAGAGGCAAAATATGTATTCCTCAAAAGAAATTATCGATATCGCGGTTGAGATTGAAGACACAGGCATTCACTTTTACAAAAAGTGCAGTGAAAAATTCAAAGAAGAAAATCTCAAGGCAATATTCGTCAAACTTGCTAACGAAGAAGTAAAACACAAGGAACTTTTCCGCGATATGCTGAAGAGACTGCCGGACATTGAAGGTGAATGGACTGACGAGTATTATTTATATTTAAAGGCTCTCGGTCAAAGTCAGGTTTTCACCAACATCGCACAAATGGACGAGATAGTCGATGGTGTTGTCGATATTGATGATATTATTAAACTTGCTATTAGCGCGGAAAAGGATTCAATACTGTGGTACAATGAACTTAAAGATATTTGCGAAAAAGACGCTGAAACAGTGAAAATTCTAAAATTTATTATCAACGAGGAAAGAAAACACATTCTGGAAATAAACAGAATTAGCTATAAGTGATTTTGAAGCAATAATAATCACCATTATAAAATGAAGAGTCATGCTGCAATGGTGAAATTTTCATTGTCATCTACTTCAACCTCAACTTTCTTGACTGTTGAGGTTGAAGTAGAGACTGTATCATGTAAAATATAAATTCATTTTACAGTAAAACGGGCAATTTCCCAGAATTCGCCCACATTTTTTTTAGACATCTGCCCTCTGTATCTTGTAATCTCACCTTTATTATTTACAGTAACTGTCCAGTTAACCTCATCGGATTTACAATATTTTGTACAGTATTGATAATAATTAATTATAACCCTATATTCGCCTTTTGCAGTTTTTGACCAGTAGATGTTTTCATTATTAATTTTTTTCATGGCATCAGACTCACAAGCGGCATTCGCGTCCAGGTCAAGCTTACCGCCATTATCGGATTCCGCATTCAGCCAATAAATGTCCGTGCCATCCGGTTCAAATACATGAAGATCGAGGTCGGTATTATCATCGAAGGATAAGCTGACCTGCACCTTTCCGGTTTTCACCTGTGTAATATTTACATTGTACTCAAAGACACGACCAATGGCTCTCGCCGAGTTTTCTGTCCGGAACTCAAGAGTTAATTGCTTTGAGCTGATTAAGCTCGCGAAAGATATCTCAATCTGCTGCAGACTTGTTCTGGGATCTAATTCATTAGCTAGACGGTAATAACCCGGGACACCCTTTACACTGACAATTATAAAGGAAGCGGTCTGATCGGCTTCAACAGTAAGGAGAATTGATCCGCCAGGTATGGCTGTATCATTGCCTGTTACAGATATTGAAGGTCCGGAACTTTCAGCGGGAGCGCTCAATGAAGAATATTCTTTGTCCGAAGGAAATCTAATATAGGAATTGCACTCACCGGTTGTAACACCGCTTGAAAGATTTTCGACAGTTATACCGCTTGATCCGATTTTATTTGTGATATCATCTTCACTTGGTTTAAACATTTCGCCAATATAATCGCATGAGATTACCGGAAACATCAATAAATATAATCAAAAAAAATCGGTTTATCTCGGAGAGGCGCCGTAGATTCTTTCCATACTAATATATAACAGATCTGTATGTAATTTGGTTCAGGGAACCGCGCCGTTATCCATAAGATAGTTTACTACATTTTCATGACCATATAACGACGCTTTATATAGCATAGTTTCATTATTGTCGTCTTTGCTATTTACATTGAACTTGTTATCAATAAGTCGTTTCACCAATGTCAGGTTGCCGGATTTTGCCGCAATGATGCTGATTTTTGATTGAAGGTTATAATCATTTGAAAATTTCACATTATGCTTTTCAAGAAGTTTAATTGTTTCTTCATTGCCTATAGCAAGCGCGGACATATAAGAGATAGATCCTTCAGGATTAGGAAGGTTGACTTTTGCTCCATTATCCAGACACAAACGAACCATTTTCGTACTGATGACAACATCCTTGGTTATTGCATAATATATAGGTGTTAAGCTGTGATCATTTGTCGCATTAATGTCTGCTCCATATTCCAAAAGAATTTTTGTGGCTGTTTCATCGCCATCCAGACACGCAAGCATAAGAGCGGTCATATCAGTATCGGTTTCAGTGTCAAAACGAAGATTCGGATCAGCTTTATTTTGTAAAAGCTGTTTTAATATTTTATGATGATATTTATTTTTATAAAGAATTGTTACACCTATAGGAGTAAAGTAATAAGTCCTCTCGTTAGAAGTATATCCTGGATATCGAAAATCAGGATTAGCCCCATTTTTAATTAATATGTTTACTATTTCAGGGTTTCCGTAACTGCAGGCGTAAAGAAGAGGAGGATCCTGTTCATTATAAGATTTGTTTAAATCGAAATTTTCGCTAATAATAATTTTGATAGAATCTATGTCTTCGGCTTCAATCGCAGCGTACAAAACATTCATTTTTTTTTCGATAGAATCATTTTTTGCAGGTATGATAATTTTTTGTTTAGTTTTTTTTGTTTTTATATAATTTTTGTTTTTTGAACGTAATTTATTTTCATTAGAAATAAGAGCTAATTCAGTATTAGTGAATTTCCTTTTCAAAGCCGGATTAACAGTTTTTCCAGCAAATATAGATTTTATATTTTGTGAATCGGAATTTGCTATAATGGTGTAGGCGTACCTTCCAGTCTCAGGATGCCGGTATTTCAAGTTTGCACCTTTGTTAAGAGCAAAAACGGCCATGCTGATATTATTATTTTCGACCGCCTTAATAAGAATGTAGCTGTAATTTGGATGATATCCTTTATAGACTTGTCCCTGCGGATAATAATCAGATGCTGTTAGCTTTACTGGGGTGAAAAATAATATAATTATTATGGATAATAAAAAAACTGCTGCAGCTTTTACCGCAAGACATCCAAAAATATTATATATTTTTATCACAATGTAATATCTGAAATTTTTTGAATGATGTTTCATAAAAGAAATCTTCCTTAACGGTATTTCAAATGCTACAATATACATATTCATATTAGTATTC
>CAYLTM010000088.1:9975-13288 GCA_964386495.1 uncultured Leptospirales bacterium
ACTGGTTTTTTAGAACCGCCCATATGTTTATTTTCAAGCAACAAATTTCAGAATCTCAATTTCAGCACCTAGTTTAATAGATGCCTCTGCTTTTTCAAGAATATGTGCTGTAATTTTATCATCAAGATAATACTCTCCACAATTTTCACAAATATCAGCAGGAACATTTTTGATTATAATTGTTGATTCATCGCGCTGCAAGACAACACTAGCAAACCCCGGGTTTGTTGTTCCATTTTTACAGATAACACATTCCATTCTATTTAACCTTTTTAAAATCATCCTGAGATATTCTTCTTTGGAACATCTGTCTGACGGCATGACCAGTAAATTTCAAGTTTTCATATCTCATTGTATTAAATCTCTAAAGCGAATACAATTTACTGAACAATAATAATCAATAACAAAATATATATTTTTTTGTAAAAAACAACCATCATACAGAGGTAAATTGTGTCAGAGCAATTATTACCGGGAAAATGTTTTATTGACAATTTCGCGGGATTTTTGTTTAGTTGCTAATAAACTATAAAGAATTTTGATTAGAAAATTAGTTATGGATTCGGGAAAAATCCCGAAAAACCATCAGGGGTTACCCTGAATATGATTCCGGAAACGCCGGATTAGGAGAAAATTATGGCAAACATAAAGGTTACATTACCGGACAATTCTGTTATCGAAGCTGAAAGCGGCATGACAATCTACGATATAATCGGAATCATCGGAAAAGGTCTTCAGAAATCTGCGCTGGCAGCAATGGTAAACGATGTCGCAACCGACTTATCTGAAATAATAACCAATGATATTAAACTGGTAGTCTATACGTTCAAAAATCCTGAAGGGAAAAAAGTTTACTGGCACTCAACATCACATATACTGGCACAAGCAGTCAAGAGGATTAATCCGAAAGCAAAATATACTATAGGACCGGCGATAGATAACGGTTTTTACTACGACTTCGATGTTGAACAGAATTTTACCGATGACGACCTAGTAAAAATTGAAGAAGAAATGTACAAGATCATTAAAGAGGATATTGAAGTGACATCCGGGGTCATGTCGAAAAACGACGCTGTTAAATATTTTTCAGAAAAGAATGAACCTTATAAAGTTGAACTAATAAATGACATCGCGGATGACAACGTAAAGGTTTACAAGCAGGGTGAGTTCGCTGACCTTTGCCGCGGACCGCATATACCACGCACATCCTATATCAAAGCTGTAAAGCTGATGAAAACTTCCGGCGCGTACTGGCGTGGGGATGAAAAAAACAAAATGCTTCAACGTATTTATGGAATATCATTCACTGATAAAAAAGAACTGGATGATTATGTCCGTGTTATGGAAGAAGCTAAGGAGCGCGACCACCGGAAAATCGGCAGCGACATGCAGCTGTATGAAGTCTGTCAGGAAGTTGGACAGGGGCTCATACTATGGACACCGCAGGGCGGACGCATCCGTGCGGTCATCGAAAATTTCTGGCGCAAACAGCATTACCGCAACGGTTACGAAATTGTCTATACCCCTCACATTGGACGCTCACTACTCTGGGAAACCAGCGGCCATTTAGGATTTTATAAAGAAGGAATGTATAGTCCAATGGATATCGACGGCGAGGATTATTATGTGAAACCTATGAACTGTCCTTTCCATATAATGATCTACAAAAGTCAAAAGCGCAGCTATCGGGATTTCCCGCTTCGTTGGGCAGAATTCGGTACAGTTTACCGCTACGAAAGAACCGGTACTTTACACGGACTTCTAAGAGTCCGCGGCTTTACACAGGACGACGCGCACCTTTTTATAAGAATGGATCAGCTCGAAGAGGAAATAATCAGCACTTTTAATTTTTCATTGTTTATGCTGAGAAGTTTCGGATTTGAAAATTTCGCGATAAAACTTTCCACTAGACCGGACGACTCTGTTGGTTCACCCGAACTCTGGGAAAAGGCTGAAACAGCATTAAAAGAAGCCTTGGCAAAAACCGGGGTTGATTACAAAATCAATGAGAAGGACGGCGCGTTCTATGGACCGAAAATAGACATTGCTGTTAAAGACGCTATCGGACGCGAATGGCAGCTGTCAACCCTTCAGCTCGATTTTAATCTGCCTGAAAGATTTGCACTGAATTACACAGGCAGTGACGGACAGGAACACCGCCCGATAATGATTCACAGAGCCCTTCTAGGTTCTCTTGAAAGATTTTTCGGTATACTGATAGAGCATTACAAGGGAGCTTTTCCTGTATGGCTCGCGCCAGTGCAGGTGATACTTCTCTCATTAAGTGAAAACGATATCTCTGATATCCAAAAGATTAAAAATGTTTTCATGGAAAATGATGTCCGTGTTGATACAGATTTTAGAAATGAAACAGTTAATTACAAGGTTCGTGACGCGGCGACCAAGAAGATACCGTTTATCTGCGTTATCGGGAAAAAAGAGATAGAGAACAATACAATATCGGTTAGAAAACGCGGAGAACAGAAATCTGAAACGATGACTATCGATGAGCTATTAAAATTAATTCAAGGATAGACTAAATTGAAAAAAACACAATATCTTTTCCTTGCCGTCGGATTATTCATACTAGTAATGATGTTCTATTCCTTCGGCATCAAAAAACCTATAGAAGACATTGTTGCTGTAGGCTGGGGATTTTCACTGATACTCGGAATACACATAATTACTCACTTGAGTATGACCTACAGCTGGTGGATTCTTACATCCGTTAAAATTAAGGCGAAATATTTCGCTAACTTTTTTCTAGCAAGAGTTGCAGCAGACTCAACAACAATGATAAGTTCCATAGCCGGTATAGCCGGGGATCCGCTGCGTGCAATGTATGTCCGCAATATAGTTCCTTTTAAAACGGGCTTCGCGTCTGTATTGCTCGACAGGATTTCGCATGGTCTTGGCAACATCGTAATCATCCTTATAGGAATTATGATAGCATTTTTCAAACTGAATGTTCCTATATATGCCCTTATAGGTTTATTTGCACTTTTTGTATTTCTATTCGGTTTCATAATACAAATACTTAAAAAACAGAATGAGGGTATTCTGCAGCACTTAATTTCTAACCTGCCGGATCAGCTGCGTGATAAGCTGATGAATGGTCCGAAAAAAGAAAAAATTCTAATGCTTGATGAAGAAATCAAATACTGCTTTTCCAGCAAAGAGAATCTTAATCATTTTATTATCGCGGTATTTCTTCACTCAATACCGTTGGTAATTATTAACGCGCTAGAAATTTACATGATTCTTCTTTTCATAGGACAACCTATCACGTTAGTAGACGCTTCGCTTGTTTACC
>CAYLTM010000088.1:13325-15419 GCA_964386495.1 uncultured Leptospirales bacterium
TCAAACATGCTGATTTTCTTTATTCCAATGAACATCGGCAGCAGCGAAGGTGCTTATTCAATATCGCTGTCACTTCTTGGACACGATCCTGTTCTTGGTCTTTCAGTCGGACTTATTCGTCGATTACGTCAAATAGTTTGGATGCTTCTTGGATTAATTCTTTTATTTAAAGAAGGCTTGACGAAAGACAAGGCTTTGGAAATGAAGTCCAATATGGAAAATAATCAACTGTAAATAATGGAGAATTAAATGGTATCTGAAGCAAACCGTTCCGCTGTAATTATCACACCTACTCAAGCGTTTTTCAACATGGTAGGAGATAGACTAAACGAAGAACCTGAAAAAGAAAGTAAAATCACAGTTTCCGACTCCTCAACTGTATACCTACTTCCTGATGATTTATTCGACGACGGTGAATTTAACGCTTTTCTAAAAAAAAATTATATTCGTATTTACGAATGTGAAATGGAAGGTTGGATAATCAATAGGACTTTGTGGGGAAAAGAAATTACTTGGGATCAATTCAAAAAATTCTTTAGCATAACAATTCAGTCAATGGTATATGACCTCGTGGAATAATACTACTTGGAAATCAATCTTCTTTAATACATAGTTCCTGTGGAAATAATTTCTCCAGGAACAACTGTGTCCATGTTATTCATACTGATGTCCAATTCTTCCATAAAATGGATCATTATGAATCGCATATTATTATTGCTGCTTTAGACAAAGCTAACTTCCGAAAAATAAGTTTGTGTGATTTGCGGATATACGATATATATTTTTACCGCAAGCCGGTTTAGCGATTTCGCATTAAAATATATAGACAATTACTGTTACGACAGTAATTGTCTTGCTGATATGAGGGGAATCGTAATAAATACTTCATTAAAAGATAGTCAAAAAAGCTTTTTGTCTTATATTTTCGATAACTGACAAAACTTATACACGAATCACCGCAAATACCTTCAGAAATTTATTAAAATATGATTTATGAATAAACTATATAATAATGAGGCGTTTCAATGATAGAAAATCTAGCAAAAAGTAGTAAATTTTTCGTCATGCTAAAATCTGCAATTAAAAATTCTTCTAATAATTTCGTGGTCGGGATAATAGCAATTATCTTTATACTTTCACTTAATTCTTCCCTATCGGCTAATGAAACACTCACAATCACATCTTCTCATAACTATTATAATCTAAAGCCCTCAATGAAAATTTTTGAAACCGACGAGAACTATTCATTTAACGAAATACTAAATCTCGAACATCAGTTCCTGCTGACTGAAATACAAGTTTATGTTCCAAAAAATGAAAAATCAGTTTTATGGGTTAAGGTTGAATTATTGTCACTGCTGGATTTTCCGGAAGACTGGTTTTTCCAGTTTTTGAATTATAATTTAAAAAATATTGATTTCTATGTTTATAATGGTAAAGATATAATTTATCACAAATCCGGTACAAAGGTAGAACAAGTTGAAAAAGAGATTTCTTTTCTTATGCCGATGTTTAAAATAAACCTTAAACCAGGAAGCCAATATAAAATTTACGCGAAAATAGAAACTGAAGATATTATTAGCCTGGATATGCCATTTTACAATATTAAATATCATTCAAAATTCGGTGTGAAAAAAATTATTATTTTCTCGGTATTAGCGGGAATGATTGCCGGATTGTTTCTATATAATTTATTTTTATTTTTCACTACAAGAGAAATCATTTATCTGTTCTATTCAGGATTCGTTTGTTCTTTTTTTCTATATGAAATCAGTATCTATGGAATTTCTTATCAGTATATTTGGAATGAAAATTATATCATGAAAGGGCGTGAAAACTTGATATATTCATGCACGAGCCTGTTTTTTCTTATACTGCTGACTAGGGAATATTTTAATACCAAAAAAAACTATCCGGTATTAAATAAATTATTTATTATTTTTATGATATTAACAATAGGATTTATTATAATTTTTTTGTCAGTTGATAATATTAATAATGCACTTATATTTGGAAGATTTTTTGAATTATCAATAGTATTGTTGGTCATCTTGCTCAGTATTATTTCATCGCTAAAAAAGTATAAACCCGCAT
>CAYLTM010000088.1:15544-15799 GCA_964386495.1 uncultured Leptospirales bacterium
CAAATAGGTGCCGTTCTTCAAGCTGTACTAATGTCTTTAGGTCAGGCCGACCGCATCAATATAATAATGAGCGAAAATTTTTCAATAAAAATTGAAAAAGAAAATATTCAGAAAATCAACAATATAAAATCAAACTTTTTCGCAAATATATCCCATGAGATTAGAACACCGCTTACACTAATGATCACCCCGATCGAAGCCGTGCTTTCTGGAAATTTCAAAGGTTCCCCTGACACTTCTTTTTTCGAGTCTATT
>CAYLTM010000089.1:0-5954 GCA_964386495.1 uncultured Leptospirales bacterium
CAAAGGTGTCCGGGATTAACGTCGCGAAAAACATTGCATACATCTATGCGATTGCCGGAGCGTTATACGGTCTTGCCGGTGTACTTGAAGCGGCACGTACCGGCGGCGCGACAAACAATTACGGTAACATGTATGAGCTTGACGCTATCGCGGCTTGCGTGGTCGGCGGTGTTTCGACTTCCGGCGGTATCGGTACAGTACCGGGCGTTCTTGCCGGCGTATTGATTTTCGGAGTAATCAACTATGGTTTAACTTTCGTGGGAATGAGTCCTTACTGGCAGTTAATTATTAAAGGGTTGATTATTGTTGTAGCGGTAGCTTTCGATATTCGTAAATATATTGCGAAAAAATAGCAGTTAATTTTTCACCCGCTGTATTTGAGGCGGGTGAAAAGATTATTTCGGGTCTGGATCAATTTATTTAACACGCCCCCAAACCCCCAATGGGGGCTTATGAACTTTTATAAAAAAATATTTATTGTAATATTTTCCGAATAATATTACATAATATTGCATAATTTGATTAGCAGATCTGACCTTTTCAAGTCCCCCCATTGGGGGATTTAGGGGGGAAAAAAATTTTAGCTGAAAAACAAGCAAAATGCTAAACTTGTTAATTCCAAAATTATTTTGCTTGCATCACTGTTGCCTGTGAGGGAAATGTGCCGATATATATAATAAAGGGTTTTATATGTCTAAATACTATCTTATTGTGTTACTGGTTCTAATTAGTGGTATCTCATTGTACTCTGAAACTGAAACTGTTCCAGATAATAAGAACAAAGCTCTTATGGAATTTGTGCAAATCGGTGACAATGAGGAAAATGAAGCAAACAAAAATAAAAGCAATCAGAAAATTGATCTGGCATACGACGCTAAAAAGCCGATAGACGTAAAGGCTTCGAGTCCCGCAACTGTGATAACAAACCCACTTCCCGTGAAAGATATAAAATCCAACAAAATTGAAGAAAATACACCTGTTGAACAAAACAATATTAGCATAAAAGAAAAACCCTATGATAATACCGCTGCTAAAAAACCCGCTCCAGCTGTTCCCGTGACGAAAAAAGAAATCGACATAACGCCGGTTTTAGAAATTAATGAGCTTCACAGGAATATTTATAGCGGGAACCTGACTATCGATGAGGCAAAAAAAATATTTTTCAAGAACATTAAATTAGCCGCAAAAATTTATTGGCAAAAAGGCGGAAAGAAGTATACGAAAAAAAGATGGGTTTTCCCCGTAAAAGGCTATAACTATAAAACATCAAAGTTGAGCAAATGGGATTATATGCATAAATACAAATACAATTATTTCAGCAGCGAGATATCCGGTGATCATCCAGCCTTCGATCTTTTCATCAGAGATGAAAATCTCGATTTTGTCGATGACAAAACTAATCTGCCGGTAAACATACTTTCCGTTACTGGCGGTATCGTGCTTGCCTGCGTGAAGGACTGGGATCAGGTGTTGAATTCTTCCGGCGGTAATAATCTTCTTATCTATGACCCATATTACAACTCAATTTTTTATTACGCTCACAACGATAAAATATTTGTCAATCCCGGCGATGTTGTAAAACCTGGTCAGGTAATAGCGACTATGGGGCGCACTGGTAAAAAAGCGTTTTTGCCAGGATCACCGACTCATTTACATGTTTCATATTTGCTGGTTAAAAAGAACAATCTCGCTCCTGTAAATATATACCGGGACTTGAAAAGAATGAAATCTATTAAATAATTCGGAGTGCTTACATGCCGTTAAAACTGTATAACAACTTTTCCCGCAGCTATGAAGAGCTTTTACCCTGCGGTGAAAGCAAAAATACGATAACGGATTATCCGCCTGTTACAATATATTCATGCGGACCAACCGTTTACAGTTATGCCCATATTGGAAATTTCCGGACATTTGTTTTTAACGATCTTTTAAGACGCTACATAAAATTCAAAGGCTTCACCGTTAATCACGCGATGAATATCACGGATGTTGATGATAAAACAATTCGCGGAGCTTTACAAAGCGGTAAATCACTAAAAGATTACACAGAATTTTTCACAAAGACTTTTTTTGAAGATCTTGCATCATTAAATATCGAGATTGTTGAACACTATCCTAAGGCGACGGAATCTATTGACGCTATGGAAGATATTATTTCTCGTCTTGATGAAAAGGGTTATATTTATGAAAAGGAAGGATCAATATACTTTTGTATAAATAAGTTTTTAGAATATGGAAGACTAACAAGAATCGACACAAGCGGTATGAAAACAGGAACAAGATATGACACCGATGAATATGATAAAGATGATGTAAGGGACTTTGTTTTGTGGAAAGGTAATAAAGAAGGTGAACCTTATTGGACAATTAAGTATGGTAATGGCAGACCAGGTTGGCATATCGAATGTTCGGCGATGGTAAGGAAAATTTTCGGAAGTACTATTGATATTCATACCGGTGGTGTTGATCTAATGTTTCCGCATCACGAAAATGAAATCGCTCAAAGTGAAGCTGCTTATGACGAAAAATTCGCACGATTCTGGATTCATTGCCAGCATCTTCAGGTTGAAGGTGCGAAGATGTCAAAGAGTGCTGGAAATTTCTGGACACTTCGAGATCTTATCGAAAAAGGGTATTCCGCGAGAGCTGTCCGTTTTGTTCTTCTATCGGCACATTATGGAAAGCAGTTGAATTTTACCCTCGATGGATTAAAATCTGCCGACCAGCCTCTTAGTCGTATCGATAATTTTATTGTTATGATTAATTCTGTATCCGCGGCAGGTAATGTTTCCGAAACGATAAATAATTTCTGTGATGAGCTGCTGAAAAATTTTGAAGAGGCTATGGACGATGACTTAAATATTTCAAAAGCTACAGGTTTTCTCTTTGACTATATTCATAATATTAATAACTTCGCTGTAAAAAATTCTTTAAATAAAAATGAAGCGTCTCAAATTATTAATACTCTTACAAGAATTGATACTGTACTAGGTTACATATTCTTTCAAAAGGAGTCTATTTCAAGTGGTGATGCTGAGCGTATCGAAAAACTTATTGCGGAGAGAATACAAGCCAAGTCCGAAAAAAACTTTAAACTGGCGGATGATATCCGGAAAAATCTTCTCGAAGAAGGTATTATCCTTGAAGATACAAAGGACGGAACAAGATGGAAAAAAAACTGATATCTTTATTGTATAAAAAATATTTAAAAAATACAATAATCTCGATAATCTCTTTCGTTTTATTTATTCTAGCGGTAAATAATTATTTATTAATTAAAAAATCCGTATTTTGGATTGAACTGAAAAGTGAAACCTCAAATAATGCAGAACAACAAATAATTTTATACTTTCATGAACGAGCATCTAACAAGCAGGCGAGTTATTATCCTCATTTTTATGTTCACGCGAACCGCTTCATTAAAACTCTTCCCAATGATAACCAATTTCATAGAATTGAATTTTCCCTTCCGGCAAAGAGAATTGATAAAATACTTTTTATCGCGGGAGAACCCAACAAGTCTGTCACGATTAAACAGGCTGGTCTAGAAATCGGTGAACGAAAAAGTTTACTGTCTGGCGACGATCTTCATAAAGCGTTTTATCCATTTCATTTTGTGAAAGATTATCAGTTAACAGACGGGATGACCGTTGTAGCTTCTGAAGATCAAAGCGCCTCTATAGAATGCAAGGAAGTGTTTAATAGAGAATTTATTTCTCTTCAGGAAGGCAACTCCAAAATTTTTCTATATTTGCTGGCAGCCGTTTTATCAATCGGGATATTTTTATTTTCGATATCAAGGGTTTTCATAAGAATTACTAATAAAATTAAAAGCTTCATACAATTGGACTGGATGATATTTACTATTCGTTACTGCCAACACTTTAAAAATTACAATTTTCAATTCAGCAATTGTTTTCTGGAATTTCGGAATCAATAATTATATTTTTAAATTTATTATGGTTTTCGCGATTTGTTTTCTGGTTTATCATTTTATTTTCAGAAAATCAAAAATATTGCTAACAATGTTTTTCAGTGTTCAATTTATATATATAATTGTCAACCTCTCATACTTTTTATACTTTAATCGAATATTATATGTTGATTACTTCTTATTAATGTTTGACGAAGGTTTTGGTGCTGTTACAGATGCCGGTATTCCAATTTTTAAAGAACAATTATTTGCATTTATTGATATTCCATTTTTTTTGTTAGCGTTGATTTTTGTAAACTCTAAAAATATTTGGCTAAAGAGAAAAAAACTTACATATACATTTGCCGTATCAGTAATAATTCTGATGAACTTTTATCATATAATGAATGGTTATAGTCTAAGAATTATCGAAGGCCGTCTTTATTTTTTCAACAAATACAGAGGAGTAAACACATATGTGTTAGACAGATCCTTTACAGTTGAAAAAATTATTAAAGGTGCAGGTTTGTTAACGCTGCAGCTGACCAATGTCATTAAGAATGAAGATTTTTCAAAAAACATAGAATACAGTAATATTAAGATTTCATCACAGGGAGCGGATAAGAAATTTTCGGTAATTGCCGTGCAAATGGAATCTGTTGATTCAAACATTATTGGTATGAAACACAATGGAAATCTTATCGCGCCATTTTTGACATCACTTTCTGAAAATAATGTTTTTTACCCTTATTGCATGAGCTATCACTTAGGCGGCGCGACATCAGATAGTGAAATCGCCGTGCTGAACTCTGTTCATCCGCTTGTACGGTATGCTGTAATAAAACTTCAAAAGTACGCTTATCCGAATTCCATTGTTCATCAATTTTCTAAAAATAATTTTGAATCTTACGCTTTTCATGGGAATGTCGGAACATATTTTAACAGAAAGTTCGCCTTTTCTGAAATGGGATTTGATGAATTTTTTGACATAAAAAAAATGAAGTTAAAAGAAGAAGGCGGCTGGGGTGCTGCCGACAAAGATGTTTTCACATATATTCTGGATAAAGTTGGTAATCAGAAAAATCCATACTATTACCATGTAATAACCATGAGCAGTCACGCACCATTTTATGGAGTAAAATATTTTTTTGAAAGCAGCGAGTATGAAGATGTTAATGATAAGTGGACGCGGGATTTCTTCTATTCCATGAAATATATTGATATGTCTCTAGAATATTTTATAACGGAGCTAAGAAAAAAGAGTCCAGACTCTTATATCTTTCTTTATGGAGATCATTGTCCGAGGGTAAATACGAGTTATTACAAGGAAGCTTCTTTTGTTTTTGACGACAAGCTGTTTGAGTTTGTTCCGCTGATAATTATCACACCGGATAATAAAAAGTACAAAGAAAATAAATTTGCGGTGTCATTTATGGATGTCGGCGTAACTATGCTGGATGTTTCAAATTCTAAATATGAGCTGTTGTCAAACGGCACGGGGTTGATGAATTATCCTATAAAAAACGGTACAATAGATAATAGGGGATCTCTATTGGATCGCAGTTTCCTCTATAATAGAATATCAAAGGAAAAACTTAAATGATTTTGGGGTTGAGATGTATCGACTAATACCATTTATTTTATTATTTGTATTAATTACATGTTCTAGAGAAAATAATCAAAATGTATTAATTCGCTTAGCTCATCCAATGTCCCCCGGGAATAATGTTACGTTAGGTTATGAGAAATTTGCCGAGCTTGTAGACAAGAAATCCGGTGGGAAAATTAAAGTTGAACTTTATCCAAACGCTGTTATTGGGAATGACAAGGTAGGTATACTTGCGGTGCGGAATGGAGAAATTGAAATGGCATCGTCATCTACACCGAATCTCTCAGACATCATTCCTGAATATATGATATTTGATATCCCATATATAACAGATATAAAGAATCAACATAAATTATATGAAGAAATCGACAATGGCAAGCTGGGAAAATATTTTGATAAATTGTGCGTCAATAATTACGGCATGAAACCTAT
>CAYLTM010000089.1:5964-9470 GCA_964386495.1 uncultured Leptospirales bacterium
AATCGGAATATCTATTTTCCAGAAGATATGGCTGGTTTAAAAATTCGAACTACTCAATCGCCTATTGAAATTGAAGTAATCAAGTTATTAAAAGCTACTCCGGTGTCGCTTGTATGGAAAGACACATATTCATCATTGATTAGCGGAGAAATCGATGGTGAAGGTAATACGTTTGATCTGCTATATAATGCGAAGCATCACGAAAAACTTAAATACGCGGTAATAACTAGGCACAATTACAGTATGCATGTATTGATGATTAATAATCATTTCTGGGAATCCTTGAGTCCTGAAAGAAAAAATATAATTACTGAGTCAGCGAAGGAAGCACTTGCCTATGAGCGGCGAATATCTATGGAAAATGAAGAATATGCGAAACAGCAGTTTATTAAAAGCGGAATAATCGTAAATGAATTATCTGTTGAGCAAATTCAATACTGGAAAAACTTTTTAAAGCCTATAAAAGATCGTTACAAAGAAAAATTGCCTAGCAAATTATTTGAAATAATTGAGATGACACAAAACTAATAATGAAAAAAATTCCCGTATTAATAATTATACCTCATGGCGGATATAAGGTTCCAGAGGAACTCGAAAAATTTGTGATTGCTGGAGATTTCGAAATTTTCATAAGCGCGGACACCTGTGCTAACGAAATATTTTCATTTGAAAAATTCGCGGCAGCCGTAATCAACACATCTATTTCAAAACTTCTTATTGATCTAAATAGACAACCATTTGATATCCCCCCTAAAACTGATGACGGGGTAATAAAAAAATTGACACCATTCGGAAAAACTATTTTCGAGGAAAATATATTTCCAGACAAAATAGCGATAACCAATATTCTAAAAAGATATTACTATCCGTTTCATGAAGCTGTTGGAAAAATATCAAACTCCGATGATATTCGACTGATTATTGAGTGCCACACGATTCCGGCTATCGAGAATTATAATTCTGGAGAAAAATCAAATCCATTATTCAGAATCAGTTATAAGGCAGACATAAACTCCCGAACTGTAGAAACCTGTCCAAAAGTTTTCGCGGAAATTCTGATGCAGAATCTTCAAAAAAATTTTTCTGATGAAAAAAGCGGAAGCAGAAACAAATTTGAAATAAATGATAGACCGTTATTAACAAGTATTATCACCAAAAACTTTTCGCGGATACCATATTTACGGCTAGATATTTCTAAACAATTATTTCTCAATGATGAATATTTTAATTACGATTACATGAAGGTTGACCAGCTTCGTCTTTCAAGCATCAAGAAAAAAATTTGGATTTCGATTGATAAAATGTACAATAAGTGTTTTTAGTTCAGTTTTCCTGAATTAATAACTGCTCTGACACCATTTATTCGGGGTTTGTTAAGACTAAATCAAAGCCCTGAAATATTATCAGATTATGTTAAGCAAATAGAAAACTTGAAATGTCGATTTACAAATTCTATGCAAATCGGCATCCTAAATAATTAAATAATTTAATGGAGATTATGATGAGAACATTAGGAAGCGTACTATTGCCGGTATTTTCTGCGACAGTCTGGATAAGCATTTCTGAGTTTGTCAGGAATGAGTTTTTACTCAAATCCTACTGGGTGGAGCATTATAATAAATTAGGTCTCGTCTTTCCTTCGGAAATTGCAAATGGTGCAGTATGGGGTCTATGGTCATTGATGTTTGCGATTGTGATATCTATAATATCATTAAAATTTTCAAAGCTGCCAACAATTATTATTTCATGGTTTGCGGGCTTTGTCCAAATGTGGCTGGTGATTGGGAATATGGGAGTTCTGCCCTATAACATATTGATTTTTGCGGTACCTCTAAGTTTGTTTGAAGTATATATCGCGGTCGTTATCATTAAATATTTATCTTCCAGAGCCGGTTCTGATAAAAGATCACAGATGTGGGAAGTCTGAGTGACCTACTTTTTTTATTGACAATAATTCTAATAAAAATAGACTGTCTATACGATAATAATATTAGTTCGTAAATAATTGCGAACCAGTAAATAAATTTTGAGGAAAAATGTTTAACTTAACAGCGTCAATATATTTAGAAAACTTACTACTCAGTTTGTTATGGGAAAATAAACATGGCGCGGTTATGCTGTAGGCTGAAATATTTATATATGCTAAAATCAGAAACCGTCGCCGAAAGCGACGGTTTTTTATTACTTTTATTACAAAGGAGAGAATTATGAGATACGCGAAAATGCCGGAAATCAACAACCCGGAAAGAAAATGGCCTAATGAACAAATAACAAAATCACCCGCATGGTGCGCGGTCGATTTACGAGATGGCAACCAGGCGCTGCCGAACCCGATGACGCCGGAGCAAAAACTAAAATATTTTAAACTGCTTGTAGATATAGGTTTCAAAGAAATTGAAATAGGCTTTCCGTCCGCGTCTGATGATGATTTCAATTTCTGCAGAAAACTCATAGAAGACAAACTAATCCCCCCGGATGTGACAATATCGGTACTGACACAGGCACGCTCGCATTTGATAACGAGAACCGTGGAAGCGCTGAAGGGCGCGGACAGGGCAATCATCCACATGTATATAGCGACCAGCGAGCTGCACAGAAAATTTGTGTTCGGCATGGAAAAAGAGAATGTAATCACCACTACTGTTGCAAGCATACGCCAGATAAAAGATGAAGCTAAACCGCTGGTTGACGCTGGAAGTTTTATCGGGCTCGAATTTTCTCCTGAAGAATTTACCGACACGGAACCGGATTTCGCGCTGGAGGTCTGTATGAAGGTTGTCGAGGAATGGAATCCCAAAGCCGGTGAAAAGGTCATACTGAATCTGCCGATGACCGTTGAAAGAAGAATGCCTAATGATTACGCCGACATGATAGAGATTTTCATGCGCAACAATAAATATCCTGACAAGACTGTGATTTCGCTACACGCGCATAACGACATGGGCTGCGCTGTAGCCGCTTCTCTGCTGGCTCTTAAAGCCGGTGCGCAGCGTGTGGAAGGTACGCTGTTCGGCCACGGCGAGCGTACGGGAAATGTAGACCTGATCACTATCGCGCTGAATCTATCATATATGAATATCAATACCGGTCTGACGTTCGACAACATTCTGAGAATCATCGACACCGTCGAGGAGATTACGAATATCCCCGTGCATGTCCGGCACCCTTATACGGGGCAGCTCGTGTTCACCGCGTTTTCGGGATCACATCAGGACGCTATCAACAAGGGCTTCATACAAAAAGAAAAGCTTGCTGATCACTTCGGCGGCTGGAAGATTCCGTATCTGCATGTTGATCCGAAATCTCTCGGAAGATCTTTTGAAAAATATATACGAATAAACAGCCAGTCCGGCAAGGGCGGCATAGCTTATATTTTACAGGCGGAATACAACATCATAATGCCGAAATGGGTGCAGGTGGATTTCGCGTCGCATGTGCAGGATTACGCCGACAGCGTTTCCCGTGAAATCGGTTCAGACGAAGTTTATGATCTTTTTAGAAGTCTA
>CAYLTM010000089.1:9480-14954 GCA_964386495.1 uncultured Leptospirales bacterium
TGCTGATAAACTTCTGGCCGCGGCCGATGGACACTAATCCGTCGTCGGTTGAAGGCGAGCTGGTCTGTGAATACTCCGGCAGCCGCTTTGACAAAAAGGCAGTCGGCAATGGTCCGATATCGGCGCTGGTAAACGCTGTGAAGCTTATCGACGGTATACCGGATTTTATACTCGAAGATTATGTTGAGGATTCCATCGGTAAAAGCGCCGATGCCGAGGCTGTATGTTTCGTGAAGATTATTGATAAAAAAACTAATCAGGGTTTTATCGGCGCGGGCATCGATCCGAATGTTAATCAGGCGGCGGTCAAGGCGGTTATCTCCGCCATTAACAGGTTGTTTAAATAATTGGGCTTTATACCGGCTACACCCGCCGAAGTTAAAACGTTAGGGTGGGATTACATTGACATTATAATTGTTACTGGTGATGCTTATGTTGATCACCCGTCTTTCGGCGCCGCGGTTATCGCACGTTCTCTGGAACGCGCCGGTTACCGCGTAGCGATAATTGATATGCCGGATACTGCCGACCCCGACGCTATGACGGTTTTCGGAAAGCCGCGGCTGTTTTTCGGTGTAACTTCCGGCAATATCGATTCAATGGTTTCAAAATTTACCGCGTTTAAAAAAGTCCGCAACGATGATCCATATATACCGAATAATATCGAACGAAATAGACCGGAGCGCGCGGTTATATTTTACTGCAATATGATCAAACGGCATTACAAAGATGTACCAATAGTTCTCGGAGGTATCGAAGCGTCAATGCGGCGTTTCGCTCATTATGATTTCTGGGACGACAAACTGCGCCGATCTATTATCGAGGATTCCCGCGCGGATATTATTGTCTACGGAATGGGCGAGAAGTCAGTAGTCGAAGTAGCAAGGCGGATTTCCGCGGGTGATGACTATTCAACCATACCTGGCACCGTTTTTATTACCAGAAACCATCCCGTGGAGAAGGATAATGGCGGCGAAAAGAATCACCCCGGAATATTGGAGCTGCCGACTGAAGAAGAGGCTATGCTTGAAAAATCCACATATGTGGATTTTTACCGGCAGTTTTACTTGAACCAGTATAAAACGCTTGTTCAGAAAGCCGGTACCCGCTGGATTGTACAGTACCCGCCGTACAGATACAGCCGCGCGGAACTTGACGCTGTTTATGAGTTGCCGTTTGAAAGAATGCCGCATCCAAAATATACAGGGTTGATTATTCCGGCGTTTGAGATGATCCAGAATTCGATAAATTCCCACAGGGGTTGCGCGAGCGGATGTTCGTTCTGCTCGATATACCTGCATCAGGGGAAACGGATTGTGAGCAGGAGCGCGAAATCCATTCTAAAAGAAATTTTCGTGGTGAGCAAATTCAAATATTTCAGAAAACATATAACCGATATCGGCGGACCAACCGCGAATATGTACAAGGCGAAATGCAGAGCCGACTGGAAGTGTAATCGCGAGAGCTGTCTGTTCCCGGATTTGTGCGGGAATCTCATTTTAAATTCAGGCAAATGGATTAAGCTCCTTCAGCGGGTTAAGAAATCATTGAATTATAATGTTACGATCGGTTCGGGCATCCGGTACGATATTTTTCTGCGCGAAAATCCCGAGGCTCTCAAAATTTTCATAAAGGATCACATCAGCGGACAGCTCAAGATCGCGCCTGAGCACACTTCCGCATCGGTACTCAAGGCAATGCGCAAAGTGCCGGTAATCCCCCTTCGAAAATTCATAACATTTTTCAACGAGGCAAGGGGGGATGATAAAACTTACATGATCCCCTACCTGATGTCGAATCACCCCGGCTGCGAAAAAAACAATATGGTTGAAATGAAAAACGAAATACTGTCGCTGTTTAAATTTATTCCGAAACAGATGCAGTCGTTCATTCCGCTGCCGCTTACTATTTCTTCTGTGCAGTATTTCACCGGCGTTGATCCATTGTCAGGCGAAAAATTCTTTGTGGAAAAAAATCTGAACGGTAAGAAATGTCAGCACGAAGTTATGCAGGAACGTAAGACGCTTCGAAGATAGGAAGCCCCTAAATCCCCTAAAGGGGACTTGAAGAAATTGAATAAATGACACCTTGGCACCATTATTAGAAACACTTTGTTAAAGGGGTTGACGCGGAGCGCGGAGATCTTTTCTCCCCTTTAGGGGCTTAGGGCAAATTATGGAAAGGTTCCTGACTATTTTCAATAAAAATTCTTTTCATTAGTGAATTCTTAAAATATTCATTCACATGATGGATATTGTTCTGGTTTAACACCTATTTCTTCAATTAATCTAGGATATTCTATACCTTGTAAAGGTCTTTGAGGTTTTTTTATACTTTTAGTTATTTTGAATAACCAATTATCGCCATAATCGAATAGATAGAAAAGCTTATTCTTCTTCCCTAAAGGATATAGATCTTCTAAAGTTTTTTCATATATAAGACCATTTTCATCATCATATAGAATACGGTTATTGCTTCTTTCTGTCTTTGAAACATAAAATAAATACATATGATCATTATCAAAATTTAAGCTTTTTTGTAATGCAAAATGAAGATCTTCTAAAGTCGAGGAAGAATCTATTTCAATTGCTCCTTTCCATGCATCCTTTGCATAGGCTCCAAAAATTAATTCTACATTTAAAATCCAAATCATTTGATTTCCTTACTATATAGCTATAAAATCTTAAATTCAGAGCGATTTGCATCACTTGCCGTGCAGTATCCGGAAAGCTTTAATCTAATTGATAAATTACAATGTTCAATAAAATTTAAACAACCAGCGATATAGCACAAGTAACTGTCAATGCGATTGTTACAAGCTTTTCTTTCAAAAATTCCTTTTAAGGTTGTGCTGTTAAAATTTCACGCTAAAATTGTATGAAATTTTTCATTCAGACATATCTTATCTGTAAGTATTAAAATTTCTAAAATCATAAAAAATTCGTCAATAATTTTTTAATAAACATGATTCAAAAACTGTTTTTATCATGGAGCCTTGATCGTCTATATGAAAACGGTGCCAGACATCGATTTTTCTGAAAAATCGATGTCTGGCACCATTTTTTTGAATTGACACTTTTCATAAAATATGTTAAATTACTATTCATGAAAACCTGGGTACCATATAATAGATGAATGTATAATATTTGAAGTTATGACACCTTTATGGTTTTCTGTGAGATCGACCCTCAGCTATTGGAATATTATTTCAAAGATAAAACATCCTATTATGAAGGACAGGCTGAGTGATGTTGTGAATTGCCTTATGAATCCTGATGAAATTCGAATCAGCAAAACAGATGCTGAGGTTTATTTGTTTTATCAATTAGTTAAAGAAGGAAGATTTATTTGTGCCGTTGTGAAACATGTTGAGTATAACGCCTTTTTAATCACTGCTTATCCTACAAATAATATAAAAGAAGGATCAATAGTATGGAAAATATAAAGTTGTTTTATGATAAAAAGGGAAATACCTTAACAGTATGGTTTTCTAATCCTGAAGATGAATATATCTGTGAAGAAGCTGGAAATGATGTCATTATCATGAAGGATGTCAAAGGTAAAGTTATTGGTTTTGAAAAACTGAACTATACGGCAGATGATCTTTTTGACATAAAAGCCGAATTGGAAGTTATCACTGCATGAATGAAGAAAGGACAAAACATTGATGAATGCTAAATCTTTTGATGATTTGGGAATCCCCTTCCCATTATTTAAAGGAAAAGTCGATGATGCTTACGAATACATCGGGGAATCAACATGTTCGGTATGTAATAATGAAAAATCTCATTGCTTTGTATTGGGTATCGGCTGCGCCTTAATGATAAAATGCGGCGAATGCGGAATGGAAAATGGTCTTGATGCCCATGATAGAAAAGATATCAATTGCTACTCATGCAACAGTAAAGTATCATTCCCGATATTCAACTGCGAAAATATTTCTATATGTTATGAATGCCTTCGAGAAGGGAAAGGCGCTATTACAAAGGGATCAGAACTAGGAATGATTTCCTGGGAACAATCATATAATGGAATTACTCACGGCATCCGGGGAATGAATCGAAGTGATTTCGAAATGATTCCTTTAGATGATGGCTGGTTCGGCGCAAAATTAGATAAAAGCGTAATTTTTGAATTATTAAGAACCCCGACTTTTTTAACAATACAGGGTGAGGACTGGCAATTTTGCTGCAAAGATCCAATGTATTACATTGGCACATGGTCGCGAAATGATTTTTGTAAAAACGCGTCTGACGGTAATGGTAAAAAATATTTTGAAAGAATAATACAAAAAAATGTTAACGGTCTATGGGAAGATACTTTGCACGATAGAACAGGAATATATATCTTTGAATGTCAACATTGTAAATCTCAAAGAGCTGTATGGGATTTACAGTGAAAAATTTCAAAAATCAGTAGGCATAAGTTTTCCGGGATATTTATCGGATACTGTTTTTAGAATATTTTTAACAGTCTGGCACCGTTAAAATTGCTCTGACACCATTATTTTATGAAAAAAATGGGTTTTTGGTGTGTTTTACGGTGTCTGGCACCGTTTTTTATTTTTGTCTTGATTAACAAAATGATAAATTATCTTTAAGGTCAATATGAGATTTAGATTTTTCGTAAAACTACTAAACCAACAATTTCAGGACAAATATAGCCGATCACATCTGATACAGCAGAAGGCTTTCCTTTTGTTTTTTTGCAGTATCTGTATTCTGGTAGTATCCATCCATTTTACGATTTTCAATACCAATCTAACCAATTTTCGGTCATTAATTGGTTTAATGTACTTCTTTTTTAATCTAGCGACAACAGTGATCCTCTTATTGGTTCTTGTTCTCCTTTGGAAGGGCAGATATTATACCGCTTCATACTTGATAATTGGCTTTTTTTCATGCTATATTTTTTCCATAATAGTGATTTCATATCCGATTTACATTACAAGCGGTGAGCTAATTGGTATATGGATGCTGTACAGCCTTGTGCCTTCTATATTATTGTTAAACTCCATAAGTGCGGCGGTGACGCTTTCAATCATTTACATTATGGTAAACGTTTCTTTTTTTACGATAAGCTATTATGATTCTTCACGTTTAATAGCGACTATTAAAGTTTTTCATGATGTACTCAACAGTTTACCTTCGCTGGTTGTCGAATCAGCAATAATAGTCCTGATGCTATTAATCATGAATAAAGCTTTGCGGAAACTGGAAAACGAACTAACGAAAAACCGTGATCTGAACGCGAATCTGGAAAACCGCGTCAAGGAACGCACGGAGGAACTTACTGTTGCTAACGAGAAGCTCGCTCAAATTGGTGAGAATTTATGCCGGTATCTACCCCGACAGCTCGCGGAATCCCTTGTGGGTGGTACCTATGAGGCAAAAACATCCACATCCCGGAAAAAAATAACTGTCTTTTTTTCCGACATAAAAGATTTTACCGAGATAACCGATTCCCTCGAGGCT
>CAYLTM010000089.1:14964-15764 GCA_964386495.1 uncultured Leptospirales bacterium
TTCAGGGTTGTTAAATGAATATTTCACCGAAATGAATATTATCGCACAGCGTCATGGCGGTACTGTTGATAAATTCATTGGTGATGCGATAATGGTATTTTTTGGAGCACCCGAATCGACCAATGACCACGACCATGCGTTGAACTGTGTCAAAATGGCGATTGAAATGCAGCAGAAAATGAAAGAACTTCAGAAAAAATGGTACAACAATGGGATAGAGCATCTATTGCAGATCAGAATTGGCATAACTACCGGCGTGGCAACTGTCGGAAATTTCGGTGCCGCAGATCGGCTTTCGTATACTGTAATCGGTAGGATTGTCAACCTTGCATCTCGGCTCGAAAACGCCTGCACACCTGGATCAATTCTTGTAAGTCATCCGACATACGCTTTAATAAAAAATGAAATAAATTGTCAGGAGCGGGAGAAAATCCATGTTAAAGGAATTACCCGCGATATACAGGTTTATGAGATAATATTATAAACGTATAATTTCTTTCGTGTCTTTGCATGACATCCTGATCGGTAAAATAAAAATCCTTTAAAAATCGCAATTTTTTTCTGCATTTTCGATTTTTCATCGTATATATTAATAGAGGGTTATTTTTTTGCAAATCTTGCTAACCCCTCAAACAATATAAATCGGAGATATTTATGATTAAATCATCTGTTAATATCAACATTAAGAAATTATCTTTACTTGAGAATTTTTCAGAAGCCAATGAGTTATCAATTAACGAAGTTATCGTACTTTTACTGCGGAAAATTTTAGAAGACGGGAAATATTCCGCGAAAAAGTT
>CAYLTM010000090.1:0-2208 GCA_964386495.1 uncultured Leptospirales bacterium
AAGATTTGCTGATTTTTTTCATATGGTCACTCCTACAATAAGATTCAGTCTCTCTGATGAATCTTTAATAAATCACATCAATTTCACTAACACTCTTCAATTGTCCAGTAATTTCTTTACTCAATTCAACAAAAACAGGGTGTGAATTATTTTTCGGGTAATGTTCAATTTATTCAATACCAATTCCCCCCAAACATTTTAGGGGAGGCTCTCAAAAAATGGTTTAGAATTTTGACATTAATACCCGAAATAAAATTCTCATTCTCAAAAACAACACAGTAAAATAGAAATAAAATATTGACAATATTAACTGAAATTTATTAATTAAGTTTAGTCATGTATTTGGATAGTCTAGCTGTCAAATTACGCAAGATGTGCAATTTGATTTATCGGAATCATTAATTAAACAGGAGGAATATGAAAGAGAGCGTATATGTTAAGGATATTATACAAGCCTGTGACGGCAAATTGATATATCAGGGAAATTTCGACTATGTTAAGTGGGTTATTTCTTCAGGATTAATGAGCGATGTTCTTACTACCGATGAGGAAGAGGTTCTTCTTTTGACCAATCTGACGACTACTCAGGTTATTCGAACCGCTGATATGATTGGTGCAAATGCAGTAATGATTTCCAACAGAAAAGCTATTCCTCAGGATACAATTAACATGGCAACCGAACTCGGCATTACTGTTGTTCAAAGCTATCAGCCGATTTTCGAAACATGCTGTCTCCTGTCTCATTTATTCATTAAGGAGAAGTAAATGGGCAAAGATATTCCCATAAGCGAGAAATCACCCAACGCTATCATGGAGGTCCTTCTCCGTTTAAAAGTAAAGGACGCTATGGTAAAAAATCTTATTACCGCTAACCGTCATGACACTCTCCGTGAAGTGCAGCACGTTATGAAAACCAGAAAAATTACTGGAATGCCTGTTATTGATGATCGAAGGCTTGTTGGAATGGTTACCATTGGAGAAATTGTCAGTGCACTTGATGAAGGGTACATCGACGAGCTGGTTGATAAACATATGTCGAAATCTCTTATCGTGCTGGAAGAGGACATGCCTATGTCTTTTGCGGTTACGTATTTTAATAAATACACCTACAAACGTTTCCCTGTAGTAAACAGACAAAAAGAACTTGTCGGTCTTATTTCAAGTAAAAATATTTTAACATCAATATTAAACGAACTTGAAAGCCAGATTAAGGAACTTGAAGAAAAACTTCTAACAAACAAACCGGATCTTCCTGACCAGATACATAAAGAATTTCTGATTACGCAGTTTGATTTTGAAAAAGCTGGTCATGCCTCCTACGAGGTAAAAAAAGTTCTGAAAGAAAAAAATGTTCCAGCCGCGTTGATTAGACGGGCATCAATAGCATCATATGAGATGGAAATTAATGTCGTAATACATTCTATAGGCGGAAAACTTATATTCATACTCGATGATTCCTCTATTACAATTATGACTGCGGACAATGGACCAGGTATTCCAGACATCAGTAAAGTTATGGAAGAAGGTTATTCAACAGCTAATGATTGGATCCGCTCACTGGGTTTCGGGGCTGGAATGGGAATACCCAATACTAAAAGAGTATCAGACAAATTCGAAATTACTTCTGAAGTCGGCAGAGGAACTACGATGATCTCAATAATATATTTGGAGAAAAAAAATGAAAGTGAGTGAACTTGCTGCGAAAATAGGATATGAAATAGTCGTCAATACAAAAGACGGTGATGTAACAACCGGATATACATCTGATCTTTTGAGCGATGTAATGGGAAACGCGGAAGAAGGTTCCATTCTAATTACTATACAGGCACACAAAAACAGTGTAGCCGTCGCGTCACAACTCGACTTCCCTGCGATTCTCGTGTGCAACAATCGAACCGCTCCTGAAGACATGATCACGGCGGCTTCTGCTGAAGGGATAGCTATATTAAAAACGAAAGATAATCAATTCGTGTCTTCCTATAAAATTCATAAAGTTCTATTTAATTAGTTGTGATTATGAATTTTTTTAAAAGTTTTTTTTCTAGAAAATTTACAACTACTATCTCAATGATCACTGCATGCTGCGTATTATTTCAATTTTGCTCTAAACCTCCGCTGCCGGAAAGCGAAGTCAAAACCGTGATTTATAAATGGGCAGGAGCAATCGAAAAAAATGATTACCGGTTATATTCAAAGTATGAACTTACT
>CAYLTM010000090.1:2245-5732 GCA_964386495.1 uncultured Leptospirales bacterium
ATCATTACCCGAAAAATTTTGTGTTTTTCAAAATCGATAATCCCATTGAAGTCGACATTGACAACAAAGTATTTATCAAAACTACTGTGAATTTCCAGTGTGATTTGATTCCCCGAAAAATCGGTATAGTAAAAAAAACAATGAAAGGGACGATGGACATTGTAAGAGAAACTAACGCTGATTACCGTCCATATCTCATTGCCGAGATGACGACTATTACTTACGATGAGAAATAATGAAAACCGTACTTCTAATATTAATAACATTTCTTCTGTTTATTCATGTTATGGGATATTCTCAAACCGTTCAGGAACACGATAAGCGTGCGGAAAAGTATTATCAGGAAAAACAATTTTCAAAAGCATTAGGCGAATGGATGCAGGCTCTGTCTATTGAACCGGATAACCAGAAAATCCAACAGAAAATCGAACTCGCCTATGAAGAAAAACATAAAAAAGACATCGCCAAGCAAAAAGCCAAACTCTATTATAAGCAGGCAAAAAAATCCATTAACAACAACGATTTCGAATCCGGAAAAACCAACGCTGATAAGGCTGTAGATAATTATATATCCGCGTACCGCATTGACCCTTTTGATGATGAGCTCATTGAACTTAAACTTCGCATGAAAAAACTTCAGGAAGAAGCGGAATCCAAGTTGAAAATACATACAATGAACGCTGAGAAAAAAAAGAAATATGACGCAGCTTTTAGCACGGCAATGGAGTACATGAAGGCTAACGATTATGAAAACGCTGTCGATGAATGGAACAAGGTTCTAAAAATCGCTCCCGAGGATGTTCAGGCTGCTGAATTTAAGCGAAAATGCGAGCTGGCAATCGCGAACCGTATGAAGTTCGAAAAACTCAAATTCATAATCGCGGACGCTAAAGATAAATTTGAAAAAAAAGAATATCAATCGTCGTTAGATGATTTCAAACAGGTAATCGCTATAGATCCCTTGAATGAAGAGGCTGCCGAGTATATTGTAAAAATTAATGAAATCATTGAAGAAAAAAAGACAGCCGAACAACGATTGATGCAGGCTGAACAGTTTTATCTTTCGGGCAAACAAAATTTAGAGAACAATGAGTTCGATGCCGCTAGAGATGACTTTGAAAACACACTATCTCTTCAAGTAGATTACAAAGACACCAAAGCACTAATAGCGGGAATTGAGAATCTCGAAAAACAATATCTTGAAAAACAGAAAAAGCAAAACCTTGAACTTATTAATAAAGAATTTCAAACAGGTTTGATTTATATGTCTCAAGGTAATTATTCCCAAGCACTTGCATCTTTTGAAAAAATTATTAAACTCGACCCAAGAAATACCGATGTAAAAGATCTTATAAAATCAGCAAAGGAAGCTATTCAGCAGGAACGTGAAGAAAATATCGACGAGGATTCTCCTTACTATTCTATATTTACATCAGTAGCCGCTATCGGTATCGAACTGTACAATAAAGGCGAGTACAATGAATCTCTTAAGGAATGGAAAAAAATAACAAACCTTTTTCCAAAAAATAGAATGGCAAATCAGTACATTATGAAGTGTTATCTAAAGCTTGAACCTCAGATTTTCAAGGATTACGCCGAAAACGAAATTAAGTCAATCAAACAGTTCATAGCTGTCAAAAATTTCAAGGAAGCTCAAAAAATTATTGACACTTTAAAAACTATTGATTCTGAATACCCCGAATTAGCGAAACTTCAGTCTTTGATTGTTACTGAAAAGGAAAAACCTCCAGTAATTTCCGACCCTGCAGTTTCCCGTGAACAAATCGATTCACGCTATAACAGTGCATTGAATTTATACCAGGCGGGGGGTCTTGATAACGCGAAAAAGGCTTTAGCTGAATTAAAATGGATTCGCTCAAAAGATCCAGAAAATACGAAAACACTGATAAGTATCAATAAAATTGAATCAGAAATACGTCTATCGGAAGGCACTACACAGAAACAGGTTAAAAAACTTAATCCTGACCAGGAATCTCTTGTAAGAAAACATTACTTTAACGGAATTAATTATTATTCAAATAATAAGTTGACGGAAGCGATAGCAGAATGGAAAAAAGTACTTAGTATAGATCCTGACAATGAAAAAGCAAAAAGTAATATTAGAAAATGTTTAGCATTAATGAAGCAGTGATATGAAAAATAACAAAAAAGTAATTAAAAAATCAGTACCAAAAAGAAATATTTTCCGTTTGAGATACAAACTGTCAATAGCGATGATCTCCCTCACAGTGTTGGTTATCGTTTCAATGTCGTATTATTTCATGAATCATGAAAGTCAGATTCTCCGCGAAAATATCATAAAAATGGCGCAGGCTGAAATACAGAATTTAAACCTAATAGTATTGAAATCTCTGGATAACGACGATCTCACAATTATCTCAGTTGTTGATAAACTCAAAAATGACACCTCTGTAAAATACACATATATTTTATCTCCGGAAGGTATTATACTGTTCAGCTTTGATAATGAACAGACGGGGAAATTGCTTGATGACAGTTATACTCCAGAACTAACCAAAAGAAAAGATAAAACTATTTTCAAAAAGGATCTAAAGGATCCTGATGTAAAGAATGGACTTATTTATGACTTTTCTATGCCGGTGCATTCTGTTTATAAAGTAAACGGCGAGGAAAAGATTATCGCTTATATACGTATAGGTTTTTCAGATAAAATAATCACCCAGAAAATTGCGGAAATGAAACAGGTTGTTTTATATATCGCTCTAATTTTTATTACAATCGCTGTAATAGCCGCATTTATAGTATCATATTTTACAACAGCCGGAATAAAAAAACTATCCGAAGGTGCGGCGGTAATAGGAACGGGCAACCTTGACTTTAAAATCAACATTAAAACAAAAGATGAAATAGGTCTTCTTGCAGAAGAATTCAATAATATGACGATCATGCTCAAACAGGCTAAAAACAAGGAAATTGAAAGCCGCTTAATGGAAGAACAGCTTGAAGTCGCAAAGGAAATCCAGGAAGGTCTCAACCCGATGGGTTACTATAACAAAAAAGGTATTCAAATTAAAGGTTTCACAAGAGCCGCGAAAGGTGTTGGTGGAGATTACTTCGATTATATCGATATTGATGAACACCGAATCGGCGCGTTAATAAGCGATGTCTCTGGAAAAGGTATTCCCGCTTCTCTGGTAATGGTTATGATAAGAACTGTATTTGTCACGGCGGTACATCAGGCGAAAAAAGCAAAAATAAAAGTCCAGTGCAAAAATATTGTAGGTGCGATTAACAATTCATTAAGCGCGGACTTTGCTATTGATAAATTCGCAACATTGTTTTTCATGATATATGACCGCGAAGAACAGAAGCTTTCTTTTGCAAACGCTGGTCATGGACCGCTCTTCTGCTACCGGTCTGATAAGGACGCGGTAACCGTGTCAAAACTTGACGGCGTGCCGATCGGTATAATGGAAGAGACTGAATACAATCAGGCGATTGTGTC
>CAYLTM010000090.1:5742-6777 GCA_964386495.1 uncultured Leptospirales bacterium
ATCAGCGATTAACCCATATTTTTCACAGCAGTATTTTAATCCTGGAGATATTGTAGTTCTTTATACAGACGGTATTTCGGAAATGCGTAATCCCGAGAAAGAAGAATACGGCAGAACTAGACTTCAGCAAATATTATTATCAATAAAAGATAAATCCGCGGAAGAAATTATCAGCGATATCGTGGCAGATGTAGAAACATTCCGTAATGAAGCACCACCTCATGATGACATGACAATTCTGGTAATGAAACGGGACTCATAGATGCATTTTCTCGAAGAGAAACATATCTTTTTATTTCTAGTTCAAGTATTAATCATATTATCGCTTACTAGATTTTTTGGAGAAATTTTCCGAAAATTTAAACAACCAGCGTTAACAGCGGAACTACTTGTCGGAATAATTCTTGGTCCGACTATTATCGGAAAGTTATTCCCTGAATTCTCAGCTATAATTTTTCCAGTTGATATCATTCAGAGAAATATGCTTGAAACGATTTCCTGGCTAGGAGTACTATTTCTGCTGCTTGAAACAGGTTTCGAAATAGATTTTTCAATAGCATGGCGGCAAAGAGGAAGTGCTCTAAAAATCGCTTTAACTGACATTGTAATTCCGATGATTATAGCGTTTATACCATGTTATTTCTTGCCGGATATTTATCTTGTTAATCCTGACACACGAATCATTTTCGCGTTTTTCATGGCTGTTGTAATGACTATCAGCGCGATGCCTGTCGCGGCAAGGGTTATGCACGACTTAAATCTTCTAAAAACTGATATTGGATTTTTGACCATGTCGGCTTTAGCTGTTAATGATATAATTGGCTGGGTGCTATTTACAATTATCATAGGGATATTTACTCAAACAGGATTTGATCCATATTCAACGATTTTCATACTAACCACTACAATAATATTCGCAGTTTTCGCACTCACTTTAGGAAGATATTTTTCAAACGCAATATTAAATTTATTCAATAAATACAAACTTCCTGAACCTTCTTCGTCATTTACTTTCGCTTGCCTGCTTGGTCTCTC
>CAYLTM010000090.1:6833-9606 GCA_964386495.1 uncultured Leptospirales bacterium
GCGTTATTCGGATTTTTTATCGCGGGTATAGTGATTGGCGAAGCCAAAAACTTCAAACAAGAAACAAGAAATATAATTTCTCAAATGGTGCATGCCCTTTTTGTTCCAATATTTTTCGCCAACATCGGGCTAAAAATTGATTTTATAGCGGATTTTGATATTATACCTGTTGCGATAATTACGGTCATTGGAATTTCCGGGAGATTCCTCGGTGCTTGGATAGGAGTGTCGATTACGAATGTTCCTAAAATTAATAGAACAATAATTTCGATTGCTCATACCCCGGGCGGCATGATGGAGATTGTCGTCGCACTCCTAGCTTTCGAGAGCGGAATAATTACACCAAAAATTTTCATCGCGATTGTGTTCAGTGCAGTAATCTCATCAATCATAACAGGTCCATGGATGCGCAGAGCGTTTTCAAGAAGAAAAAAAGTTCCCGTCTATCAAATGCTTAATGAAGATACTATTATTCCGCAACTGCATTCTACAAGTGTAAATGACGCAATCCGCGAAATGACTGCCGTGCAACAAGGCAAAATGAAGGAAGACCTAATTGACCGCATAGTAATTGAAGCTGTACGCAGAGAAGAGGATTGGACAACGGCTATAGGTGTTGGTGTGGCAATTCCGCATGTACGATTGAAAGAAATTTTCGTTCCGACAGTAATTTTCGCTAAATCTCAAAATGGAATTGACTGGAACTCTCCTGACGGAAAACCTGTTCACTACATATATCTGCTTATTACACCTTCGGACTCAAACGATATTCATGTCGAGCTATTATCACAGATTGCAAAGGCAATGAATTCCGTGGATAACCGCAATGTGCTCGATACTTGCAGAAATACAACCGATCTTAAACAAGCGTTTCAGACCATTCTAGGAAGGTGATTACATGCCGCTGAATAAATTAAAAGAAATTTCTGAAATACTCCGTAGTGAAAACGGCTGTCCATGGGACAAAGAGCAAACACCGGAAACTCTAAAAAAATATCTCATCGAAGAAGCTTACGAAGTAATCGACGCTATCGAAAATAATGACTATGCCGGGTACAAAGAAGAATTAGGCGATCTACTATATCAGATTTACGCACATTCCCAAATTGCGGAAGAACAGAAGAAATTCACTGTTGATGATGTAGCTCAGGCAATCATCGATAAACTTATACGAAGGCATCCGCATGTGTTTGGAAATACCTCAGTAAAAGATTCTGCTGAAGTATTAGACAAGTGGGAGAAAATTAAAAAAACAGAAAAATCACCGGACAAAAGTTCACTTGATGGAATCCCAAAACATCTGCCGGCTCTTCTTAAAGCGTATCGCATACAGGAGAAAGCATCACACCAGGGATTCGATTGGCAAACAATTGACGGACCGATGGAAAAGCTTAAAGAAGAAACAGACGAACTCATTGCCGCGGTTAACAGTAATGACCAATCATCGGCTATGGAAGAAATAGGAGATGTTCTTTTTTCGATAGTTAATATCTGCCGATTCATAAAAATTGACCCGGAAGAGGCTCTGCAGAAATCAAATAATAAGTTCATGAATCGATTTAAATATATCGAAAATGAACTGCGAACCATCAACAAACATATTCACGACATGTCTGCTGAAGAACTTGACATATTATGGAATAAATCGAAAGCTTTGTAATCCGAAATTTTTTAAAAAAAGTATTTTACCAATAAAATTACTTCTTATAAACTGCCTATAATTCTCGACTAGATTGAGAATTTATTCAACAATATTTATAAAAGGTGATTAACATGAAAAAATGTTTTTTTGCACTACTGATGATTGCATTGTCGTTAAATGCAGCCTATGCCGGTAAGCTGGTGATAACAAAATATCCTACAGCTACAGGAATTCCTGATGCAGAAGTTGCTGAGCAATTTAATAAAACAATTGCGGAACTCAATAAAAACGCAGGAATAAGCAAACTTGGGAAACAGAATAACCTTGCAAAAGGTATGGCTAATGCCAACGCGTCTTGTTATTCAGGCGGTAGTCTTTACACAAATACCGACATGAATGTATTTTCTTACAGTTTAGGATTATCGCTTGGCGGTCAATGGCCTGAAGGCGGTACTGATGAACTTAAAGGAATAGTAAACGATGAAGGTGATGCTTATACTGGAATCGGTTGGAACACCTCATTCGTTAACATTGGAATTAGCGGTAAAAAAATTAACGGTTTACCTCAGGGCGATAAAATGTTTGCAGTTATAAAAATGGGCGGGTTCTCTCAAACATTATTCGAAGGTGAAGAATATGAGGTTGGATTAAAAAACCGTTCATTTGGTTTTAACTACTATTATAATCTGCAGGACTTTCCATTAAAAGACAAAAACTTTTCAACAAGACCTCTTGCTGTCGGCATAGGATTACATTATATATCTAATGTGACATCAATGCAGACAACACCAAATCAGGAAACTACTACTGAAGGTGCTTACGTTGCAACATATAAAGTCAACACAACAAATAAACTTTCTTTTGATTCTTATTCAGTTGTTATACCCGTTGATGTTATGACATCCGCTAAAGCGGTTGGATTCATTAATCTGTTCGGCGGAACTGGATTAGATTTTGCTTTCGGTTCTACAGAAGTTGGAGTTAATTCAACATCTAAAACTTCGATAGTTGACTCAAGCGGTAAAAACATTCAGACAACTGAAGGGAAAATTAAATTAAGCAGCGGTACAACAACCAGTTCTCCGATGATTGTTAATCCTAAAGTTGTTATTGGTTTCGGTGTTGATACTG
>CAYLTM010000090.1:9616-12613 GCA_964386495.1 uncultured Leptospirales bacterium
ATTATCCTGCCAGAGGAATGTCTATAGGAATGACATTTGGTTATGTAATGTAATTAATCAGCAGCAGGCATTAGAGATTATTCTTGAATGCCTGCTGTTTATTAGACGATGTCTTTAGATAACAACAAAGCTTTTCTAATTTCTTCCTTGGTTGCTGGTTTCTGTAAAAAATGATCCATACCTGAATTTAGACAAAGCAATTTGTCTTCATTAAATGCGTTTGCTGTAAGTGCAATAATCGGGGTTCTCTTTTGTCTTGTTATTTCCATTTCACGAATTTTTTTTGATGTTTCAATACCATTCATATCCGGCATCTGAATATCCATCAATATAGCATCATAGCACTTGTCTTCAAATAACTTAATAGCTTCATAACCATTCTCAGCCAGAACAACAACGCATCCAAGCTTTTCAAGTATTGTCGTAGTTAACAATTGATTGATTAAATTGTCTTCAACCAGTAAAATATTCATGCCGGAAACTTCTTCTGAAGTATTTGATAAGATTTCATTATTGCTGAAATCTTCAGTAGGATGATTAATAGGAACCGAGAAAAAGAAACTGCTGCCTTCTTTAAAATTGCTGTGTACACCAATTTCACCGCCCATTAATTCAACAAGTTTTTTAGAAATCGCCAAACCTAAACCGGTTCCAGTATATTTTCGGGATAGTTTTGAATCAATCTGATAAAATTTCGAAAATATTTGATTTAACTTATCTCCCTGTATACCAATCCCTGTATCATTAACAGTAATTTTCAAATAATCTTTATCAGTATTTTCTAGAGCCACATGAACTGATATTACGCCCTGTTCCGTAAATTTAAAAGCATTACTAACTAAATTCATTATTATCTGCCGAATACGTTTTTCATCACCGGTAATAATCTTAGGAATATTCTCATCAATTATAATAGTCAAATCAATTGCATTATTATTCATTTTAAATCTAAAAATATCAATTGTATCACTGATAGATTTTATTAAATTAAACGGCTCAAGATTTAAGATTATTTTACCTGACTCAATTTTCGAGATATCCAATATATCATTTATAATTGACAATAATGTTTCTGACGCAAGATTATTAAATTCAACATATTTTTTTTGTTCATCCGTCAGGTTTGTATTAATCAATAAATCATTATAGCCAATAATAGCGTATAAAGGAGTTCGCAGTTCATGACTCATATTTGCAATAAATTCACTTTTATAAATACTCTCTTTTTCAGCAATATTTCTAGCCTTTTCACTAATTTCTTTTTCTTCAGCCAGCACAATATTTAATCTATCTTTACTTTTTATTAGTACTTCAATTATGTTGGACAATTTCAAATACATATAAGAAATTAAAAATGTGATTGTTAACAAGGTTAAAAAACTAACAACTTCAGGAGGATAAAAATCAGTTTGGCGATGAATTACGAAGTCAGAGGCGGTAATTATTATTGAAAATAAACTAACGACAATGAAACTTTTTTGTCCAGTGCAAACCAACCCAGAAATAAGGATAGTAAGAATACCAAGCAATTGAGTCAGGTTAAAACTATATACATTAAAATATTCTGGAGATACTTGTTTTCTTATAAATATAAATATTTGAAGTTCAATAACAAGAGGAACATAACCAAAAGATAATGCTTTTTCAAACTTACCTTTAGCAGTCAGGATCAATATTATAATTAAAAAGATTATAATAATTATATTTTCTATCAAAAAAGCTATATTAGCACGCAGAATGTTAAATACCATGAAAAAAATCATAAACCCGCAAAAAGTCAATGCAGTATAAACAGTTATTTTAATTTTACTTAAATATATTTCCGAACAATCGCTGTATGAGTTATAAAATCCTTTTAACAAATTTCCCAAAAAACCTCATTGGTATTGACTATATTCGCAATTTTCTAATAATCAATTAATCACACAAGTAGAATAAACCGATCACTAGCGAAATAAACAATACGATCAATCTTTAGTCTTAATAAAATTCAATTTTTCCAACTGGTAAAAAAGACGGTTACTGATATTGTCAAGAAGCTCCGATTTGATATTTGCACGATTAAATTCAGCATTGTCAAAAGTTTTAATCTGATGATCCAAATACGCAATGTCAAAACTTTTATTAATAACAACCAGGACAGACGAAAACCTCATGGATTTTAAATCTGCTGAATAAATACTGTCTACTTCATAAATCATTATTGCGGATGAACCATTTTCCGCGAAAATATTCTGAAGACCGGTTTTATTATTCGTAATGTACTGTCTAATAACACCAATAGATTTATATTCAAGATATTTCTTGTCCGGCGAGACCTGATAAAAACGATCAGCGTCGGTAGAATATAAAGACAGCGATTCGTCTGTAATAACCGGGAAAACCACAGAACCTGTACTGGAATAACCTTCCTTCCATTTAGTAATGTTCTGTAAATATTCATCAGGCTGAATCATTCCTTTTCTAGATAATCTCATTATAACAACAGCTTTTCCACCATCCTTAAGCTGGTCGCTTTTTGATATAACAGTCTTAACATTATAACCACAGGATACAATCATAAACAACAAAATAATCAATAAACTTTTTTTCATCATATTCCTCTATAGTAATTTCTAAACCGTGTTTGCCGGACAGCCTGTCCGAACAAACAGGTGAGTGAGATTAACATTCAGCACTACAAATATTATGATGTGATATTCCTACCGGCATTAAAAGCCCGCAGATTCAAATCCACAAACTCAGGTTTAACATTTTCAATGATAGCTTTTTCCCAACTTTCTTGCGAAAACTTCATTCGTGAAGAAACAGCACCCAACATGACAATATTCAAGACTCGCAAATTTCCAAGTTCTTTTAAAATAGAAGCGGTTTCAACTATCGCAAAATTTTTTACATTTTTACTAAGCCATTCAGGTATATCAGCAGGATACTGCATATTACCTAAAACAACCGGAACGGGATCAATCTTCAAGGAATTAACAAACAAGTATCCAT
>CAYLTM010000090.1:12623-15481 GCA_964386495.1 uncultured Leptospirales bacterium
ACTTTTCAAAAATTCAACCTTTCTCATACCTTCAAGCATTTCAAAAGCCACAACAAAATCAGCATCAGCTTTTCTTATTAATGGAGAATGAATCTTTTCTCCAAAACGCACATTACACTCAACAGATCCTCCCCGTTGAGCCATTCCATGCACTTCAGATTCTTTGACATCAAGACCTTCATTCATAGCAGCCGACATCACCACTTTCGAAGCGAGTATAACGCCCTGCCCGCCTACTCCGCAAAATATAATATTTACCATTTCATTTCCTCATAAATTTGTTCTACATCAAATTATACAAATTATAAAATAAGATTGCACAGTAAATAATCATACTCATGACATAAAAATTCTTGTTGTGACTAACTTACCGTTAAGATTATCTTATTAAGTGTATTACAAATGTTTAAAAATAATTAACGAAATCAGTCAAGTATTAATCCAAAAATTTTCCAGACGGCAACGGAGTATTATTTAATAATGAGCAATATTCATTTAATTGCGTAAATCACCATAGATGATGTTAAAGGTTTCCCGCATATACGAATTTTACTTTTAAAATGATATGAAATAATTTTCATCCACTTCAAATAATCGAAAAAGTTTTTGAAAGAACCTCTGGATTTTAAAAGCTTAGGAATAACACCGAAATCTGTCGGGAAAAACGGCATAACCATGCGAAAACCAATCATCATTAGTGATCCCGACAAATTAGTCTCGTTGAAATACGACAAATGTCCAGGTAAATAATAATGATAACGCAAACCCTCGTTTTCAGCCTGCCAACCGTCAAAATTCGCTGTTTGGATTACAAGAAGTCCGCCGGGTTTTAAAAGATTATAACATTCCTGAAGGGTAACAACAGGATATTCAATATGCTCAATCAATTCAATCATGGTAATAACAGAAAAAAAATTATAATCAAAGGGGTGATCATCAAGTGTGCCATTCCAAATATTGCTGCCGAAAAATTCTTTCGCATGCACTGAAGAATATTTAGATAATTCTATACCGAATGGTGTGAAATATTTTGAGGCACGTTTAAGAAAACCGCCGAATGAACAGCCAACATCAAGAAAATTTCCAGTCGCGGAAAACCTTCTAATAGTTTTCAATCGAGCATCCCAAACATAATTTGAAAAATTTTCTGACAGTCTTTCATCTACATAGGAAAATCCGCTGATACCGTTATAATAACCCTCAGTATAAAATTTCTCAATAGAATCTTTATCATAGCAGGGATTCATAAATTGGAAAAAACAATCATTACAAATGTATATGGCAAAATTGTAGGACTTATGGTTGACCGAATATTTATAAGCAATATTTTTTGAAGAACAAAGAGGACAAGTTGATTTATGTTTAGAAAAAGTCATTTAACCGCTCGAAAATACCAATGTGAAATCAACTTGCAATTTCCAAGCGGCGAGCGTTGAATAATACCATATTCAAAGATAGTAAACATTGAAAAAAGTCCGACTAATTCACTTTCTGAAAAAAAAGATACTATAGAGGAATTCAAATCTGATAGAGATGTCTTCCAAGTATTGTTACCACAATGCTCACCAGCTTTAAGCATGGTATCATAATCTGAACGCAATGTGCCCGCTAACACTCCTTTGTTTTTTAAAATTCGATGAATCTCGAAAATTTGCTGTTTTACAGAATGTTTTTCAGAATAATGTAACGAACCCCAACACACCGCAAGATCAAAAACCGCATTTTTAAAAGGCAGAGAATTGTTATCGGCATTAATGAATTGATTATGATAGAGTTTTGAACAAACTTCCAGACTGTTCGAGGAGATATCAGTTCCAACAGAAAATGGTATCGCGAAATCATTTAGAAGTTTCACATGGCGCCCTGTACCGCACCCGATATCAATAGCGCAAAAATCCGGATTATTTTTTTCAGCATATTGATTGATTATTCTTACAAGATTTTCATCGGGATATATAAGAACCGATTTATCCTTCGCGTAATGATTATTCCAAACATCAACAGTATTGATCATTACTTTATCTTAATTTGTAATTCATTTATAGCATTATTCGCGATCTCAATCGCATTTTCAGGAGTTCTCGACTTTACAACAACAACGCCTAATCTATCGTGATTAGTCACAGGTGATTGAATTTTAGAACCAATCTCTTTAAAAATCCTTGAGTAAATTACACAAGGTATTGAATCTGGAGCTTTGGGTTTAAAATAAATAAATTCACCATCCTCCGGCATAATGTATTTCACAACACCCGCACTTTTCTGCGGTTTTGGAATCGGCGGAGTAAACTCGCCGGTAGTCATGGCAAGAATCGACTGGCGAATAATATTATAACCTGTGACAAGAGGAATTAATTTATCACACAAAAATTCACCGCCGAACTCCGCAGCGGTTTCGATAATATAAAGTTTATTACCATTACTGTTATCAACCTTAAATTCAATAACAATAGGGGAATTAATAATTTCAAAAGTGTCAGAAATTTTTTGTCCAATGTCGGAAATCTCTTCCCATTTGTCATAATACTTTGAAGGCGACACATGCATTTTATCAACAAAATACGGAATACCTGTCGTCACCTTATCGGTAATTTCCACAAGATAGAATTTTTTATCCGCGATTATGCCGACAGCAATAATTTCATCACCGTCAATATAATGTTCGAGAATATAATCATCAGTATTTTTTATCTTATTTGTTTTCAAATATTTTGCAAGATCCGCCGACTTTTCAAAATATTTTATTCCGCTTTTAGCATGACCAACAGCTGGTTTGAAAATTACGGGAGTTTTAGCGGAACTTTTAATAGTCGCGGAAGGAATCATCGGGAGACCATTATTTTTTAAGGAAGTTTTCA
>CAYLTM010000091.1:0-4675 GCA_964386495.1 uncultured Leptospirales bacterium
TATGAATGCTAAAAAAAGTACCATACCGATAAAAAGCAGCCATACATAATTTTTGTATTTCTGAAGAAAAGAAAATTTTTCGAATGATCTCGGTACAAAATTCCGGCCGTTCAGAAGAAATATTATAAAAGAATTAAGTGCGAAAATAATAATAAATATTACCGCGAAAATAATATGCACCTTCATTTTTGAGAAAAGTAAAATCGTGAAGGTCGATAGTATTGAATGGGATTTGAACCATTCATAATCAAGATACAGTGACGATGAGAAACCGAACATTATTAGAAATAGTACCAGTCCGGCTAAAATTTTAAGAAAAAGATTTTTCATTGTGCCGCTCCTTTATTTTTTTTGCTGAAATAATCATCATATCGCCTAGAAATAAATATTTTGCTGCTAAGTCCGCGACCTTTCTTAGTAATGATCCGCCTTTTCCGAAACCGCTGCCGTAGGTTTTTACAAGTTCTACCGCAAAACCTTTTTTTCTTAAAAGTCTTTTAATATTACTGTATGAGAAGAAAAATATATGTTCAGGGAAGTTGTAATAGCGCCAATTTTTACCAAAAAATTTTCCAAAACCAAAACCAGTTCTGCAGGTTGATATATATATACGTCCTGAGTCGCTTAAGTCAAAATTGATTTTTTCCAGTATGTTCTCGGGATTCGGCAAATGTTCAATAGTTGCCCATAATGTTATTAAATCAAATTTTTGTGAAAATTCAATCTTCATGTAATCACCAAAAACCGCGTCCGCCTTTAAGGTTCCGCACGCGAAGTCTATACAATCCTTTGAAATATCAATACCTTTCGATGACCAACTCCGCTCTGACAGATAATTCACGAAATACCCTGCCGCGCAGCCAAGGTCAAGAGATGTTTTTTTACCTGATAATGATTTTTCAAAATTGAAAAATCCCAAGTCATGCAGGTTGAGTTTGAAAACCCGTTCGATCTGTTTGCGGGTATCACTAGTGAAATAATTATCATAACCACGTTCATCTCTTTTTAAAAAATAATTGCCGCCGTAATACTTTTCTAGATTTTTTGGAATACTTGAAGGGTCAAGAAATTGCAGTCTGCATTCTGGACACTCTAAAAGGTTGTACTCAATTCCGTCGGAACCCTTTTTTTTATATAGAATGCTGGGATTGTCAGATCCGCAAAGAAAGCACTTCTGAATTGATTCTAAATTTTCAGTCAAAGTATTTGAAGATGAATTATGATTTCCAATTGGTGTTTTTCTGCTATTTTTCATTTGTTTCAGAGATACCTTAATATTTTATAATTCTCTCATATTTTTCTTGTAAATTATTCAATAGATAAATAAATTGCTTTCGTATAAAGAATCATTTCAGCCAGATTTGATTACCTTATAGGGAATTAACCTGTACTTAACGACGAGAATGTCAAGCATTTTTAGTATGTGCCGTGTTTGGATGATGCGAATAACCGAATTGACAGTGTTTCTATTATCTTTTATTAAGGAATAATAATTAATGTATTTTGCGAAAAAGTCAATAGTATTGCTGGAAAATCCGCAGATGTCGGATTTTGTGAAAAGCATAGCCGGAAAGATACAGCTTGAAAGTGATTCTGATTTTCAGTATCTGTCCTCTTTTAAAGCTATCAAAGAAAGAATTAATGAAACAAAAAACGCGGCATTTTTGCGTACTGAGCTTTTTAATTTTATCAGCAAATTCGGTTATCCGTCTGTGATTATTTTGGATTTAAAAAGCAATCTTAACCTTGATAAAGAACTTGATAGCGACAATATGAAGATATTTAAAACTTTTCTTATCAGCTATATTGTTTTTTCTATGTCGGTTGAATTCAGTGATATAAAGGGAAATTTTTACATTATCCATGAAAGTAACGATCCGATTTTAGAAAAGCTGAAATTGATGCCGTTTAATATTCTTGATCATCTTCATACTCATAATGAGCTGGTAAACAAAGCTATTGCAGCGTTAAAAATAAATAATAAAGATTTCACCAAACTCTTCAATATTCATTATTTTGATAAAGCTTTGCTGAATAGTAATTTCGAGAAATCGTTGATGACATTCAATACTTCATTTCAAATGAAACAGGATATGAATCAGCAGAATATCAAGAAGAATCTTTCGTCGCTGTCAAACAAAGAACAACCACCGGCAAACGCTATTTTTAGAATTAATAACGATAAGATGTATATTGATGGAACGCTGTATGAAAATTACGATGATGAATATAAGGCATTTCCTGAAAAAATGGTTGTCATTGAAGGCGCGTGGACCAGCCGTACACTAAGAGCCGTAACGGAAAATATTATTAAAACAGTAAAAATCGCACTTAAAGAGTCTTATGTTAAAAAGGATGGGGAATTATCTCTGCTGATTGGAGATTCCGCTGAAATTGACGGTTCTGTCGCGTCGTATCTCGCACAGATTATTCTGGGTGATTTGAAAATTTTCAGCAAGGTGAAGGTTTTTACGAATCATAAAAATGACAATATTCTACGTGCTTCCACAGGTTATAGTATGATACGGGAATATGTAAAGATATTTGACCGTTAATAATTAATACTTAACAGTTTATCGATTTCTGTCTGTATCGAATTAATTCCAGTCGGTTTAATTAAATGCGATGTGTTTGTAATTCCGATAATTGTGTCAGTTACCATTTTGTCCGAATATCCGGTTAGGAAAATTATTGGTGTATTGCTGAAGTTTCTGATCTCAATAGCAGTGTTTATCCCATTTTTTGATCCAGATAAATTGACATCCATCAAAACAATGTCCGGTTGAATTGTTTTAATCATTTCAATTGCCTTATCTCCGGTCGCCGCGATTCCGCACACAGAATATCCTGAATCTTCAAGTTCCATTTGCATGGACATCGCTACAAGAATTTCATCTTCTACAATAAGTATTTGCACATTATCTTTCACAGAAAACCGCCATGATTATTAATTTTAAATGTTATTGTATAGGTCAAACCTTTTTCAGAGTTAATAATAATATTTCCCTGAAGCTGATATTCCACTATTGCCTTTATGCTTTTTATTCCAAGTGAAGTTATGTTTTGTTCGTTAAAATCTTTTGGGAGACCGTTTCCGTTATCTGAATACTTGAAAGTTATTTCATTGTCAGCATCTTTTTTTATTTCTATATTGATTGCCGGATCAGCAATATTTGTGAACGCGTATTTAATAGAATTTGTTATACATTCGTTTAGAATTAATCCAAAGGGCATGGAAATGTCTATTGGGAAGTTAATTTGTTCTGCGTTCAGCAGCAGTCGAATTTTTTCGGGTTCGGGGCAGAAACTGTTAAGAAGATATTTTGACAAATTTTCAGTATAATCACTGATTAACACATCCGAAAGATTTTTTGACTGATACAGCATCTGGTGTACAAGCGCCATTGCGTGAATTTTACTATCAAGTTCTCTGATGATTTTTTTTATTTCATCCGATTTTGAACTTTTTCCCTGTAGTATCAGCAGTGATCGTATTACCTGCATATTGTTTTTTGTGCGGTGATATATTTCCCGTAGAAGAATTTCTTTTTCCTTAAGTGCCGTTTGAATTTCTTTCTCCGCTGATTTCCTTTCAGTAATGTCTTCCACAAAACCCTGTAGATATAAAGGCTCAGAGTTTATCCCGAAAATGATTCTTAAATGCAGATAAGCGTTCCATATCTGTCCGTTTTTTCTTTTATAGAGATTTTCAAATTTTAAAATTTCTCCTTTATCCAATGCAGTTTGTATGATCGAATTTCTTTTTTGTGGTTCTGCGTATATCTGTTCAGATATACTGTATATTTCTTTTAGAACATGTTCCGGTGAATCGTAACCAAGCATTTCAGCAAGTGCTGGATTAACATCAATAAATTTTCCTTCAAAAGTCGAATGGAAAATTCCAAGTGCGGCGTTATTATATAGATCTCTGTATTTTTTTTCACTTTCTATAATGGCTTTTTCCATTTTTTCTTTGTCGGTCACATCTGTTGTGATTGCCATAAATTGATTATCGTTTAATTGAACAGCTTCAACAAGCCATGTTTTTTTTTCTCCGGACTTGTGTTTAAAGTTTAAGGTTCCATTTGATTTGCCATTCGATAAAAGGTTGTTAAAATGTTTTAAGTTTGCTTCATAAGAGCCTGGCCAGACAATATCTGGTATTGCCATAGCGAGTAATTCATCACGGGAATATCCAGTAATTCGTTCAGCAGCCGTATTAACGTCGAGATATTTTCCTGTAGAATCAGAGATAAAAACACCGGATGGCGCATTATCAATATAACTGCGGTATCGTTTCTCATTTGCAAATAAATCCACAGCCAATTTATTTCTTGCGTATCTGTTCAATATTAAACTTCCAAAGAGAGCTGTTCCCAAGGGATTGATAATCATTAGTGCAAACCAGATGTCTCTAATGACATTGTAGCCTAATCCTGACGGAAGAGTCAGCATAAGCAGAAGCATCTGCACATGTGTAATAACGCCTAAAATGTATAATTCGGAAAATGATATTCTTAAGATTGACTTTTTTCTAAAATAACGCCATATCAAACCGGTTAATGCTGATGCTATTATTACCGATATCCCAGTTAACGCACCTGCTCCACCCTGATATGCTCGGAAAGACGCTGTTGCAATAACGGTGATCAATGTGGGTATTAGCCCGAAAAAT
>CAYLTM010000091.1:4685-7373 GCA_964386495.1 uncultured Leptospirales bacterium
GGGATTCATCATGATGATTATTCCAACAACTCCAACTAATAAACCGCCTGTAAATTTATCGGAAATATGAGGGATTTTCATGTTTTTCAATATTACGATATCATAAATAAGTCCAATTGTAAGAAGTAATGCGGCATTATTTATTAAATCGGGAAAAATTGAGAGATTATTATCCAAGAAATCCTCCATTTGTTATATAGTTCCGAACACAATGCTTGTATTGTAAAATATTTTACATCCGACAAAATATGGGAATAATCAATATGTCGATATATACATGCTGAAAGAGATCATATTGTCAAAGATAAATCAACAACCTGAATATAACAATTAGAAAAATCGCGAAATGTGAAATATTTATTAAATTATATTGACAAATATTCTAATATATGACATTGAAAAAGCCGTTAAATAAATTAACTGTTTCTGGCTTTCTCGGGCAAATTAGAAAAAATTCTACATTAAGGAAGTGATATTATGGGTAAATGTTTTTCGTTTATTATTGTAATGGTTTTCTCTGCAATTCTGCTTAATTGCAGTTCCGCTGCCGTCTCTCCGAATAGTCCTAATGTTAAGCTGATTTATGCCGCGGAAGATAATAATATTGCAGGTGTGGAAGAGGCCATTAAAAATGGAGCTAACATCAATTGCCGAAGTAAAAAAGGTTATACCGCTCTAATGTGGGCGGCGTTTTATAATAATCTGACCATGGCTGAACTTTTGGTTAATAAGGGCGCGATAGTTAACGCTAAAGATCATGATGGAATGACGGCTCTAATGTATGCTTCGCATATGGGTAGTAAAAAAGTTCTTACGTTTCTTATTGCAAATAACGCGAAAATAAATGATAAAGATAAAAATGGCGGAACAGCCCTGAATGAAGCTATAATGAATGGTCATGTGGAAGTTGTTGAAGTTCTTCTTGAGAATGGAGCTATATAAAACGGTCTGAATGGGAAATATTATAATTGGGATTTGCGGCGGTTCGGGTTCAGGGAAAACAACGGTAGTTAATAAAATATCCGAAATTATTGACGATTTTGTATTTATTCCCCAGGATAATTATTATCATTCAGCTGAAAATATATGTAATTCGAATATTACTGATATTAATTTTGATCATCCGGCAGCTTTTGACAATGAATTATTGTTGAATCATCTAAAATTATTAAAGAATAATCAGCCGATCGATATGCCGCTGTATGATTTTATTCAGCACAAGCGGGTATCGGAGTCGGCGTTAACAGTGCCGAAAAAGCTGATTATCCTCGACGGGATACTTATATTTCATGACGAGCGCATCCGTCAAATGCTCGACTTGAAATTGTTTATTGATACGCCCTGCGACATCAGGTTTATTCGACGGCTCAACCGTGATATTAAAGAAAGGGGCAGAACTGTTGAGTCGGTTATTGAGCAATATCTAGCTACGGTTCGACCCGCTTACCAACAGTTTGTAGAACCGGCAAAAGTATATGCAGATATCATAATTCCTGAAGGCGGTCTGACTGATAGCGTAATTGATGTGTTCGTGCCATATTTAAAGACAATAATCGCTTAAACAGTGCTTAGTGATTAAATTGCATTTTTATGTCGCCGAAAACAAAAAAAATTGTTATCATCAAATTAAGAAATCTTCCGATAATGATAATGCGGCAGTGAAGTAGAGTTGATCCGCGTTAGGGGGTTAATATGGCTATAACTATGGGCGGTTTATCATCTGGAATAAATACAGATGATATAATTGATAAGCTGGTGAAAGTAGAGTCTCAACCCATAAAAAAAATGGAAAGTGAGATTAAAGAATATTCGCAGAAAAAAGAAGCACTTGGAATATTATCACAAAATCTTTCAGAACTCCAGAAAGCTGCGAAAGAACTTTACGGATTCAGAGCTACCTACGATGATAAAAAAGCCATATCCTCAAATATGGGTTTACTTCAGGCAACATCCACAAAATACGCGGAAAAAGGAATCAGATATGTAATAGTTGATGATATTGCCGCTAACCATAAAATTGCAACCGACTCTATTGAAAAAGGCATGGAAATCCCGGCTGGAAAATTTAAAATCCAGGTCGGCGAAAAAAGCAAAGAAATTAATTTTACCGGCGGAAATATAGAAAATTTCAGAGTAATGCTGGATCAGAACGCTTCAGAATTTATCTCAACAAGCTTAGTTAACACAAGTGAAAATAAGGTTGTTCTTACTCTTGAGTCAAGGACAAACGGGAAAAAAGGGGAGATTCAGCTTTCCGGTGAAAAAGAGTTTTTACGTAAAATTGGTCTGTCTTCAGGTGATAAAAAGGATGACCTTGATATTGCCAGGGTTGTGTTTGATAGTAAATACTTTTATCCCTACAAGGGAGAGAAGCAGATTGAAAAAGAGGATGGTACTCTTAAAGCGGCTGAAGACGGAAAATCAGTTGCAATAAAAGGGCTTTTATGGCGCGAATATGAAATGCCTGTTTCATCTGAAATAAAAAAAGGAACTGTTCTGGAAGTTAAGACAACGACTGCCTTTTCCGAAGTAGACAAGGATGAAGAAAGCCTGCCTTTTAAAGTAGAACTTGGACCAGATGAAAAGACCGTAATCAAAGGTATCGAACTGAAGGGATATAATATTTCCCGCGAAAGACCTATTGATAGTAAAAAACAGAAGGTTAACGAGAACGATCTTCTTGGTGTC
>CAYLTM010000091.1:7587-9851 GCA_964386495.1 uncultured Leptospirales bacterium
TGATGGAGATAAACGGATAGAGGAAATTTATCCGCTGCAGAAAGACGTTAAGGATAAACAGGAAATCCCTGTTGGAGAAAAACATCAGGGAAAGAAAATATCCCGTATTATATTTTATTCAAATTATGGTGAAGTGGTATTTTCAGACGCACAGATAACAACACCGAAATCGAACGAGGGTCTTCAGGAACCGAAAAACGTAATATCGCAGGCAAAAAGCGCGAAATTCAGAGTTGATGGTGTTCCTATGGAACGAGACTTCAACAATGGGATTACTGACGCGATTAAAGGTGTTACTCTTGAATTAAAAGGGAGTGATCCTAAACAGACTGTTGAATTGAAAATTGAGCATGATATCGATAAGTCGGTTGAAAATATAAAAAGATTTGTTGAAGCTTATAATAAATATGTGGAATTGAATAAAAGTCTTACGAAGTCAGCGATGACTGATAAAGCGGATCAGTATGAAAAAACGAAATATGAGTCAGGATTATTTGTGAGCGATATGACGATTATACGTTTGGAAAATGAAATAAAAAGAGCGACCAGTTATCCTTATCCTTCACAGGCTCCGAAACCGGTAAAAACTTTTTCTGAGATGGGTATTACTACCGGTCAGTTGAATGCGTCCTGGGAAAAGATTAAAGACGGAAAACTTGTAATCGATGAAGATGTTCTACGAAATACAATTATTGAAAAACCTGAAGGGGTGCGCCAATTTTTTGGATCCGATAACGATGGTGATGATAGAATAGATAATGGATTCGGATTCACTATTGAAAATACACTTGAACCATATGTAAGACCTGGAAAAAACATGATATCCGCGAAAACAGAACAGTTAGATGACAATGTTAAGCAAACAAAAGATCGAATTAAAAGAAAAGAAACGTCTTTGAAAGGTTATGAGGAAAAGCTGAGAAAAAAATTCTCGATAATGGAACAGTCTGTCGGAAAAACGAAATCTCAGAGTCAATGGCTAAAACAACAACAATCCGGTAAAGAATAAAAGTTACATAAATCGAAGGACAGGTGAAATGGAAATATTATTAAATGGTCAGCATATTTCATTTGAGTTAAAGGATGAAAAGGATTTGAAATCCTTAATAGATTCAATTCTCATGTGGTCAAAGGAACGGGATCTTATTTTTACAGATTTTATCGTGGATGACATCTATTGTACAATCGACGGATATGAGAATATTCCATTAGATGGTATAAGTATTATTGACTGCAACATACAGTCGATATCGGATGTGATATTTTCTTCTCTATCCGAAGCTATACTTTACTGCGACCGGATATTATTATATATTAATGATTCAATAACAAGAAAGCATTTTGATGTCGGCGAAATAACCCCTTTCTATGAAGGGATACAATGGCTGAAGGAAATTACAATCAAAGTTTTCAGTCTTCTTGAGTTAAACCCTAATGATATAAAGCATATGGATAAAGCCGTCTCCGATTATCTGGAGGACATTAGCCGTCTCGCGGAAGAATTGAAGGGTAAAACCAGTGAAGCCGAAATAATCAATTTCCTTAATGAGCAGAAAAACCTTTTTGAATTGTATAAAGGTATTTACAAAATGGTTATGTTAAGTGATAATTTGAGGAAGATTATCATACGCAGTGTTGATTCACCGGCACATATAATCAATTCGCTGAAAACTATTAAAAGTGATATTGAACTCCACAAGAAAAATCTTGAAGATGCCGCACAGGATTATCAGACAGGTAAAGATGCTGAGGGTTCGGAGAAGCTTCATAAATTCATTGATTTTATTTATTTGTATATTCGTACAACATATCAAGCGTCACCTGTATTTCTTATCGATCCGGAAACCGTTGCTGTTGATGATATTTCATTAACAGACAAAAATAATGATATAACAAATATGCTGTCTCAGATAATTGAGGTTATGGAAAACAGCGACATCGTTGGGCTTTCAGATATTCTTGAATACGAAATTAAACCGGCTCTAGATAATATGCCTGCATACATAGATATTATTCTTTCAAAAGCGGTATAGTGGGATTAATAATTTATGTTGATTACTCTGGATTATCCAAAGTAATCAACATGTTAAAGAAGAGATAGACTATTTTCTAGTGTAAGAAGTTCCCCATGAAAGAGCTAAACCATTATTATCAGCAGTGATGGTGAATTTCAAAGTAACACCTTTCAAAGAACCTGACGTAAAAACGATTGTGCCGGTTTTTCCTTCAGCAGTAGCTTCTGTAATTGTACAGCCGTGGCTTCC
>CAYLTM010000091.1:9861-14642 GCA_964386495.1 uncultured Leptospirales bacterium
TTAACACCTTTAGCGTTTGCAAGTATGAAAGTGTATGCTGCTCCATTTTTTTTGATTTCTACAGTTTCCGCGCCGTTTGTAGCTGCTGTACCTTTCCAGATTCCTTCAATTGGACGTGTTGCTGCTGCCGGTGCTGGCGTTGGTGCTGGCTGTATTGTCGGAGTTGCAGGAGTCGGTTCAGGAGCAGGTGCCCCGCGATCTTGAGCAATTAATGCCCCACTGATAATCAGCGAAAGTGCTAGCGAGAACAATGCGATTTTCTTCATTTTAGATCCTCTTTTTAAAATATTTTTTTGTTACTGGTGATTAATTCGGTTTTAAAAAAACAAAGAAGGAAAGCATTCAGATCCGAGCAAAGTGCGGGGGGCTGAATATCTTGCATTATCGTTTTTTAAATTTAAATAGTCACCAAAAACTATTTATACAATCCTTTTTTAAGAAACAAAAGGATTGTCTGGAAACAGATTTTATTAAGTAGTAAAACTGTAAAGCATTTTTATTTCTTCCGGGGGAGTTGTCCTATCTTTTTCTTATTAATTCATCAAGTTTTGCTCTTTTTGTTTTAGTGTTTTTCACATAACCGTTGATGATTCTTTCGTAATTAACATCACCCTTGATTATCGAATACCTTTCGGATTCCATGTAGCCAAGATCGGTAGTTATTTTGACCTCGGATGCTCTTTTGGCGTAACGTTCGGCTTCTCTCCAGTAAGGCATTGCTTCGAGATAAAGTTCCTCAGCGGTTTGGAGACTAACCTTCAAGTGTTCCGCGAAATCATTATCATAAAAGTAAATATTGCGTTTATCGTAACGGACAGCGATTTTCAGATAATTTCTTAATATTAATACATTGATATGCATGTACATGAGATTTCTATACTTGTAATATTCTTTTTCATCGGTAATTTTTATCAGTGCCTCTGAAGGGTGTCGGAATTTGCAGTTAAGCGCTGTTTTTAGTCTGAGAATATTCATACGCAGAGAGTTTTCATCATAATGCTGCTGCATTCCATAGAGAAGATAGTAATCCTCAACATAATGCGGGACTGTTTTATAGTGCTGTCGTACTTTTGGGATGTAGTCGGAAAACGGAACATATTTGTCCTTTTCACCATTTTTTTCAGCGAAATATTGATATTGGTAATCCTCCCCCGATAAACTAACCGACGCTAAAAACACCAACAGTAATACTTTAATTATGTACTTCATAAACAGTCCAAATTTTACAATGATATTTATTTATCGGAATAATTTGAGAAGAAGGATGTGAATTATTTTTTGGTTAATTTACACCCTGTTTGGCGTATTAAATATCCGAAAAATTGTCTTGATTATTTTTCATCTACATTATAGAAAGTATTAGTTATTATACAGGCTGTCGATTAATGATTTACAGCCTGTATAAACAAGCAACTGGAAATTCGACGATGATAAAGTCATTATTGTGTATGAGGAATAAATGCAAAATAACACTGAACTGATATCCTACGATTCCGCGAAGGAACAAATAAATAAGGAAATCGAAAATTTTTTAAAGATCAAAAGGAATATAAATATTATAGATATTCCGAAAATATCTTTTGAAAAAGGTATGACGCAAATCTGTTTTCAGATTCCTAAAATTAATGAAGCGATTTTGTTTTCTGTAGTGGAAATCATGAAGAATCATATTGAAAATGTCCGAATACATTCTTTTGAAAGCGGCTATTATTCCTTTCAGGGTATGAACAAAAATATTTTTAATTCAGAAAATATTCTTGATAATATTAAGGTTGCGGTTGTCGGGCTTTCCTCAAAATTTTCGATAGAAATTTCTAAAAAGGGCAACATGTCGCAGGAAGAAATCAACCTGTCTGTTGAAATTTTCAAATTAATATACATGACAGACTCTGTGGATCCTGTCAGTGAACTTATAAAACTTGGCGCGTCAGTATATCTGGAAAAATCAGAAATTGACTGGGATTATATTGCTGGTTACGAGGAAGTCAAACATAAAATTAAGGAATCGATAATTCTGCCGCTGCAGAATCCCGCTGTGTATGATTCCATTGCCCGGTTGACAAGAAAAAAATTTGAAACAAACCGTCCGAAGGCGATACTTTTCGAAGGAAGTCCGGGAGTAGGGAAAACCACCGTCGCGAGGATAATCGCGAGTGAAGTTAGAATTCCGCTCGTGTATCTTCCTATAGAATCTATAATGTCCAAGTGGTATGGAGAGTCATCGAAAAATCTCGCGAAAATATTTGATATGTGTGATGAGCTTGGCAGCTGCATACTTTTTCTTGATGAAATTGATGCCCTTGCCGGTTCGCGCGATCAGAACATGTTTGAAGCGACGAGAAGAATATTGTCAGTGCTATTGAGACGGCTGGATGGTATTGACGCGATAAAATCGACGATAACAATTGCGGCGACCAACCGGAAGAATGATTTGGACAGCGCGTTGATTAGCAGGTTTGACCAGACAATATTATTTCCGCTGCCGAACAATAAAGAAAGATCAGGAATATTTTCAAATTACGCGTCGCACCTTAACAGTGAAGAGTTGGATCTTCTGTCTGAAAAAACTGAAGGCTTTTCCGGCAGAAGCATAAAAGATCTTTGTGAATATACGGAACGTCGATGGGCCAGGAAGATTATTTCTCAGGAAGCCGCGGCATCACCCCCGCCGCCGGATTACTATCGTTATACAATTAGTCTATGGAAAAATGAAGAACTGGACAGTACCGTTGAATGATTACAAGCTGTGTTAATCTTCAAATAAAAACGATGGGTCTTCACCTTCATGAAGCTGTATAAGAGCGATTTGTACAGCCTTGGATTTGCTCAGATCCATCGCCTCAACAACCGGCAGATTTACGGCAATATTTTTTGCCGTGAATTTAGGATGTGTGATGACTATTTCGAAAAGGTTGTCTTTATTAAGTGATGACATATCATCGGTGAATGCCGGCCAGAAGTGATAATAAGCTTTAGTGCTTTTATTCGTAATAAAAGGATTGTCCCATCCGTCGTCCATCATGACGGCCGGTTTGCCATTATGAAGCAGCAGCACCGAAACACCGGGTATCATGGAAAATGTAGTTTCCTCAAGAACCTCGCCGATTACATGCGGGAAAAAATATAATTTTTCACTTTTAAGGATTGTTGTTCCAGATGAAGGTTCCAGCCTTCGTTTGTTAATGAACTCCACAGCGTCATATATATGAATGATTATATCGGCTTTCTGTTGAAAGAGCATTCTCGAATCCAGCTTTCCGTGGAGTATGCCGCGGTCGCTTGTGATATATTTCGGCGGAACACGGTTTAACACGTAAGCTGAAATGTCATCGATGAACGGGAGATAACTGCTGTCCAGTTTTTTGTCCGCGATAAGATTATCGATCGTTGAACGAACTATGTCTTCCATCATATTTTTGTATGGCATAATCCCCCCTGTATTATTTAAAAAGAATTTTCAGAACCTGAGTAATATCTTCAACTTCATGAAATTTCAAACCTTTTTTAACATTAGCCGGTATCTGTTCCAGATCTTTTGTATTAAGTTTAGGGATTATTATTTCCTTTAAATTTGACCTCTTCGCGGCGATGAGTTTTTCCTTGAGTCCGCCTATTGGAAAAACTTTTCCGGTAAGAGTTAGTTCGCCGGTCATTCCCATATCACGTTTGGCAATTTTTCCGGTAACCAGAGAATATATCGCCGAAGCGATAGTGATCCCCGCTGATGGTCCGTCTTTTGGTGTAGCTCCAGCTGGAACATGGACGTGTATAAGGTTTTCTTCGAACACTTTGCAGTAAGTTTCATTATCACCAAGAAGTTTTCTTATATGACTATAAGCTATATTCGCGGATTCACTCATAACATCACCGAGCTGTCCTGTGAGTTTTAGTCCGCTTTCTTTCTGGTGACGAATAGCAATTGCCTCGATAACAAGTATGGAGCCGCCAAGCGCCGTCCATGCTAGTCCGATTATTAATCCAGGTTTATCAATCAGCATTTTTTCATCGTCAATAAAAATTTCCGGACCAAGGTATTCTTCAATTTTTTTAAGGGTGATTATTCCAGTGTCATACTTTTTATCACTGGCTTTTAACGCCGCGACTTTTCTACAGACGGCTTCTATTTTGCGTTCAAGGTTACGCACACCCGCTTCTCTCGCGTAATATTGAATTATATAAAGTATTCCATCTTTGTCAAACTGTATGTCGCTTTTATTCAGTCCATGTTTTTCTATCTGTTTAGGCACAAGATATCGTTTCGCGATTTCAAGTTTTTCTTCCGCTATATAGCCGGATAGGCTGATTACCTCCCTACGGTCCAGCAGAACCCTTGGAATGGTATCAAGGGTGTTGGCCGTGGTAATAAACAGCACGTCTGAAAGGTCAAACGGAACATCAAGGTAATGATCGCGGAACTCGCTGTTCTGTTCAGGGTCGAGAACTTCGAGAAGAGCCGACGCGGGATCTCCTTGGTAACTTTGTCCGAGTTTGTCAATTTCATCAAGCATGAATACCGGATTATTTGATTTGCAGATTTTTATGCCCTGCATAATTTTTCCGGGCATCGCACCTATATAGGTTCTTCGGTGACCTTTAATTTCCGCTTCATCCCGCATACCGCCGAGCGACATTCTGAAAAAGTTTCTGCTGAGAGCCTTTGCTATGGATTTTCCAAGTGATGTTTTGCCGACACCCGGAGGGCCGACCAGACATATTATTGAGCCACGGGAATCCGGTTTAAGTTTTTTAACAGCAAGAAATTCGAGTATGCGCTGTTTAAC
>CAYLTM010000091.1:14652-15464 GCA_964386495.1 uncultured Leptospirales bacterium
CGTCATCGAGACCATAGTGATCCTTATTAAGGATTTTTTCAGAGCGTTTAATATCAAGACTGTCTGTAGTTTTTGTATTCCAAGGCAAAGAAATCAGCATATCTATGTAATTTCTTGTTACTGTATATTCCGGTGTGTGTTTTTCCATTAATGCGAGTTTTTCATGTTCTTCGACAAGTTTTTCTTTGGCTTCTTTATTTAATACGAGCGCGTCAATTTTAGTTTTAATTTCACCAAGATCTTTACTTCTGTCATCCTGGTCTATACCAAGCTCTTTTTTAATGACCTTCAACTGTTCTCGAAGGAAGAATTCTCTTTGTTGTTTGTCAACCTTCTCGTTAATTTGGTATTGGATCTTTTTTTGAATTTCAACAACTTCCAGCTCCTTCTGTAGAAGTTGAAGTACCTGGCGCAGTCTTTCAACGACATCAGAAGTTTCCAGAATCTTCTGATATTCTTCTCTATCAAGATTCAATATCGATGTTACGAAATCCCCGATTTTACCAGGTTCATCAACATTGACCATTGTGAGTTTCATTTCTTCCGTGAACAAAGGATTGTTTTCTGATAAAAGTTTGAGCTGACTCAATACCGATCTTGTTAGAGCTTTAACCTCATTCTGTTTAATACCGGTTTGTATAAAGTCTTCGAGATATTGAACCTCAACCACTAGATAGGGCTTTTGACTCAAAACCTTGACAATCTTAAATCGTCTTAGACTGTTAATTAGAACATTTATTCCGCCGTCCGGTAAATTTATTTTTTTTAGAATTTTAGCGACCGTGCCGATTTCGTAAATACTATTGGGCTTA
>CAYLTM010000092.1:0-560 GCA_964386495.1 uncultured Leptospirales bacterium
TCTGATAGTTTGATAAAACTTGTCAGACTGATAATTATCGCGAAAATTTGGTTGAAATGCAGAAAATAGAAAAAGAACTTTTTATTCCAGAGGAATTCCAGCCCGGTATAAAAAAAATATCATCAATATTGCTGAAAAATGGTTTTGAGTGCTATATTGTCGGCGGTGCGGTAAGGGATTTTTTACTTGGTAAAAAACAATACGATTTTGATTTCACGACAAACGCAAGACCTAATGATATCATTCAAATTTTTAAAAAAACTGTTCCCACAGGTATTAAGCATGGTACTATTACAGTGTTAGCTGGGGGCAAGTCTTTTGAAGTAACGACTTTTCGTTCAGACGGTAAATACTTTGACGGGCGCCATCCTGAAGAGGTGCATTTTTCTGATACTCTTGAAGAGGATATTATTCGAAGGGATTTCACTATCAATGGTCTTGCCTATGATGTCCAGAAATGCATCATCGTAGATTATGCCGGTGGTCTTATTGATTTGGACAAGAAAATAATCCGCACAATCGGGAGTTCTATTGATCGTTTATCTGAGGATGGTTTGAGG
>CAYLTM010000092.1:570-2537 GCA_964386495.1 uncultured Leptospirales bacterium
GCATATCAGAAAAAGTTTCAGCAGAAAGAGTTCGTGATGAATTCCTAAAGACTCTCACTTCTGACAAGCCGTCTATAGGTATTGAATATATGAGGGTTTCCGGTTTATTGAATTTATTTCTTCCAGAGCTTTTTAATACATATGGAGTCGGTCAGAACAAATACCATACATACGATGTTTATTATCATTGTCTATATTCCTGCGACGCGGCGCCGGCTAATCATCCAGTGCTGCGTTTGGCCGCACTTTTCCATGATATCGGTAAACCTGCATCCCGTTCAACCGGCACTGATGGTGAGTATACTTTTTATAATCATGAAATGATCAGTGTTAAAATTGTTAAAAATATTCTGAGAAGATTAAAATTCTCAAATGAAGAAATTTCACGAATAGTAAATCTTGTTAGAAACCACATGTTTCATTACACAACTGATTGGAGTGATGGTGCTGTTCGACGTTTTATGAGAAAGGTCGGTGTTGAAAATATCGGCGAATTAATTGAGCTGCGTAAAGCCGACAGGTCAGGTAATACATCCCGTGAAGGTCTGCCACAGCAGATTTACGAATTAAAGCATCGTATAGCGAAAATTATTGAAGCGGAAAACGCCATATCTGTTAAAGATCTAAAAATTAATGGAAATACTCTAATGAAGGAATTGAATATTTCTCAGGGACCGCTTATCGGAAAACTATTAAATGATCTTCTGGAAATTATTTTAGATAACCCAGAGCTTAATAACGAAGCGGATCTTATAAAATGTGCTCATGAACTTTTTGTCGTTGAATAATTCTCTGTCTCTTAACTGAATTCCGATAATTCTGATTGTTAGAGATTTCCTTTATTATTCATCATGATTTTGGAAAGTGCTGATATACAGTTAGTCAATTTCTGCATTGAATCATTCATGCAGTTTCCAAGAGATGTTACTTCATTGGTAATCCCTTCAAGTTCGTCTACTGCGTTTGAAACTTCCTGCATGGTTATGCTCTGTTCTTTTGTCGCCCGCGATATATGTGCCGATCCCATAGATATTTTATCCTGATTCTGACTGATACTTTCAGATAAAGATTTCTGTTCTATCGATAATGCCAGTATTTCATCGATAGCCTTTCCCACATTTGTTACGGCACTTTCAACTTCATTCAGGGATGAAGAGCTGTTGAATACGACGGCTGTTTGATTTTCGATATCCCTGACTATCTGTTCAAGAATTACCTCTATGGTTTTTGATTGTTCGATGGAACTGTCCGCGAGTTTTCCGATCTCTTCCGCGACAACCGCAAACCCTTTACCAGAACCTCCGGCTCTTGCCGCTTCAATAGAGGCATTGAGCGAAAGAAGGTTAGTCTGTTCAGCTATGTCGTTTATTATGGATGTGATTTCCCGTATTTTCCCGGAGGAATTTTTTATGTTGTTCATGCCGGAGATTATTTCATCGAGGTGTTTACGGCTGATATCTGTTAAACCTTCGCTTTTTTCACTTAACCCTGACGCGTTGTCAGCTGCCTCTGTAATTTTTTCAGTGGACATTACATAGTTAAGCAGAAAACCCGTATTGATGATTACAGCCTGATCCTGTTCCCTCGCGTTGTTGGCAATGGTCTCAATTGACGATGAGACTTCTGTAATCGCCGCTGCTGTTTCTTCAAGACTTGAGCCTTGTTCCAGCATACGGTCTCCAAGCATCTTCTGATTGATAGTAACATAATCAAAAACCTCAGTCAAGCTTTCAACTGATCTGTCAACATTTGATAATATATCCAGTAAAGATTTGTTGTTGGACTCAATTTCTATTTTCGATATTTCAAGATTTTTCGCCATAATTGAGACGCGCTTTGCCATAACTGCCGCGAGCGACATCAATATTGAAAGATAACCAAGGTTAATCCAGACAATGTCCGCAACGATTACGCGGAACATTACAAGAACATCGACAATCAGGCAAACTAAAAATATCAAATAGGCT
>CAYLTM010000092.1:2547-9422 GCA_964386495.1 uncultured Leptospirales bacterium
CAGCTTCTCTGTTTTTCCGGATAGCACCTTTGAGAATCAACGCACCCCAGAATAATTGAGAGAGTATTCCTAAACCGCCTATTACGAGCATTGTCCAGCCTGTTAGCGGGCGTTTTTCGTTTGCGGTCATCGCTAAAATTACAACACAAGCGGATACCAGTATTGTTACATATTTAAGTTTTATAGGAGTGTATAAAAAACGAAGATCGAATTCAAACAGATTTGAAAGATATAAATAAATTGCCGCTATTTCAAGTCCAATCAATGAGTAATATAATTTATCCTGAGTATGATATGATACGTAAAAATCTATGAAGTAGAAATGGGTTGTTATTATAGTCCACAAAAAGCATAGGGATGAAAAAAAGAGTGTTGATACATCCCGTTTACTGAAAAACATCATCAATCCGACCAAACCTAGAAATAACGAAATAAAACCTGTACCCATAGGAATGTGCTGAGCCTTGAAAATTTTCCAGAACGAAAACTTTTGTACAGAATATAATGAGCCAATAAACGGCTGGTTCAGCATTCTAGGACGCATGTCGGATGTAATTTTTATAGCAATAGTGTTTTTTCCGGCCTTATTGATAAGTTCAGGTGGTATCTGGTAATAGCGGAATATCAGCGTGCTGCCGAAATAATCTGGATAATCTCTGCCTGTGTGACCTATTTTGACACCGTTAAAATAGGTGTGGTCAACTTCAACAACTTTGCCAATGAATATTGCTAATTGCTGATTATCAAACTTGTCAGGAATCTCAAAGGATTTTCTTATCCATATGCTTTGCTTTTTTTCTTCCTTGAACAGGTTGGCTGGTAAATTTGTTTTTTCCCAGTCGGTATCGTCATAATCAGCCTTTGCGAAATACTCATTATCCTCGTATTTATATTTCCATTCATCGGATATTGCCAAGAAATCATTGTTTCCGCAACCGGCGAGAAACATCATTAACGATATAATTATTAGGGCGATACGATTATTCATAAATACTCCATAAAAATTATTTTTTAACAGGGAAATCTATATCTGATTATTCCGTATAATATCATTAATAGTTATGGCATCATGATGATATCTTTCATAACCGGAAGTTTTTTTGCTGCATTGAATCGATTTCTGCGGACACCACTGTATGCAAGCCATGCATTGTTCACAATTATTTTTCCATACGGGCCTAAAATCCTTCATTACAATGTTTTTTACAGGACAGATTTTTTCACAGATTCCGCAGCCGTTGCAATTTTCATCAGTGAAAAAACTTTTATCCATAGTGCTGACGCGGTTGAATGATAACCTGTATATTAAGGAGAAAATAATATTCTGCCAGATCGGACCCTTTTCAATTTTCGAAATTTTATTTTCTCTGACCGTTTTGGCGATAATTTGAATTTTGTCATCAGCTTTGGAATATCTTTTCGTTATAAGGTCTCTAGAACCAGGACCGCTCCAGGGAATGTAGTTGCTTGGCATGATAATGCTGAAACCGGATGATAAAAACAACCCCCGTTTTTTTAACACGTTCTGTAATTGTAACAATGTTCCTGCAACCTGACCGCCGTTAACAGCTATCGCGAAATAATATTTTCCTTTGTCTTGTTTTAAATAATTTACAAAATTTAATACAATTCGCGGAACTCCCCAAATGTATACCGGAAAAATAATCCCCACGGTATCATAGTTTGACGTATCGGAATTTTTATCATTCATCGGTCTTATGTCTGTGCTGCCGAGTAATTCAGCTGTTTTCCGTGCAACATAAAGTGAGTTTCCTGTACCTGAAAAAACATATAGCAAAGTTTTCATCAGCACCCCGCATTTATTTTATTAATTTATTACTACTTTAAATATTTTCCTGCCAAAGATTAATCAACATTCTTATCAATAGCAGCTTGTTCCTGATGAACCGCATCCGCAATCAGGCTCCGTGCCATTTATTATACCTGTAATAACAGCAAACGCGCAGCCGACTCCAGACTTAACTGTAATCGCGTTAAAATCACAATTTTTTTGACATGCTCCGCATTCCATACAGTTTTCAGGATTTTTCATGACAACTTTAGTTTCAATTTTTTTGAAAACTGCATGAGGACATACTTCAATACATCTTCCGCAGGATGTGCAATTTTCAGGAAAATATTTCAATGATGCATTTTTCAGGTATTTCATTTTCATAGTTTCCTCACAAGTTAACGAATTTAGAAAAAATAATCAACCCTACGGAAATAATAACACCAATTATATATATCGGCAATGCAATTTTCAATTCTTTTTTTACACCGGATAAATGCGTGTAAACAGTGCTTCCTGTAAACTGGGTAGCTAGAAATGATGACAATGACGTGAAAAATATTATAAATGCTGATTTTTCAAGCTGACCATTAAACTGGAGTATCGCGGGAAATTGCGTCAACGGTATAAATACCGCAAGCCCGACTAAAGTGCCTTTTACCGCAAAGGCTCTTCCCGGTATAAACGGAAGCAATAGCGGTGTTAGAAATGCACCAGTGAAAATTGCGGACAGCCCGCCTATATAGAAAGGGAGTCCATCGTAAAAGGCTTTCTTGAATATTATCCCTTCAGGTGTTAAACCGAATAGTATGAAAAATATTATTGCAAGGTAAGGGTATTTTTTAAGAGCAGGATTGATTTCCATTGGTGTAAGAATCAGCCTGTCGAAAAATGTGAATTTTATCCGCCGCATTTCATCATCAGCTTTTAAATTCTGCGCGATAAATTTGGGAATATCTTCAGCACGGACCGGTCCATAATATATCCGGAAACCAGTGTAGTTTTTTACCTCTGAACAGCTTATTCCGGGAGCGCCAAGCTGCGGTGCTATTATCCTTCTATGACGTACGATATTCGGCAGGTTGTGACTTCTGATTCTTTTAATAATTTCTGCTGTACCGAATGTTCCTTTACCTGCCGCGCACCAGACATTAATTCCTTTTGTATCCAGTACGAGAATCAAACTGTTCGTACCATTTAGAGCCTGCCTGAGATAATTAAAACTCATTTGGTAATTCGCACTGATAAATACTTCCGATTCTGAGTCGGGTGTTCCGACCGCGTACAATCCCGGTATTACCATGAATCTGTTTCTAAAAGATGATATTCTAGCTTTGAAATGTTCCCACTTGTCTCTTCTGCTGAGTACTGTACTGACTGTCGGTATTTCGTAATCGGCTAAAGTGATTTTCCCTTCTATGAACGATTGCTTGAAAATTGCTGCAATAATATCCACATTTCCTCTTTGAAATTATTATATTCAGGTTTATGTTCAACTGCTAAACAATAAAGTCAAGAAAATTATTATTGACTTTCTCGTCATGTATATGGGAAGATTTTTAGTAAAAATTATATTTTCTTTGGAGTTTCAATGAAAAAAACTTTTTTTAATTTGTCTGAAAAAAAACAAAGAAAAATAATTAATGCATGTATACGTGAATATGCGGTTAACGGCTACTATAAATCAGTAGCGACTTAAAAATAAACGAATCAGGAATTGATAGAATTGTAAAAGCTGCCGGGATTTCCAAGGGAGGTATTTATGAATACATTCGTTCAAAAGAAGAACTTTTTGTATATATTACTGAGAATGTTTATCATGAGTTGTATCAGTATATTCAGGAGCAGATTTCTCTGCGGAAGATAATTCTGCCGGATGATATTTTAGACAGATTTTCACTAGTCGCTGAAATTGCTTTTGATTTCTACATGAAGAATCCCAATTATATAAGATTCATCGTTAATAATTATCACATTAAAGAAATTTCTATAGAGAAAAAAATCACGGCAATTTTCCAGAAAAACTTTTATGGAATATTCGGCGAAATAAATAAAAACACCTTAAAGTTTGAACTTGAGTCAGTGATGGATATGCTTATTTGGCTATTGATGAAGACACGATACAATTTCCTTCGTGAAGTTCAAAGTTCCAGTGATGCTGAGCTGATTAAAAAAAAGTATCTAGAAAATTGGAATTTTTATATCAGTGTATTGAAAACAGGTATTTACAGATCTTAATTTTTAAAATTCTGCTTGACTCATAACAAATGCGTAATAATGTTACATGGTAATAAAAAATAACAGCGGTGTAATATGGAGCAACAAAAAAAGATATTGAATGAACTGATTTCCATTTCTAAATATGAGATTAGAAAACCTGATGATGATTTTTTTTCGCTATATGTATCATATGAAGGAACTCCTCGGAAACTCATTGATGATAAATCAAAAATTATACTTCTAAGTGATCCGTTTTCTAATATGGGTCGAATATACGAGTTTCCTGTTAAAGCTGTCGGTTATATTGAAGAGATCGGAACTATTAGTTCAGAGAATAGTGAATCGGTATTAAAGATTAGACTATGGGTGAAAAAGGGTACTGTTGGAATTGAGTCTAACCCTTTTTTGGTATAACCAGCAAGTCGATTCGCAAATTTTGTATAAATCGACAACATGATAATTTTCCGTTGAAACCGATAGTTGTAAGTTTTTTCTTTGCGGTATCAACGGAAAATTGTACTCTATGCGTAAAGGCTCAGTGAACCGTTAATAATCTGTTCAGCAATGATCTTTGATGATTCTTCGGAGAAAAAACCCGCGTTGCTTAATTTACTCGCAATATCACTTACGCTTTTCTCTTTGAAAAAATCTTTTACTGTGCTTCTACTTCCATATTCATAATTTTGATGATTATTTATTGCTTCCATAGTCTGCCTCCTTGCATTATCTATGATACACTAAATTAATCGATATATTTACTGTTTTTCATTAGCAATTTATTTTTATAGTGAAATCCTTATAAAGTGATACGCGGGTTCCTCATAGGGGTGATTCTTTTTCAGTTCTTCAATGGCTTTCTGTAAAAATTCATCTTCACAGATCATTTCTATTTTTAATTCTTTAACTGATTTAATCTCACCATGATTACCGATGAAAGGTTTGCTATTATTAAGGGGACGAAATTGTCCGGTGCCTTCGGTTTCCCAGCAACATGAGTCATAATTGCGATATTTTCCCGCACCGGCACTAAATAATGACGATTTAACTTTTTCCGAATACTCCGACGGGATATAAAATGATAATAGATACATACATACTCCAAAAAAATAATAATATGTTATCTTTTTGGTTGCTTATTTATAACATCAAGAATAATTTTGACTGTTGTTTGTAATATTTTGTTTCCGGTAAAGCCGTATTAAGGTAGTTGAATGAAAAAAAGTTTTATTTTAAAGGATATGAAAATCACACCTGCAGATGATAAATCCGCTAATGTTATAATTTTCATAAAACCTGATGATATTGAAAAAAAATTTCTAATAGACGAATGTCTAATTGATGAGCATACTCTCAATTCTTCATTGGATCCGGACGAGTTGTCACGTCTGGAAATTGAGCCCGGGCATGTCGCAATTATATTTAAAAGACCCAAGAATTATTCCGGTCAGGATAACTTAGTGTTTAAAGTTTGTTCTTCGGGTATGTTTTTTTATAAAGATAGATTGATTATGATAATGGATGAGGAGATCCCGATATTTTCGTTGAAAATATTTTCAAAAGTAACATCTATCACTGACGCTTTTTTAAAAATTCTTTACAGCTCAGTATTTCACTACCTTGAGCACCTTCGGGTAATAAACATGATATCTGATGAAATTGAAAAAAAGATAAATACTTCTTTTGAAAACAAACATCTTATCAGTCTTTTCGCGATAGAGAAGAGTCTTGTTTATTATTTGAATTCGATTAACGCCAATAAAGTATTAATGGAAAAAATAAAACTTAACGCGGTTAAACTTAATCTTGGTTCAGATGAAATAGAATTTCTTGATGATATTATAATAGAAAATGACCAGTGTTATAAACAAGCTGAAATTTATTCAAACATTCTTGTAGGACTTGGAGATGCTAGAGCCTCGATTGTCAATAACAACCTTAACATTCATATGAAGCGATTAACAATAATTACCATAATTTTCATGCCGTTAAACCTGATTTCCGGAATAGGCGGTATGTCAGAATTTTCAATGATGACGAGTAGATTCCCTTGGCCGGTTTCATACTTGGGATTTTTAATGTTGTTGATGATGATTGCTTATTTTACATATATTGTCATAAAACGTATGGAGAAAAATAAAAAATAAAAAATTATTGTTGTCAGAATTTTATTCACTGATTTTGTTGAATAGTCGGCGATTGATTACTACAGAATAATAAATATATTTGGAGGAATGATGGATACAGCGAACAATGAAAACAAAGAAGGACAGAAAGTTAATCTAGGTCTGCTAAAAAGTAATAAAAAAATTAATATCGCGGTTAAGGCTGCTGTTTTAATAATAGTCGCGGCTGGAATTGCATTGACTATTTTTTTTATAACTACGATAAATACAGCATCATTAGTATTGTCTGATACAGAAGTTACTGCTGAGACACTAAGTAAAACTAATTTTAATGCTAATGATATGGTTTACTTTTCTGTAAAATTTAATCCAGAAGAAATGAAATCCAAACAGGTTTCTGTTGAAATTATGATGAATAAAGACGGTGGAATTAATCATCATAAAAGCATCAGTTATGAAGTTGATCAAAACTATACAGATTTATCAGCTAGTATTCCAAGAAAATATTTTTCATTGTCCGGTAAATATGTGATTAATATAATAATCGATGGAAAAACAGTTATTACGCAGGATATCGAAGTTAAATAAGATAATCTGTGTAAATCATTAAAACTTAATAATAATTATTCGAAATATTTCATTATATGCCGATATTAATAACTGAATTGTCTTTTTAATGCTATTACAGTTTATATTCACATAAGATGTGCTGCCGCGTAATATAATATGTATTAAGCGAC
>CAYLTM010000092.1:9470-15223 GCA_964386495.1 uncultured Leptospirales bacterium
TAAATGGATTTCAGTTATTGATATTAGGAGGCGCGTGTGCGTAAATTAACTTTGGTTTTATTATTGGCTGTTGTTATACCAGTTTATTCCTTCACGAATCAAACTACCACTGAAAGGGTGCTCGGGGAGAATAAGGAATTTATTGAGTTTATGAATGTTTGCGTCTCCAATTTTGGAGAAAAAGATACAGACCAATTCTTTGAAGTTTATCAGAAACATTTTAATGCTGAAGTCTCCTATCTTCAGTCAGACTATAAACGGTCTTTTCATAATATTGTAGGTTCTCAAAAAATTAATGTGGTTCTATTTAACAAGGTTCTCACAGATTATTATCTGGAAGAATCTAAATTGATACTTGATAAACTAGCTCCCGGTGTAATAAAATCTAAAAACGCGCCTGCCAGGCTTTATCTTACTCTTGGTTATCGTGATAGAGCTGTAGCGAAAAATATTAAAACTATGGCGGAGTCCTCACGTCCGCATCTTAGGTCATATAAAATTTATAACTTTCTTGAGGCGATTAAGCTGACTAGAAGGTCTATGCGTTATGGGATGCTGGCTTTATATGAAAGTCAGACCGTTGAAGTTAAAAAAGAAATATTTAACAATCTTTTAAAAGCGGAAAAGGCGGAATCTAATCCTTTTTATACCAGATTCGCTGATAAAAATACAGATAAGGAATTTGTTGCAGAAGTTAATCGTTCGTATGATGAATATGAAAAAGAATACAGTACCGAGCTTGATAAGAAACGTAAGGAATGGGAAGAATCTATTAAATTAAATGATACTGGTGTTAAAAAGGAAACAGATAATAAAACAGTTCAGCCCGAACAAAAGGCTGCACCTGAAAAGAACAATACCGCCGCGGTTGAAGAACCTAATTTACCATCTGTTGGAAACGAATCTGAAGGTGGAGTAATAGATAAAAGTCATCAATATCTTTACGAGAAAAAGTTAGAAAGAAGAGGACGGTTCAGAACAGAGAAAAAGGTCGCAGAATATTTGAGAAACGGTGAATTTAAACAGGCTGAGGACATCATTAGAAAAAATGTCGAAGACTTTGATTATAAGCTGATTCTCGCTACAATTAATATTATTCAATCAAAAAATGAAGGTCAGTATCAAGGTGTTGATTTTGAGAATTTGAAACTGCATCACCTCGATAATAATTCGCGTATAGCTAAAAAATCTATAATTGATTCCTTTTCTGGTAAAGTCAAGGTTGTTGATGATATTTCAAAAAACAAGAAACCTGAAGCGGCTAAATCTGATAACACCGCAGAACCAAAAACGGACAATTCGGCAGTGCCAAAAGATGAAACCCCCGCTGCCGCTGATAAAAATACAAATACTGTAAACCCTCCAGAGGTTAAAAAGTAAAATGAGTGATATATATAGCAAAATTCAAGAACAGATAATGAATAGAAAGACGCAGAATCCGTCTGCCGAAGTGAATAAAATTATTGCATGCGATCAGAAGGTGAGACAGGCTATTTCTGAATTGTATCAGATGCTTTCGTCGGTTAAAGATGTAGATATGTCATTAAGTCTTTTATCAGAGCATGCCGCGATGCTTATTGAAATGATTAATGAGTTTAAACAGAGAAAATAATTATATGATTCGAAAACTTATTTATATATTGATTATTCTGATTATTTCACTTTCCTGCAGTAAGGAAGAGTTTGGAGGTATTGGAATAGAAGTTCCTTCCTCTGAAAATACAGTTTCTACGGCTAATCCTTTCATAATTGTTTCTGTTTTTGAAGGCGGTACAGCACATAGGGCAGGGCTTCTTCCTGGAGATGAAATCATCTCAATAAATGGTAAAAATCTCAAAGGTTTGCAAGAGATTCATGTCGCAAAAAATCTTTTGCGCGGGAAACCAAACTCTATGGTGGTGCTTGATGTCATCAGAAATGGTGAAGAAATGATATTCCGTATGCCCCGCGGTAAAATTATTATTAGGGATGAATGATGCAGAAACTTAAAACTATATTATGGAAACTTCTGATGCTGATTTCAATATCGTTCGGCATATTTGTTGTTGTCGATATTATATATTGGGCTGTATACTAACCTTTATTATCTCGTTAGCAATATCTATTTTCCGTTTTTTTCAATATCCGATAAAAGTTGTTTAAGATATGTTCCTGCTTTTACTTTTTTTCCGTCAGGATGAATTATGTAGTACGGTTCGCCGGTTAAGAATGATTTGCTCGCTATATATGTTATGAAGTTATCTGCTGTTTTAATTTTTCCTCCAGCTTTGTTAAGTTTCATTTCGAGATGATCTCTCGCCTGTTTGGAATTGTAGGTCGTTCCGTTTCGAACAAATTGCAAATTGGATCCTTCTATTTTTGTCAGCAGTATTTGAATCTTTTCATTTTCGGATAGAGAATAGCCTGAAATTATATATGATAATACTATTATAACGCTTAAAATGATTTTTTTCATAATAAACCACCGAAAACAAATATTTTCACAAATATGTGGGTTTGTTGTCGGAAATGTCAATATTTTTTTTTATGTTCCCGCATTAGCATCTTAAATATATCGAAATCGTTATAAAAAAAAATAATTTGTAATAAAGAATAATGTTTGATGAAATTGGCATATTACAAAACTAATGGTTTTGTTCAAAAAATAAATTACGAATTTATTTCTGAATTCAAACATGTCGATTTTACAGGATGTATAAATAGACATTCTGAATAGTTAATATACTTATCATAAAATGGTTATACACGATAATTGCAGCTCACCGCCCAATAGTAGCTGAGTAGCTGCCGGAAGCGATGATGTCTGTGGAAAAACACTCTCTGATAGGTATAAAAAAGCAAAAAAATAAATTTCAGAAGGTGTTGCGTTATGTTCAGTTATTTTATCGATCATTTTAATATATATTTAATCCCACCGATTTTATCTTTGATAGTTGGGTTATCACTTGCTGTATTATCTTTAGCCAAAGGTAAGCTTAAATCGGATAACATCATTTTTTCATTGGTTTGTATCTGGTATAGTTTATTATCACCTATGTTTATATGCCATCATCTTATTGATGATGAAAATATTCTGCTCAAACTTGAAAGAATAACTCATATATTTTATGTTTATATTCTTCCTGTGAATATATTCTTTGCACATCGAATGTTAAATAGACATGGATTATGTCAAAAAATTATACAGAATTTTTCAATAGTTTTTTCATTCGTAATTTCATTATTCACACAGTCTGAATTATATTTTGTAGGCATGTATAAGTTCAAATGGGGTTATATCGCGAAAGGTAATTTTGTTTTTCAGATTTTCGGTGTTGCTTCATTTCTTACGACAGTTTACATGCTTATTCTATGTGTTATTCTTATTCGTAAAGAGAAAAACCATATCATTAGAATGAAAATCAAATACATTCTCTTTTCCTTTGTTATGGTTGCTGTTTTAAATATTATGAATATTCCTGCGATGAACGGTATAGATTTTTATCCGTTTGGAAATTTTATGTTTATTCCGCTAAGCATTATGGGTTACAGTATTTTGCGGTTCAAGCTTCTCGATATTCGAAGCATAATCCACATAACATTAATCTGGGGAGTTCTTTCGTCATTAATATTAATTCCTAATGTGATTCTTTTTCAGGCGATAAGAGATCTTCTGAAAAATCTTAGTGATATTTACATAATGTTAATAATGATTACCTGGTTTCTGGTGAATTATTTATATCTTAAATGGATGCAGCCTGTAATTAATAAATTTTTCAATAAACAAAAATATAATCTTGTTCTTGCTGAGTCAAAATTCATAGAAGATATTTCGCTGTTAAAAGATCTCGAAGGATTAATAGATGAAGTATCAACTCTTATAAGTAAGGTACTGCGTATAAAAAATGTGGAAATTTCCCTTCGCATTGGAGATTCAGAAGTCTTTATCCGCGAAAATGGCGAGCAGTATGCAATAGATCCTATTATTGGCGAATGGTTTATCGGAGCAAATCATCTTGTAGAAATTAATATGGTGGAGACAAACCCTTATTATCAGGCGATTCGTTCGCCAATGCTGGCTTTGTTTTCGCTAAATTCCTGCTGTTACATCGTACCGCTTATACAGAATAATGAATTATTCGGCTTTATTTTTTTAGGGGAAAAGGCTGATCTAAAACAGCTCTCCAGCGATGAGATAAAATTTATTAATAATATAAGAAACGCGACATCGATATCTCTCGCAAATTCAATAATGTATCAGAATCTTTCAAATCTGAAGGATAATCTGGAAACGATAGTTAAAGCCCGCACAAAGGAGCTACAGACTAAAAATGACCAGATGCTATTTGAATTGAAGGTAGCGAAGAATGTTCAGCAGAAAATCTTTCCGAAACCTTTGCCGGACAATTCTAATATAAAAATTGCTACAAAGTTGACACCTTTAATGGAGGTTAGTGGTGATTTTTATGATGTCATGGAAATCGGTAGAAACAAAATAGCGTTCGCGCTCATAGATGTTTCCGGGCATGGAGTTCCTTCAGCATTATTAACATCGATGATTAAAACAGAACTGGAAAACCAGTTGATGCGTGAAGTGGATACCGGAAAAGTCTGTATCGCGATAAATTCTGGATTAACACCTGTATTGGCTGATACTGGTTTCTATTTTACAATGTTTCTAGGAATCATCGACCTGAACACTATGGTACTTGAGTATACCAACTGCGGACATGCGATGCCGTATTTATTTCAGTCTTCCGGTGAAATGATGCTGCTTGACTCTGATGGATTTTTTATCGGCGCGTCAAATGACAGTCAATATGGAACCGAGCGTATCAAATTGTTCAAGAATGACAAAATTGTTCTTTATACCGATGGAATAACCGAAGCAAGAAGTTCTGATGGTGATTTTTTCGGCGAAGACCGTTTGATAGAGTGTATAAAGAACAGCAATGATACAGATATTAACGATCAGGTTAATATTATTATGAAGGCTGTTGATAATTATCAAGATAATAATTCCAACAATACAAAAGACGATATGACGATTATGATTATTCAATTCGGTGATAAAATTGTTTCAGACTATAATGACAGTGACAAGAAAACCAGCGAGAAACGCTTCAAGATGAAGGAAGCCATGAAATTTTTTAACGCGAAGGAATTTAACAAGGGAATCGATATTCTAACCATTGATAAGGAAGAATTCAAGGATCCATTTTATTTGTACATGTTAAGTATGTTTTATACAAAGACTCGACAGAATGATCAGGCTTTGTCGTCGATAAATCAGGCTTTGGCTTTGTCACCGGATAATCTTGAGTATCTATATCAAAAGGGGAAAATTCTTATGGCTCACGGTTCGATAGACAGTGCTTATGATGTGTTTATGGATATCGAGAAAAGAGACAGTTCCTATAAAAAAGCTGGTTTATATATCAGCAAGTTGAAGAAAAATTTGTAAAAACGAATGTAATTGCTTGTAAATTGGTAGAAAAATGCTCCGCCATTGTAAGCGGCGGCGGGTAATAATTATCACCCAAATATGAGCAGATACAACAGAATAATCAACAAAAAGTAAATTTTTCTTGTAAAATAAAGCTCAATATTTATTATCACACTTATAGACAGGAAAAAGGCTTTTTCTTGCTTAAATGTATCATTGAGGAAAATCAGTGGTTAATGGCGATTTTTATTTATGGGTGTTGTAAATGGATAGAGATATCGATTATATTATTAAATTATCACATGACAGAAATGTGAAATTTATCCGG
>CAYLTM010000092.1:15233-15454 GCA_964386495.1 uncultured Leptospirales bacterium
TATGGTTTCCCGATATTCTTGGTCGGTTAAAAAGTTTCGCGATTTCCATTGATGAACTGGAAGACGCGCTTGTTGATGGAGTTCGTTTTGACGGGGCAACAATTGACGGGTTTATCCGCACGAATGAATATGAACTGATAGCCATGCCCGATATTTCCACCTTTCAGATCCTTCCGTGGCGGCCAAAGGAAGACTCGGTTGCCAGAATGTTCTGTGATATT
>CAYLTM010000093.1:0-3289 GCA_964386495.1 uncultured Leptospirales bacterium
GGCGGATATTCCTCAGTTACAAATACAATTTTATTCACGTTGTTTTCAGCAATATCTTTGTCATTAGTTCCAGACGTAGCAGTATCATTGGATTTTGAACAATACAATAAGGACAGAATCATAAGCACACCCAAAAAACTTTTTCTCATAAAAACCCTCACTTTTATTATGTATTTGTAAAATAAACAATACAATTTGCAGATATGTTTATTATTTGTCAAGCAATTAATAATCTGTAAATTTAATAAATGGTGTCAGAGTAATTTTCCGCATAGTTACGCAAATTTTGCGTAACTATGCGGATTCAGATTGAATTATTTTTTACTGCAGAAAACTGTCATAGTTCAAAAATAGTTTCTAATAATAACATAAGTGGATTTAAGTAATTGCAAATTTAAAATAGACCCTGATTTATGGCATTATATCATATTAATATATTGAAGGTAAGATTGTGGAAAAACAGATAATAGCAGGAAATTATTTTAATAAACGAAGCACTGGTAATAGCATTTACAAAAAATTGATGAATAATTTTGATAAACACTTTGTTAAGTTTTTAACAGAAGTTAAGCCGTTGAAGATTCTTGAATTCGGCTGTGGGGAAGGGGAAATGATAACAATTGTAAAGCAGGTTTTCCCGGATGCTCATTACACTGCTGTCGATATCGAAGAAAATTTGTTAGAATCAGCTAAGCAAAAGGGGGCGGACAAGGTTTTATTGTTAAATCCTGAAAATGTGAAATTACCCTTCGCCGATAATAGTTTCGATTTAGTTATTGCTGCTGAAGTTCTCGAACATGTTCCATCGCCGCATGAATCATTGAAAGAAATTAAAAGAGTAACATCGTCACACATTATAGCGTCGGTTCCCTATGAACCTTATTGGTGTATGCTCAATATGGCGCGTTTGAAATATTTAAACAGGTTCGGTAATACACCAGGTCATGTGAATCACTGGAACAAAAAAGAATTTCATGGAATGATTTCTAGTGAATTTTGTATAATGGATTCGTCTGTGCCGTTTCCCTGGTTAATGGTTTTAGCGAAAAAAAATAGTTGATAAATAACACCATGAAATAATGTTGTTCCTCTCTTACAAATCGAAATATATTTAAACAAAGAGGTAGTATGAAAAAGTTTAATGTAGTTATACTAGGTGCGACAGGTGCTGTTGGTATTGAATTTAGAAAAATACTTTTAGAAAGAAATTTTCCGATAGAAAAAATAAAATTTCTCGGCAATACGACTGTTGGAAATGTTATTGAATTCGGCGGGAAGCAGATTACTGTTGAGGCTGTTAAAGACGGCTGTTTCGATGGTTATGATATCGCGTTATTTTCTGCGGGTGCTTCAATAAGTAAAGAAGTTGCAAAAAAAGCAGCAGCTGCCGGTTGTATTGTTGTTGATAATAGTTCAGCATGGAGAATGGATTCAGAGGTGCCTCTTGTTGTTCCTGAAGTTAACCCGGAGGCGTGTGATCTCCACAAGGGAATTATAGCGAATCCGAATTGCTCGACAATTCAGATGCTTGTCGCTTTAAAACCTATACATGACGCGGCTAAAATTAAACGTCTCGTAATAAGCACATATCAGGCGGTGTCTGGTACTGGTCTAAAGGCAATAGAGGAGCTTAAATCTCAGGTAAAAAAAATCAGCAACAATGAACCTATTGATAAACCTAAAGTTTATCCGTATCAGATAGCTTTCAATGTTCTTCCTCAAATTGATGTGTTTCTTGAAAACGGTTATACGAAAGAAGAAATGAAAATGGTCAATGAAACAAAAAAAATTATGGGTGATGATTCGATTCGCGTTACAGCGACAACTGTTCGGGTTCCAGTTCTTTATGGACATTCTGAATGTGTAAATATTGAGACTGAAAAAAAGATTACCGCCGCTGAAGTACGAGCATTGTTATCAAAGGCTCCAGGAATCAAGGTTGTTGATGATCCGTCTAAAGGTATTTATCCGCTGCCGATTGATGCTGCAGGTAAAGACGATACACTCGTCGGTAGAATTCGTGAAGATGAATCCATAGACAATGGAATTAATTTATGGGTGGTTGCGGACAATATTCGTAAAGGTGCCGCCTTGAATGCTATACAAATCGCTGAACTATTAATAGAAAAAGGTATTGTTAAGTAGCAATGGTGTAAAATAATGGCACTTCTGAAAATTAAAGATAATTTTTAGAGGTGCCAATAATTATAAGAGAATTAATTTTACATAATGAAAATGGTAATCATGATGATATTAGACCACAGATTATAATCGGAAAAATGAAAAGATTAATTATATTATTGTATTGTGTTCTATTATTTGTTTCTCCTGCTTGTTTTGATGATGATAATTCTGACGAAGAAATTTCCCCTGAAAATGTGTATTTAACTCCTGAAAAAATTAATAAGTACCTGAAGAAAATCGCAAATAACAATATCCGTATAGAACTGAAGAATTATTATATTTCTAGTAATCCATATAATCCCATGAAAATGATTTCAATAGCCGGTGATAAAAAGGATCTCGTTAAACCATGTGTCTTATTTGTTGGCGCTATTCATGGTAATGAACAGGTGTCAGTCTATGTTGTGTTGAAAATTATCGAGATGATTGTTGATGATTATAATACCGGCGGTACTAGTTTTGCGGGATACGATTTCTATTTTATTCCGGTCATGAATTCCTACGGATTAACTTATTCTGAGAGACTCAACATCAATGGTGTTGATCTTAACAGGAATTTCCCGTTTGCATGGAACATTGGAGATAACAGCGGAAACTCTCCGGCTGATCAGGAAGAGACTCGGGTTATAATGCAGATAATCGATCAGCATAATATTAATTTATTAACCGCGTATCATACAGGAAATGTGTGCATATCTTTTCCATGGGATTATATCGGCACTCACAACACCTCCGGTATTCCGGAATTCTACAGTGAACAGGAATTTGTGAGTAATTATCATCCTCAGTATGGTCTTTATGTTTTGTCTGTTAGTGAATATTCCAAACTGGTTAAGGCTAATGGTATTTCTTCATATTACTCGATTGAGGGTTATGACTGGTATCCTTCCTATGGAACATTAACTGATTGGGCTTACGCGGAGAAAGGTATTCTATCCTATACAGTTGAACTCCACAGCAGGTTACATTATTCTGAAAGTGATGATGAGCTTATTAAAAAAATTTGGACTGCTCATAAAAGTGCGATAATCAACATGATGAATATTTTTAATACAGGGATATATGGGCATGTGCTTACTTATAATGAAAATACCAGAATTATTGC
>CAYLTM010000093.1:3299-4180 GCA_964386495.1 uncultured Leptospirales bacterium
AATAGTAAAACCGGTGACTATCTTTTTCCGTTATTACCGGGCGTTTATAAAATCATTATGCTTCACGACGGCATTGAAAAAGTTTTGTCGGATGAAGTGAAAATTGAGCAGGGGAGTATAACAAAAATATGATGTTATTATGATAAATTAAAACCGTTTCGTATATTTATGACAGTACGGTACTGAACCTTTTCGGTAATAATAGTTCTGATGATACTCCTCAGCAGGAAAGAATTTGGCCGAGGGTAGTATTTTAGTTTTAATCTTATAACCCTTGATAGTTAGAATGGCAATGAGTTGTTCTATAATAATTTTTTGTTTGTCATCTATGTAAAATATAGCGGATTGATACTGTGATCCAATATCCGGACCCTGTCGTCCATCTTGTTCCGGATCGTGAATTTCAAAAAAAGTTTTTGCCAGGGTTTCATAACTGACTATCTGCGGATTAAATGATATTTCAACAGCTTCGATATGACCGGATTTTCCTGAACAGACTTCCTCGTAAGTTGGGTTCTCTGTTTTCCCGCCGGTATACCCTGAAATCACAGTTGATACGCCGGGTATTTTTTTCATATAATACTCGACACCCCAGAAACAGCCCCCAGCGAAAATAGCCTTTTCCGTTTGATTTTTTATATCAGTCGCTGGAATGAATTTCATGGAAACGGAATTTACGCAATGTCTGACATTTTTATCTGTCAGATGTTCGCCCTCGAAAACATGACCAAGGTGCCCCTTACAGTTTGCACAGATTATTTCAGTGCGTCTGCCGTCCGCGTCGGTCACTCGAAGGACATGTCCTTTTATTTCATCGTCAAAACTTGGCCAGCCACATTCCGAAACGAATTTATCTTTCGATTCGTACAATGGAAAATTAC
>CAYLTM010000093.1:4190-8053 GCA_964386495.1 uncultured Leptospirales bacterium
TGTGTTGACATATTCGCCGAAAAAAGGTTTTTCCGTGCCCTTATGGATTATCACCGACTCTTCGTAAGGAGTAAGTGTATTGTAATTATTATCATTTTTTTTCATTATATATCCCGCCGCAAAAAAAAATAGGAGCAACAATATTGCAAATGCTGTATAACTCAATGTTTTAATCGATTTGTTAAACATTTATTTCTGATTATTTGACTTAATAATTTCCGCTACAGATACGTTTTTGTTTTTAAAACGTACCCGGCTCTTTTCTCCAGCTACTCTAATAGCGTTAACCGGGCATAGATGTGTACAAGCGAGGCATCCGGTGCAATTATGATTAAATTCCGGTTTTTTCGTGACTGTAATATTTCCTACAGGACAAACTGTTTCGCAAATACCGCAGGAGGTACAGCTATCTTCGACAGAATATTTTTTGTCAAATGTTCCATGTTTTTTACGGTAGAATATTTGAGCGACAGTTGTCATGAGTTTTTTATCAAAAGAATGTTTTTTGATAAAATATTTTTTACTATTGATATCACTTTTAATGATATTGATATTTTTATCTATATTTTTTGACGCTTCATTATTAAGCTGATTTTCCATTTTGAATAATGGAATATAATTATCGATCATAACAATATCGCTTAAATATGAAACTTTAATGTTACAGCTTTTGGCGATTTTTTCAAAATGATCAGTACCGGCGGCGCAATAGTTACCGTATGTCATTATTGCGAAAATATAGCTGCTGTTCAATTTTACTTTTTCCAGAAAGTGTTTAACGATCATTGGCGTGCCGAAATAATAGCATGGGAATACTATACCAATAATATCGTCCTGGAATTCAGTTGTATTATTTTTTAGAACCTGAGGTATCGATATCAGCTCACCGCCAATATTTTTTGCAATATCTAAGCAGTTTCCGGTCGCGGTAAAATAAAAAATTTTCATTATAAGACTCCAAATTATTTCTGCTGTACAGCATTATCCGCCGCTAATGCTATGCAGACTGCTATATTTAAACCAGTCATATATAATTGTTCAGAATTTTCGCTTTCAAAATTGAGAAAACCACATTCAATCATATCGTGATTGGCAAACAGGAATATCAAATTGTTGCTGATTTTGCTAAAGAATTCAACAGTTGATTGTTCGATATCTTTATCATTTTTATCTGAATTGGATAAAACCAATTCCAATGTTTGATTTATTTGAGATTGATATTCCTCTTCGGTGATTGTGGGAATTTCAATATTCGCCACTTTAAGAGCCTCAAAAATTATCAGCAGCATTTCCAGAAGCAAAGGGATTTCTTCCTTGAATGGTCCATATTTTTCTAAATTATGAATAGCCGAAAATATTGCAGGTTGTTTTATTAACAATTGATCTAAACGTTCATTCGCTTGCAGATCAGATATTTTCTCGAAATTTTCAATTGCTATACGAAAGTGATCCTGATTAATTTCCATGATTTTAGTCCTTATAAATATAATTATTCACATATACTCAAACTTCTGATAACCTAAATAAGTCAATAGCAATTTATTCTAGTTGATGATTTATCTTTGATAATATGATCGGATGCAGAATTGATAAATCGACAACCTGCTTATTAAGGATTTTTTCTGCTATTAAAAAGTAATTTATATAGCTCATCACCGGAAATCTCAACGACGCTTCCCGAGGACATTCCTTGTATTGATAAATTTTCAATTGATAATCGAACCAGGCGAAGGGTAGGGAATCCGACAGCGGCGGTCATTTTTCTGACCTGACGGTTTTTTCCTTCAATAACTGAAAGCTCCAACCAGGAAACCGGTACGCTTTTTCGAAAACGTATCGGCGGATTTCTCTCAGGCAGTATCGGTTCATTATCCAGCAGACTGGCTTCTGCTGGAAGGGTTTTGTAAATATGTTTCTCTACTGATATTTCCACACCTTCGCTCAGACGATGTATCGCTTCATTAGTAATAACTCCTTCGACCTGAGCGAGGTAAACTCTTCTGTGGGAATTTCCTGGAGACAGCAGTCGGCTATTAAGTCTGGTGTCGTTAGTTATGATAAGCAATCCTTCACTGTCGGAATCAAGCCTGCCGACAGGGTAAACATCCGAAGGAAAATTATACAAATCCTTTAATACAGGTTTACACCCTTCAGGAGAGAACTGAGAAATCATCCCGAAGGGTTTATAGATGAAAAAATATTTTAATTGGTTATTCATAATATTGATTATTGATTTTGTTTATTCTATGTCAATATTTTTATAAACCTGAATTATTCTTCCGCTTTTACTTCATCCCACAATTTACTGAATTTTACGACGGATTCGCCGACATCACTGATCATCTCAGATTTATTCAGAATTTCTGTAGGCATAGTGACCGCCGGATTTTCAAGAAAAGATTTATCCATGAGTTTCTGTCCTTCGGTATTTGGAGCAAGATAGAAAACATAGTTCATGTTGTCCGCACTGACTTTCGGTTCAAGAATAAAATTTATGAACTTATATGAAAGGTCGTTTCCGGCAGCATTAATAGGAATTATCATGTCATCGCTGGTGATTCCGCAGCCTTCGACCGGCACAGCGAATGCCATATCGGGGTTCTCATTCATTAGTTGAAGTGCGTCTCCGCTGTAAGCGTGTATCATGAAAAATTCTCCAGCATCCAGACCGCGTTTTGCTTCATCGACTTCAAACTTCGCGATATTTTTTTTCCACTTAATTAATTGTTCTTTAGCGCTGTTTAATTCTGAGTCTTTAGTGGAATTAAAACTGTAGCCTTTATATTTGAGTGCCATACCGACACTTTCGCGAACATCATTTAGCAGTGTCATTCTGCCCTTGTATTCATCTCTGGAGAACATGTCCCATGTGGGTTTGAAATCTGTAACTTTAGTTTTATTATACGCGATGCCGGTGAAGCTTATTAAATAAGGCACACTGTATTTCATGCTGTTATCGAGAGATATCTTTAAAAATTCTTTATCAATGTTACCGATATTTGATAATTTTGAATGATCAAGATCCGCCAGCATTTTCTGTTCATACATAAGTTTTGCCATATAGCTTGAACAGATTATGACATGGTACCCAGACGCGCCTGCTTTAAGTTTAGCGTACATGGCTTCGTTTGAATCGAAAAAATCCATAACGACACGGCAGTTATTAGCTTTTTCAAAAGAATCGATAATGTCGGGATTGATGTAATCACCCCAATTGAAAACGTGAAGTTCCGTTTTGTTTTTGCCGCAGGAAATTATTCCAAACGCAAAAATAATAACCAGTACCTTGTTAAGTAGATTTTTCATTTTTACCCTCCGTAATTTTTTTACTTAAAAAGACTATTAAAAAAGTAACAAAAATAAATATTACAGATAGTGCGTTTATAACTGTGGGCGAACCATGTTTCATTAGACTATAAAGATATATCGGCAGCGTGGCTGAGCCGGGTCCCGAAACAAAAAATGTAATAACAAAGTCGTCGATAGATAATGTGAATGCCAGAAGTCCGCCCGCCATGATTCCTGGAGTCAACATCGGTATAATTATTTTTCGGGCTACCTGAAAAGAAGACGCACCGAGATCGTATGCGGCTTCAATGACATTGTAATCGAAATCCTGAAGCCGTCCGAGAACTACCATGGAAACGTAGCTTATGCAGAACGTGACATGTGCGATATAGATTGTCAATAATCCGAGTTTGACTTTAAGTGCGACAAAGAATAGCAGAAGGCTAATTCCCATGAGAATATCCGGTACAACAAGCGGGGTGAATATCAGCACTTTGTGCGCGAACTGTTTTTTTGTTTTATACCGGTAAATCGCATAAGCTGAGCAGGTTCCAATTACCATCGATGTTATTGTT
>CAYLTM010000093.1:8110-12440 GCA_964386495.1 uncultured Leptospirales bacterium
ATATGAAAATTGTTATAAATAAAGGAAATTTACTTTTTTTCACTAATGCCGCCCTTAAGAAAGGAAGATTCCCGTTTATTTTGAAAAATTAAATACAGCATAACAGGTAACAATACCGATAGCACCAACAGCGTTGATAACGCACTCGCGTGAGGAAGATTCCTTTCCACAAAGGTCCGCTGTGCGATTTTATTGCCGATCATATCTGTGCTGGGGCCACCGACAATTTCCGGTATCACATAAGAACCGAGCGCTGGAATAAACACTACAAGTATAGCTGCGAAAAGAGCATCTCTAATACCGGGGATGAAAACCTTTATAAAAGCTTTTAGTTTTGAAGCACCCAGGTCATATGCCGCTTCCAGCAGGTAAAAGTCAAATTTTTCAGCCGCCGCATATATAGGCAGCAGGGCAAACGGCAGATATGTGTAGATGACTACAACGAGAACTGCCCATGAGTTATATAGAAGCAAAGTGTTGTCAGATACTATATGAAAGAAAACCAGAACTTTTTTGAAGTACCCTTCTGGATGAAGAAAAACTTTCCACGCGAAAATGCGTATAAGAAAATTTACCCAGAATGGAACAATAATAAACAACAGCATAATATCGCGCCGCTTTTTTTCCATGCGCGCTATGTAATAACCCGCCGGAACTGAAAGAATGACGCACGTAAAAGTGGCAATGACGCTTATCCAGACGGTTCTCCATATTATCGCAGGGTAGTTGGGATTTCTAAGTTCGGTCAAAGTTTTCAAAGTCCATTCATCACCGATACCGCCGTACATGTCAGCGGCACGGAAGCTCATTGCCAGCACAATAATTGTCGGTATAACGAAGAAAATCAACAGCCATGCCGTTGAAGGAAAGGAAATGAAAAATTCACTGAACCTTTTATTAAATTTACTCACTATCATCCACCTCTGCCGATTCAATTTCTGCAATGACTTCATCATCCGGCAGTGTGAGTAGTGCTTCGTGTTCTATAGAATAATGTTCGAGCATATAACAGTTGTCGGCGTGCCATATTAACCAGGCTCTCACATTTTTATCCAGGATGTCGTCATTCTCCATAAACTGGTCATGGAAACGGCTGCTGCTAATAAGGTAATCATCAACTCTAATCCAGTATTTTGTATGAGAGCCCATATAAACAACTTCCTCAATAATACCTTCCACCATATTATGTTTATCTGATACTGTTGGTCGTTCAGAAATTTTAGACACCATGAATTTTTCAGGACGAATGCTCAGGTTGATTTTGTCGCCGAGTTTTGTAGGTTTATCATTATATACAAGCATGTCGGGGAATCCGTCAATTTTAAGCTTACTATAATTTCCAGTAACCGAGATTACATCTCCGGAAAAGAAATTTGTGTCTCCTATAAAAGCCGCGACAAAACTGCTTTTTGGAGCTTCGTAAACATCCGGCGGATTCCCGATCTGTTCAATCTCGCCTTTGTTCATTACAGCGACCCGGTCGCTCAAGCTCATGGCTTCTCCCTGGTCGTGTGTAACGTACATAAATGTAATTCCAATTTCATCGTGGATCCAGTCGAGTTCGACCAGCATTCTCTGTCTAAGTTTCAGATCAAGAGCGGCAAGCGGTTCGTCGAGAAGTAATATTTCAGGTTTATTGATTAACGCTCTGGCGATCGCCACACGCTGTTTCTGACCACCGCTGAGTTTATCCGGTTTTTTGTGTGACTGATCTGTTAGTTGTACCATATCGAGCATTCGCTCGACTTCAGACTTGATAAATGATTTGTCTTTTTTCGCCATGCGCAGACCAAAGGCTATGTTGTCCCAGACTGACATGTTTGGGAATAGTGCGTAATTTTGAAAAACAGTATTAACCTTTCGCTGGTTAGGCGGCAGATCTGTAATATCCTTTCCATCGAGTAGAATTCTTCCGCTGTCAGGGGATTCAAATCCGGCGACTATTCTAAGCAGTGTGGTTTTACCGCAGCCGCTGGGTCCAAGAAGGGAAAATATTTCACCGGCATTTATCTCAAGACTAACATTGTTCAGAACCTTGAAATTGCCAAAACTTTTACTTATATTTTCGAAAACAAGAAATCCGCCCATTTCATTACCTGAGTTTATAGAATTAATCACCATATGTTAATTCGATTTATTGACTATATAATTCAAGTAAATTTTCTATTATTTTGTAAATTTAATAGCATGATCTCATATTTTAGTGGTAATTATGTCTCGCCACTTCTTACGGCGGCGTAGTCGCGTTGATGATATCTATATAGGTTCGATTTGGACAATTTACTGGAAAAATATCAAAAAATCATAAAAACAAACAAAATAACTACCACAGTCCACATTCAAAGTGTAAAAATTTCAAAGTATGACGAGTCTTTAAAAAGAGACTTGCTAATATTTAAGCAATTCAAAATAATCTCAAAATCATAATGAAATTATTTTGGAGGTATTTTGATGATATTGATTATGCTTGGTGCACCAGGTGCGGGAAAAGGAACTATTTCTAAAATGTTTGTAGAAAAAGATAAACTGGTTCAAATTTCCACGGGCGATATTTTACGTGAAAATATTAATAAGAAAACTGAACTTGGATTTAAGGCACAGGAATATATGAACAAAGGTGCCCTTGTTCCAGACGATTTGATTCTTGATATTATTGACGACAGACTTAGACAGAAAGATTGTGCGGATGGATTTATTCTTGATGGATTCCCAAGAACCATACCCCAGGCTGAAGGTCTGAAAGAGCTATTAAAAAAACTTGGCAGAAATATCGATGCTGTTATAGACATAGCGGTTGAAGAGCAGGAAATTATCAGAAGATTGACAAGCAGAAGAACCTGTGAGAATACTAAGTGTCAGGCAATTTACAATGTAATTTCTAAACCTTCGAAAGTTGAAGGAATATGCGATTTGTGCGGAAGTAAAACCATCCAGAGAAGTGATGAAACAGAAGAAGCTATTGCTAACAGACTGAAAACTTATAACGAAAAAACTTCTCCGCTGATCGATTACTACAGAAAAGAAGGTTTACTGAAAAGTGTAAACGGAAATGATAATCCTGAAAATATTTATAAAGGTGTTAAAACTTTAGTGGGTTAAGATTATAATTTTGAACCGTATCATAGTGATACGGTTCAAATATTTATTGTAGATTATTATGAACTGGAGTAAAAAATAATGAGTGAAATCACAACATATATCTGCGATATTTGCAAAAAAACATCGAGAATCGGAAAGGAGGATCCTATACCTTTCTGCTGCGGTAAGCTTATGACCAGGTTTTCAGAGCAGGATTCTTCTTTAGAGTCAAAATCAGAAAGCGGTACTGCTGATTAGAACTTTGTTACATTATGGTAAAGTTTTATATATTCATCAGCCGCGTCATCCCATGAGTTTGTATAGGACATTCCGTTTTGCTGAATGATCTTCCAGTCTTCGCTGTTATGATAAGCATCAGCCGCTTTTATTATTGTCTGTTCTAAATCCCATTCGTTCAGATGTATAAATTTAAAACCGCTTCCAGTTTTTTCTGTACTGTTCCATTCTTCCACGGTGTCATCCAGACCGCCGGTAGCACGAACAATCGGCACAGTACCGTATTTAAGACTATACATCTGGTTTAATCCGCAGGGTTCATATCTGGAAGGCATTATGAATATATCAGCACCGGCTTCAATCTTGTGTGACAGATCTCCATTGTATCCTTTATAAATCGCAACTTTATCAGGAAAAATGTTTTTAAGGTAATCATAAATACTGAGAATACTTTCATCTCCTGAACCAAGCAGAACAAATTGTGCGTCGTAATGTGATAAAAATCTTCCAAGCGAGTAAGAAAGAATATCCATACCTTTCTGATGTGTAACTCTGGTGATTGACGCAAATAGTGGAACATTATTTTTTACCGGCAGTCCCATTGTTTTCTGTAAATCTTCTTTACAAATAGATTTTCCTGAAATATTATTTATATCATAAGAGGCTTTAATGTGCTTATCAGTTTCAGGATTCCAGTCATCATAATCTATACCGTTGGTAATTCCGAATAGTCTGTCTTTTCGCATTTGAAGAATTCCAGAAAGATCGTAACCGAATTCTCTGGTTTGAATTTCTTCAGCATATTTGCGGCTCACTGTCGTTACCGCATCACTCCAGAGCAGTGAACTTTTTAGAAAATTTATATCATCAAAAAATTTAAGATTATCTTCTGTGTAGGCTCCCCAGCCTAGCTGCGTCCAGAATATCTCATTTTTATTAAAAACTCCCTGGTAACCGATATTATGGATTGTCATTAAGGTTTTAGTTTTTTTAAAATTTTTGACATTTTTATAAA
>CAYLTM010000093.1:12450-15370 GCA_964386495.1 uncultured Leptospirales bacterium
GCGTAAACAGGAATGAGCGCTGTCTGCCAGTCATTACAATGAATAATATCCGGTTTGATGTCAAGATGCACAATACTCTGCATAACAGCCCGGCAGAAAAATGTATATCTTCTCGCGTTATCACTGTAAGCATTTATTCCGTCATCATATAATCCCGATCGCCCAAAATAGTTATCATATTCTATAAAATATGTTTTAACATTTTCCAGATAATCCGTTTCATACAACGCTCCCCATTCAACAGAATCTCCTATGGGTACGCTTAGCGGTCCGCTGACGAGTCTGCAATTGTATTTAGTTTGATCGATACAATAATATCCGGGTAAAAATAGTGAAACAGTATGACCTTTCTGTGCGAGATGTTTCGGCAATGCGCCGGAGACATCCGCGAGACCACCGGTTTTTGCAAACGGTACAGCCTCTGATGCTGCAAAAACGATATTATATTTTGTTTTTATATTATTTTCCATTATGACCTCGGCATAGATTTTTCACTATTTTTAGAACCGCACCAATAAAGGTACGGTTCTAATCATTATTATTTGAATTCGATTAGTGAAGGTAAATAATCTGACGGCGGATTATATCCTAAAAGATTCAGAAGGGTTGATGCAATGTTTCCCAGACCTTTGTTGTCAATCGCTGACATTTCATATTCATTATTATAATTCTTATCGAATATAATAAACGGTACTTTGTTAAGTGTATGAGCTGTACGGTTAACCGGGACATTGTTTTTGTCGTAGGTCACATTTCCCTTTTTATCCAGTTCGTACATTTCATCCGAATTTCCGTGATCAGCCGTAATAACCGCGATTCCGTCACATTGCTCAATTACCGGCAGAATTCTGGTAAGCATAAGATCTACTGTTTCAACAGCAATAACCGCCGCGCTGTAATTTCCTGTATGACCAACCATGTCGCCGTTTGGAAAATTTAATCGTATGAAATCATATTTATTGCTTTTAATTACTTCTATAACCCGGTCGGTGATATCGACAGCTTTCATCCAGGGTTTAAGGTCGAAGGCAATTTTATCGGAAGTTATTTCTTCGTAGGTTTCAAGATTATCGTTAAATTTTCCGCTTTTGTTGCCGTTCCAGAAATATGTTACATGTCCGAACTTCTGTGTTTCTGAAATTGCGAATTGCGATACTCCCGCGTCAGCTAGATATTCACTTATTGGATTATTTATTTGAGGCGGGTTAACAAGATAATTCGCGGGAATATGCAGATCACCATCGTATTCCATCATTCCGGCGAACATTATTTTCGGATATATTTTTCTATCGAACTTGGTAAATTCTTTTTCATCGAAGGCTCTGGAAATTTCTATTGATCTGTCTCCACGGAAATTGAAAAGAATCACTGAATCTCCATCTATGATTTTTCCGATCGGACCGTTATTATCAGCAATTGTAAATGACGGCAGATATTGATCGGTAATTCCAGGTATTTCCTTTCTGAAAGTCTCAATAGCTTCAGTCGCTGTTTTAAATGGTCTTGCTTCACCAAGGACATGTGCCTCCCATCCCCGTTTTACAATTTCCCAGTCAGCTTCGTATCTGTCCATTGTCGTCAACATTCTTCCGCCGCCGGAAGCGATTTTGTAATCGTATCCCTTCGAGTTTATATCTTTCATTACAGTTTCAAGCTGATCAATATATATGAGCGCGGAGGTTTCCGGTACATCGCGTCCATCGAGTAATATATGCACTCTAACTTTTTTTATTCCTTCACTTGCTGCTCTGTTTATCAGTTTGAAAAGCTGGCTGACATGGGAATGAACATTTCCATCAGATAATAATCCCAGGAAATGCAAAGCTGTGTTTTCGGTTAGAGGTTTTTGGATGATTTCTTTCCATGTGTCAGTCGTGAAGATATCTCCCGTTTCAATAGCTTTATCAACAAGTTTCGCACCCTGATCGAATATACGGCCTGCACCGATAGCGTTATGTCCGACTTCTGAGTTTCCCATATCATCGTCGGTTGGAAGACCGACAGCAACTCCGTGAGCCTTTAGTTCCGTATAAAGTTTAGATTTCATAAGTTTATCTAATACTGGTGTATTGGAGTTTTTAAACGCGTTGCCTATATTTTCTCCGCCGATTCCGACTCCATCCATAATTATCAGGACAACAGGACCTTTGCGTCCGCCGAATTTTTGATTTTAACATACTTACCATCCAATTAAATTTTATCTCGCTATTTATTTCACTTTAAAATTTGAAATAAAGGCATTTTACAATATTGTATAACCAGTCAACTTTATGCTATAAATGGCAAGTACTTTTTCAAAAAGGTGTCAGAGCAGTTAATGTCTCTGACACCTTTTATCTACCTTTTATCTACCTTTAATCTACTGAAAAATAATTGACTTTAATAGGATGTAAAAATATTCTAACAGCATGAGGTTGCAAAATGAATATCGATCAGATTAAGTATTCTCATGTTAGTGAATATCAGCGAATAATTCGAAGTCTTGCAGACCAGGGAAGAAATTATTACTATAAATATTTGATAAGTCCTATATCAGCATGGACTACAATTAAACCGGAAGAGCCTTTGGATTATTTTTACGGGCGGATTCAGGAAGCCAGGATGACAAAGGACTATCTCAAAATTGCAGAATTTTATAAAAAAGCGATATCAAGAGCTACTGCTTCAGATCAGTTGGATCTGTCGATTCCGGGAAATATTTGTTTGGATTTCATCAAGGAAATTGAACTTAATACAAAGGTTGCTGAGAGCATACCGGCTATCGAATTTTTTAATATTCTCTATAAACCTTTTAAAGATTATTCTGAATTTGAATATATCTCACTTAACAGAAAATTTCAGGCTAAAATTGAACAAACCGGGAAGGAAGAGGCTGAAAACCTGATAGCGCGAAAGCATGATGATTCCGCGATCAATAATG
>CAYLTM010000094.1:0-1725 GCA_964386495.1 uncultured Leptospirales bacterium
CGTCCTTCATCGCTCTATTCAATATAGACTGGAGATCATTTTCCAGTAAAGGTTTCAGTTGTATGACTTTTGCCCGCGATAGTAGCGGTGCGATAATGCTGAATGAAGGATTTTCGGTAGTCGCGCCTATAAGTATTATATCGCCGTTTTCAACAGCGTTTAGAACTGAATCCTGTTGAGCTTTATTAAATCTGTGTATCTCATCAAGAAAAAGCAAAGTATTCCGCAATAATTCCGGCAAGTGTAGTTTTACCACAGCCAGGTTTTCCCCAAAGTATCATTGAAAAGATTTTATTTTTTTTTAAAAGCGGGGTGATGATTGAATTTCCAGAAAGAATATGCTGCTGTCCGAAAAAATCTTCAAGCGATTTCGGTCTAATTCGTTCGGACAGCGGTATGTGTAATTTTTTACTATTCATGTCAGCTCAATTTAGCTGAAAAAATCCGGTTAAACCGGATTTAATCTTTTCTCTGAAAACCTCTTTGCTGAAACTGCTGTTGTTGAGGTGCTCCGAATTTTCGCTGTCTATTCTGCACAGCCATTCTTCGCATCTTTTTAAGCCGTCTCCGCTCAGACTCATCCCGTTTTCTCTTTTTCTCTTCAGACGGTTTTTCGTAATATCTTCTTCTTTTGAGTTCTTTGAAAATACCTTCGAGCGCCATTTTCTTTTTCAAGTTTTTGAAAGCTCTTTCAAGATCTCCGTCTCGAACATCCACTACTAGCGGGTTAGTCATTATTAAATCACTTCCTTTTTTTTTCAATTACTGCACTATCTTTTTTTATGGCGTTTTTTGTCAAACCTAAATTTGTTTTTTAGTTTCATTAATCGCAAGTTACCAAAGATTAGAGACGGCTAAGAGTAAAAATCCAGAGCTTAAAACACTAAGTACGATTAAACAGATTATTCCTGACTTTGATATGAATTATGTTTTTAACAAAAAAACCCCCTAATCTGGGCTTTTTTATTTCAGATTTTGAACCAGCTTTAATAAATTTTATGTTGACTTTTCTGTATAATGATGTATATTTGTAATATACGATAAGACAAGGGTAAAAAATGATAATTGAAATTACTCGAACATTTAATAAAGATGTGGATAAGATTAACGATAAAAAAATAATAAGTCATATTCTTAATATAATTGAGCTTATGAGAATAAGTGAATCTATTAGCATTATCCCAAATTTAAAAAAACTAAAAGGGTATAATAACTTTTATCGAATTAGTATCGGAAATTATCGGTTGGGTTTTGAATATATTGAAGAAGAGAAAAAATTTATTTTGATTAGGTTTTTACATAGGAAAGAGATTTATAGGTATTTTCCAAAATAAAAGGAGGTTTGTGATGGCACGACCAGTTAAGGCAGATAAAACAGTATCTATTCCATTAAGAATACCTAAAGCATGGATAGAATCATTGAAGGACATCTCTAATGATATTGGAGTATCTGCATATTCCGATATTATGAGAATGGCAATTAAAAAATACATCAATGAATATAATGAGGATATTGCTCTTGTCATAGCAATGAAAGAAACTGATACAAATGATTTAGTAAATACTGATAAATTCCTTGCAGAATTAAAACAAAGGAAGTCAATTTTATAACCAAAAAGCCCCATAATCGGGGCTTTCTTATTTCAGATTTTGAATTAGATTGTGAATCAGTTTTAGAATAAACTCTGAGAAAGAAAAGGAATGGATCGAGAAAATAATGAAAGA
>CAYLTM010000094.1:1825-6690 GCA_964386495.1 uncultured Leptospirales bacterium
TTAATTAATACAAAATATTTATTTATTGACGAAAAACAAAAATATCTTTAAATTGTTAAAGCGGTCAGACGTTCCGTTCCTTTCAATGGGGGGGGCTTCTCCAAAGAGACTGACCGCTCCACCATTTTAACTACTATTCCTTATTAAGAATAACAACAAGGTCGTAGATGTGCAGTAAAATCTTAATTTCTTATGCTCTGGTAGAGACAGAACCCCCGGCAAATAAAATATAGAATAATGAAAAAAAGCTTGACAACAGTACTAACTTATAGTACTATGCCTGTATGAATTCAAAAAATAGAAAAACATTGGAAGATATATTTAAGAAGCCGATTTTGTCGTCAATCCAATGGAAAGATATCGAAGCTTTGCTTAGAGCACTTGGAGCGGAAATAGAAGAGGGATCCGGTTCGAGGATTGGTTTAAAATTGCACAATGCTAGAGCGGTATTTCACAGACCTCATCCGAGAAAAGAAACAGACAAAGGCTCGATTGCCTCGGTTAAAAGATTTTTAGAAAAGGCGGGAATCGAATTATGATGGAATACAAAGGATATATTGGAGTAGTTGAATATGATTCAGAAGCGAAGATTTTTCATGGGGATGTGATAAACACTAATGACGTTATAACTTTTCAGGGGAAGTCAGTTGATGAAATTGAAAAAGAGTTCAAGGAATCTATAAATTATTATATATCGTGGTGCAAAAAGGATGGGAAAGAACCAGAAAAGCCATATTCAGGAAAATTTAATTTAAGAATATCACCGGAACTGCATAGAGAGATTGCACTGGCATCTTCAAAAATGAAGCTGTCATTAAATAAATTTGTGGAAAAAGCATTGGTAGATGAATTATTGCAGATTTAACAAAACCCCCTAATCTGGGCTTTTTTATTTCAGATTTTGAACCAGCTTGTGAACCGGTTTTAGAATAAACTCTGAGAAAGAAAAGGAATGGATCGAGAAAATAATGAAAGAATTAAGATGTATAATAAAAAGAAAGGTCAATTAATTAATACAAAATATTTATTTATTGACGAAAAACAAAAATATCTTTAAATTGGAGAGTGTCATTATTTTTGTGTAAATAGCTTATTTTCAAAGCTTAATTCTACCTTCAAAATTGATCGCAAATTGGTTCAAAGCTGCTCCCCATTCTCTAATTGGCATTGTCCATTTCTTTGAAGTAATAAAAAGCCATGCATAACAGCGTGGCTTTTTTATTATCGTTATGACTTAAAGATCAATCTCCATAATTATTTTGTCATATAAAACTTGCGGAATATATGTTTTCTTTTTGCTGTCTGCCTCTTTCAGCTTGATAAACCCTTTATTCACAAGAGCATTAACATCGTTCCAAACGTTTTTTTGATCTCTTTTTAGAAATTTTGCAAGCTCACTGATAGAATGAAAATCTCCATGTTTAAGAGTTCGGAGTATTTTCATTCTTTCCTTTGTCAGTGCTTTTTTCATAGCTTCTTCAGTGGCAAAATATATGCCGACCTGCTTATTCATTTTTTCGCCTTTTTCATATCTAACGAAAAAATCTTTTGCATCACAAATCATGTTTTCTAGGTTCTTAACCCCTGTTCTGATTTCTTTAACTTTCATGGCGGTATCTCCTTATATCGTTATAAAAATCGTCGAATAATTCTCCCATACTTTTAAACTCATAGCTCATTTCTTTATCAAAATAGTGAACATGATCACCCTTTCTTTCGGCATTATCGTATCCGATAACCCTAATTCCGTTTTCAATATAAACAAGCGAATACTTTAGACCATGTGGCTTGTCTGTTTCTATTGGAACTTCCCAAACTTTTATTTCTGCAAAAGTATTTTCGTCATATTCACTTTTTGTTCTGTATAATAATTTTGCTTTCATAGGTGTAGTATAACCATATCATCAAGTATAGTCAACTGTTTTTACTAAATTACGTTTTAAATGTGTCTATTTAATTCTGATTTAGAATCAGTTTAAGAAGTCAATGCAATGAAGGCTAAATCTGGTTTTACTGGAGGAGCGGCAAAGGTTTGTGATGATTATTTAAATACCGATTCAGGTACAGGAGTATACGACGAATGGTATTTGCCATCTATAGACGAATTAAACAAACTATATCTAAATAAAACAAGTATTGAAGGATTTTATGATGAGATCTATTGGAGTTCCTCCGAAGACACAACTTATCTTAATAGTGCGGATACCTTAGCTTCTTATGTTGAATACTACTGCACTTCTAGAAAGTCAGGAACACAACATGTTCGAGCTATAAGATCGTTTTAAAACCCAGACAAGTTTGAAGTAATAAAAAGCCATGCATAACAGCGTGGCTTTTTTATTATCGTTATGACTTAAAGATCAATCTCCATAATTATTTTGTCATATAAACCTGTCAACAGAGACACTAAACATTTTAGACAGCATTATGGCAGTCTTTTTACTGATCGGACGGACTCCTCGCTCCATATGGGAAATATTTTGTTTTGTAATCCCGCCTAATTTGATTCCTAATTCTTCTTGGGTGAGCTTATGATTCTCCCTATATATTTTCATGTATTTACCCGGGGTCATACCGGCTTTTATGTTTTTATACCAATCTGTTTCAAAAACATTGATTAGCTCATTGTCTTCATCAATGACCTTTACTTTGTTACCATAAACTTCTTTTAAAACCTTTAAAACTTTGTTATCAATCTTGCCCTCAATATCAATTTTAATATGGGGCGTTTTCACGTGAGCCTGCATAATATACCTCTATAATTATAGAATCCTTTTCATTATTCCAACAAGCAACCCACTTATGGGAAAGGTGACAATGATATTTGTTGTCTCCAAGTTTACTAAAATTCGACCAGTCTTTTTGAATAGCTCCCTTTTCTTTTAAATCTTCTAGAAGAGCTACAAATTTTCTAGTATTCTGACCGGCATTTTAGAAATATTTTCGGATACATCTTTTCGGACTTCAATTTTAAACATAATACGCATATAGTCAATATATGACTACATTGTCAGCAAATAGTATATAGAATAATTATATATCGTGGTGGAATAAGGATGGGAAAGAACCCGAAAAACCATTTTCAGGAAAATTTAATTCTTAACCATCATTATATTTTTCAAAAAATTTGGTTGCATGATAACAACATTTTTTTATATGTGCATATTAGTTCAATGCGGTTAATAAAATATGCCGATAAATAAATAAGATCATAAATGATATTGGCATTTTTCAGAAATGTCAATTATTCATTACGAACTAATAAAAAACAAAAAATTTAGGAATTTTTTATGAAACATATATATTTTTTTCTTTTAACTATTATGATAATTATTTCGGTACCGGACTGCATTTCATTGTCCAGCAGCGATGTCAATTTCGGTGAAATAGAAATCACCCCTGAAAGACTTCTAATGGAAAAGTACGGCAAACAATTTGTCGACAAATTTACAGATCCGCAGCTTTTTGAAAAAAATCACATCATCGCCTATTATGGTCATCCTAATTCCAAAATTATGGGGATTGTCGGCCGTGAAACAAAACAGCGTCTTGCAGAGCTTCTAAGGGAAAAAGCAGCCACATATGACAAAATAAACGGCGAAAAAGGTGTAATACCCGCGATATACCTTATATATGGTACTTGTCAGCCAGGCGGTAAAATTGGTATAATGACACCTAAAATGGTAAAGGAATATATTGACTTTGCTATAGATAACGGTTTTTTGATATATCTAGATCACCAGATCGGCAAATACACCCTTGCGGATGCGATGAATACTCTTCTGCCGTTTCTAAAATATCCTAATGTGCATCTCGCAATCGATGTCGAATGGAGAACTGACCGACCGATGAAACAAATCGGTCACATACGCGGCAATGAACTCAATGATATTCAGTTACAGATGAAAAATTATATTCTTGAAAATAAAATTTCCGGCAAACGCCAGCTTGTGTTTCACCAATTTAATTATAAGATGTTAAGGGATTCATCACTTGCCAAATCAGATTATGATCCTGTAATGCTCGTGCATACAACTTCAGGCTGGGGCGGTCCAAAAGGTAAAGTTTCAACCCACGCGTTGAATTCAAAAGTCAGCAACATACCAAACAAAGGCTTCAAACTATGGTTATTTTATTCCAATAAAAAGGGTGTTCATTTTGACAGCCCGCTAATGTCGCCGGAGACTGTCCTTGCACTAAATCCTCAGCCCGGGCTCATTATATATCAGTAAAAATAATGAACCCTAGCAGATTTAATTTATTGTACGAGGGCTATTTCTTATAAAAGCCGGAACGCTGAGATCTTCTTTGTTAACATCATTGTAGCGGTATTCTCCCTGTTTTTCCTGTCCCCATCCCTGCTGGAGACCCTTATTTCTATTCTGGTATTCATGCAAAAGAGGATTAACAGCATCACGGTTATACGCAGGGGCAGAATTAACAGTCAGCCCTTGTCCATACCTGTTACCATTCACAACTTCCTGTTCTTCTTGAATAAAGACTGGTCTTTGTATCTGCTGAGGATCAATATCAATGGCAATATTGTTCAGCCTTGTGTTAAGCATATTCTTCTTTTTATCAAAACCAGTAGCGATCACCGTTACACGGATTTTGTCGTCTAATGCAGGATCTATAGTGGTTCCAAATATTATATTCGCGTTAGGATCTACTTGTTTAGTTACAAGCTCTGTCACCTCTGTTACTTCATGAAGGGAAAGATCAGTACCACCAGCGATATTAATTAGAACAGCTTTCGCACCTTCTATGCTTGTTTCTTCTAAAAGAGGACTATTAATAGCCATTTTTGCGGATTCTATAGCTTTATTTTCGCCCGAACCAATGCCGACACCCATTAACGCGTCGCC
>CAYLTM010000094.1:6700-8070 GCA_964386495.1 uncultured Leptospirales bacterium
AAATCGACATTTACAAGACCTGTCAGCATTATAATATCGGTAATACCCTGAACAGCCTGACGCAAAACATCGTCAGCCAATTTAAAAGCGTCTTCAATCGGAGTACGCTTATCAATAATTTTCAGAAGAAGATCATTGGGAATTGTAATAGTTGTATCTACTTTTTCCTTGAGATTACGAATGCCCTCTTCAGCACGCTCCGCTCTTTTTTTCCCTTCGACTTTAAACGGTTTTGTAACAACACCCACAACAAGTGCTCCCATTTCTTTCGCGATTTCCGCAACTATTGGAGCCGCTCCAGTACCAGTGCCGCCGCCCATACCTGCTGTCACGAATACCATATCCGCACCCTTCAGGAGTTTCATCAATTTATCCTTATCTTCATTCGCGGCTTCTCTTCCTTTTTCAGGATCCGCTCCGGCTCCTAGCCCTTTAGTGAGTTTATTACCTATCTGAATTTTGTTTGGAGCTAAAGAATATCGTAACTGCTGCGCGTCAGTATTTGCCACAATAAAATCTACTCCTTCCATACCAGTAGCAATCATTCTATTTACGGCATTGGTTCCAGCACCGCCAACACCAACCACTTTTATAACCGTATCGGCTTTCCTTTCTTCCTCCATTGATAGCATAAACTTCCTCCATATATTTCAAAATACCATATTATGTCTCATTGGTTTTGATAAGCTAAATATTATGTCTCATTATGTCAAAACAAAAATATATTTTTTTATTATTTTATTAATAATTTTAGCAAAATCCAAATTTTTTTAGGATTAACCACTAATGCTATAATCAGACCTTCGATTATTGATTGATTGCCTGATCGGGGACAGAAAAGTTGTGTAAATCGACATTATGAATTAAAACCGAGGAAAATCAGGATATTTTTGTCAGTAATTGTAAAAAACCAGATTTTCTCACTAGATTCGCTCATATAGTCAATATTTTTACTACAATAATCCGGTTAAAAGTAAAATACCCAGACAAATCATCAATACACCGCTGATAAACTTCAGAATTTTTGCATGTGATTCCTTCATTTTAAAATGACCCATAGTTATTGTGAAAATAACTACAATAATAAACAATGGTAAAACATACATAATATTATATAACAGCATGTATAAATATTTCGAAATAACCGGTTCATTTCTATCAGATAAAATTTTCGTGAAAATTGCTGGAAAACCTGCTGTACAGGCGAGCTCTATCAAATTCACAAACATTGCTAACAAAACTGTACTGACTGCAGCGAAAAACATATTCTTCTGCTTCATCAATTCGCGGACTTTTTTATAAAGTTTAGGTTTTGCAGAGTCAGGAATCATCAAGGAGAGACCCTTTTTAAAGAAAATAATCTCCTTCAA
>CAYLTM010000094.1:8080-11456 GCA_964386495.1 uncultured Leptospirales bacterium
ACCTTTCAACCAATTTTTCAATCTTCCAATTTTCAAATCTCCTTCAAATTTATCAGCCCCATAAATATCGCAGCACTCGCTAGAATAATGGTAACAACCCTGCTGAACCCGATTATTAAAAATAAATTCAGCCATGCAGTCATAAACGCGAAATATACAGCACCGGATGTTAACACAAAGATTATACCAATAAAAAAGACTTTTTCTCGTGAACCCGCATGTACAAGAATACCCAGCAAAAACAGAAGAACCCACATCGCGCATGGATTAAAACCGTCAAGCAATCCAAGCACGACAGTGAAATACGGAAGAGAAATGGAATCAGCGGTGACCTTTCCCAGAAAAGGAATTTTATAAACACCGGCTGCAGGAGAACCTTTATTTTCTAGAAATAATATCTCGTTGATAAGTTCACCGGGTGTACTATCTTTACTGAATCCCACAAGAGATTTTTCACCGATGAAAATCATCGGGACACCTTTCAATTCAGTATCGTAATCATCAGCGAAGTTTTTAAATATTTTGCGGTTGTTTATATTTTGTTTTATTTCATAGGCATCTACAACAATTTTTATATTTTTATCGGAGTTATCCATGTATTTTTTAATTTCATTACCATATTGCTCATCTGCACTTTGCGGATCAACATTTACAAGTTTTTCAAAAAAAACGAGTGCATCCTTACAATGAGGACAGTCGTAGGAATAAAACATTGTAATATGCAATTTATTATCGACGACGGTTTTCCGTGATATATATTTTTCTGCTGCTTCATGGGAATCAGGGATTACAATTGTCTCATCGCATGAAACACTATCTCCGCCGCATCCCTGCTGGACAGGCTTTTCCATTGTCGGAGTATCATGCGTCCCGGTAATGTACATCAAGCCGATTATCAATGTTACAAACAACGCGGGTATTATTATTAGTTTTTTCACTTCTTCATTTATCCTTGGTTAGTAGTGTTCAGTATCAATATCTTTCAGAAAGTGGTTTTCCACAAACGTTATCGCTTTCGCCTGCCGCTGGCAGGCGGAGAGCTGTAATTATTGTGTATAACGATTGCGAGCATTCGATATCGTGTCAATATAATTTCAGCTAATACTCAAATAGTCTTCTTATTATGTCATGGCAACTGAATAATTTCGATACCATAAGGTTCCGCAGAAGGAGTCTCTCCTTTAATAATGAGATATCCGCTGCCGTTAATTGTCTCTTTAATTTCAATATTGCTGCCTGAAAGTGATTTCTCTGTTTTAGCGACATATCCGAAATTATCTGCAACAGAGATTTCTATATTTGTATTTTTTACACCGCGAAATTTTATTGCTGTATTAACTTTTTTCCCGTATTGAAGAAAAAAATAATCAGTATCATTTTTTCTATTAATATACCCCTGTATATATTGTCCAGCAACTATATTTGCATCTTCTTTGGCATCATTGGGCTCCTTCTCAGAACCGTCCGACAATGAATATTCCTCTAAAATTAAATTATATTGAATATCAGGATCAAACGAAGCACCACCCGCCGATACTGTAATAAATATTTTCTTATCAGTAATAATATTAGGAATTACCTCCATTACACCGGCTGGATTATTATTTACATCAAAAAGCGTTTTACCGTCAATATCGGAAACCTTCAGCTTAATATCAACGGATTGCGGGGGGATAGCTTTTACCGAAAGTTGTTTTGACACATCAGGCTGATAAACATAAATGTCAATATCACCTTCGGGATAAATTAATCCGTTAATATCTTTACCAAGAATTTGATTTGCTGAATCAATTGTATCGTTACTTTCCATTTCGTTTGATAAATCATAACCCTTTACGGTTGCCGACAGCAAATACGGCACTTCATTATTTTTTTCATAGTTCTTCGAATACAATACGATATAGTAAATACCTGCCTCTGAAATCCCTCTGTTTTTTATCAGCTCCCCCGCCCCTTCCAGACCGGCGTCCGCTGAAGCAATCAAGTTTCCTAAGGAATCCTTGAGCTGCAGTACAGAATTCACCTGAGGAACACCGCTTACTGAAACATCAATAACTGATGACGGTGACATTACACTTATGCTATAATAATCATATTCTCTGAATTTATCAACATCCTTATCATTCAGCTTATTAAATGCCGGTGAAAAAAAACTTTTATATTCGACAGAACTGGTAATAGGTGTCGCGTAATCCCGTATATCATTCGGCTCAAATTCTTCGTTGCTATTTTCTTCAGCGGTAATTTTCAACTGATAGCTGTTTTTCTCATTTCCTTTCGCCGAATCTCTCTCACCAAATGCTACCTGGAAATAGTATATTCCGGGTTTTAGACCCATATTTGGAAATTCTTCAGGCGATGATTTTCTTGAATCATCGATAGTCTTCAACAGAAATGGTTTTCCGTCAATTTCACGGAATATCAATAACGCGTGATTTACACCCTTAATTGGAGACAATGTTATTGATGCTATTGACTGTTTATCAACTTCCAGTTTAAAATAATCAGTATCAGAATCATCATGCAAATATCCAGTAACTGGTCTAGATAACTCTATTTCGTTAGCGTTTTTACTGCTGTTATTCGGTTCTTTCTCTTTACTGCCGTTTTTTGAACAGCCGCATGACAGAATACCAATTAATATTAATACACTAATTATTTTCAGCATTAAATCACCCCTAATCTCTGATTAATTCATTATCATATTTATTCAAAACATCACTAATCGATTCGTTGTCAATTTAACATAAAAAGATACAAATAAACACCATTAATTATGTATTTTAAAAAATTGGCATTAATTATTACTCGCCCTTGACTGGGGCGACGGATTTAGATAAAATCCGCAACCGCCTTATGAGCAATTACTAAATATAATAAAAAACTGCAATAAAAATATATTGCTTTTTTAATAAATAAAAAAAATAATGATCATTCGTATTATTGTCTAAAAAAGGTTAAAAATCATTACTACTATGTTTGCAAATTTAAGGTAATTATTAATGAATAAAATGAACAATCGTGTAACACTGCCGGGCTATCCCCTGCCGTTGGGAGCAACAATCGACAGCAAAGGCTGCCGTTTTTCCATATTCAGCAGAAATGCCACCAATATAACATTGGTATTATTTTCCTGCGCCGACGCGTTTTCTCCATGCGAGGAATATTCGTTGAATCCTGACACTAATAGAACAGGAGACATCTGGCATATCTGGATTGAAGGTATCAGAGAAGGACAACTTTACGGATTCCGAGTAGACGGACCTTATCATCCGGAAAAGGGTCACAGGTTTAATAAATTCAAACTTGTACTCGATCCCTACGCAAGGGCTGTTACAGGAGCCTTCAACTGGGACATATCCGATGCAAGAGGGTT
>CAYLTM010000094.1:11466-15145 GCA_964386495.1 uncultured Leptospirales bacterium
TCGATGTGGATAATCCTAACAAGGAACATGTGTTCTCCACAAAAGACAGTGCTCCGGGTGCACCCAAAAGTATAGTAATCAATCCGGACTTTGACTGGTTCGACAGACCAAGTAAAATCCCATTTTCAGATTCAGTGATTTACGAAACTCATCTGAAAGGATTCACGTTTCATGATTCATCCAACGTGCTGCATAAAGGCAGTTATAAGGGTTTAACAGAGAAAATCCCTTATTTGAAGGAACTTGGAGTTACAGCCGTTGAGCTTCTTCCAATTCAGGAATTCGACGCGAATGAAAACCAGTTTTTGAATCCGATAACCGGTGAAAAAATGAAAAACTACTGGGGCTACAGCACTATGTCGTTTTTCGCGCCAAAAAGCAGATACGCCGCGAGTGGAAATATGGGCGAACAGTATTATGAATTCAAGGATATGGTTCGTGATTTCCATAACGCGGGCATTGAGATTATCCTCGATGTTGTATTTAATCACACCGCCGAAGGAGATCACACTGGACCAACGCTGTCTTTCAGAGGTATTGATAACTCGATATACTACATGCTTGAACCCGACAAAAAAAGATATAAGAATTATTCCGGCTGCGGCAACACATTTAACTGTAATAACTCCATCGTAAGGGATTTTATTCTCGAATGCCTGCGGTACTGGGTAATCGAAATGCACATTGACGGTTTTCGTTTCGACCTAGCTTCAATTTTGGGACGTGATGAAAACGGCAACATTCTGAGCAATCCTCCACTAATTGAGAGAATTGAAGCAGATCCGATATTACGTCATACGAAAATTATCGCTGAAGCATGGGACGCGGGCGGTGCGTATCAAGTAGGACACTTCCCCGGAAGATGGGCTGAATGGAACGGACACTATCGTGATGATGTACGGCTTTTCTGGCGTGGTGAAAAAAACATGTCAGGACATCTCGCAACGAGACTAACAGGCAGTTCTGATCTTTACGCGAATGGTGATAGAACACCGTTAAATAGTATAAACTTCATTACAAGTCATGATGGGTTTACTTTAAACGACTTAGTTTCATATAATCATAAACATAACGAATCCAACGGTGAAGCGAACCGCGATGGAGATAATAATAATTACTCCAATAACTATGGCATTGAAGGATCTGACTCTACAGAATATCTTGATAAAATCCGCGTGAAACAAATAAAAAATATGCTTGGTACATTGTTTTTATCACAGGGAGTACCAATGATCCTTTCGGGTGATGAATTCCGAAGAACCCAAAAAGGCAATAATAACGCGTATTGCCAGGATAACGAAATTTCATGGATAGACTGGGCATTAAAGGAAAAGAATACAGAAGTTTTTGAGTTTACGAAAAATATTATTAAATTCAGACAAAAACATCCAATATTAAGGAAAAAGAAATTCACCTACCCTGTAAATTCAAAAGATGATGTAGCGGATATCACATGGCATGGAATTAATCCTTTTTTTGCAGATTGGAGTGAAAACTCAAAACTGGTGATCTGCATGCTGAAAGGGAAAGCATCACTGCTTGATTATAATGTAATAGACTCTGACATATATATGGCATTTAACGCGGATCTTCAAAATTACACAATAACCATACCGGAATCACCTTCAGGAAATAAATGGAAACGTGTAATCGACACATCAAAACAATTCCCAAATGACTTTTTAGATGAAACTAACGCCGAGGTTGTAACCGACAATAAATATTATATCCGCAAACAATCATTATTGGTATTTATAACGTAACTATATGACTGTATTAATTGGTGTATTATTATTTCTTGTATTATTAATACCTATATGGGCAATATTGGGTTCCGGTTCTGGCGGGAAAAATGAAATCCCCCCAGAAACCGGAAAACCTGAAGCACCCGAAGAAATAATTTCCGGAAAACGTAAAGAATCAAACAAAGATGTTCCCGAAAAAGATGTTAAACGACGAAGAAGATCGGATCTGGATGATGACACTGATGATCAAATAATCCCCGATAATGATTTCAAACTGCCCTACAACAACGATAATATCATACCGGAAGACTCACCTTTTGAATTATACAAAAATACCCTGGCGAACGCTGAAAAATATCTTCAAAAGGGTGATTTCGAAACTGCCAAACAGCTTTTTGAGGGACTGAATAACCGTATAAGCGATGAAAAAATCCGAGAAAAAATCGATGAAAATATTGACTACATCAATAACTACGAGCAGATATTTTCTAAAAAAAAGGAAGAACGTAAAAAATCGGCTACGGGTCAACACCACAATGAAATAAAGGTTTCAGTTGATAGTAAAGATTTCATGCCGGACAATATTAAAATAGATATTACTCCGCCTAAGGATAACCCCGCTTTTGAAATTGATACTGTAGTTGAAAAAATCACAAATAATCTTAAAGAACTTTATGGAACAGCCCCCGCCGCAAAAATTCCCGGCAGTGAAAAATATGAAACAGAAATCAATAAACTTAAAAATGAACTCCAGGAATTAAAAAATGTAAAAGAAGAAATTATAAAGCTTAAAGAAGATAAATTAGAAAAAGATCTTAAAGCTGTTAATGAAATCGTCGAAAAAAACAACACAGTTTATGAACAGGATATCAGCGAGTTAAAAAAGCAGATCAACACCCTCCGTAATGAAAATATTCCAAAACCTCAAAAAGAAACAAATGACGATAATATACAACTTAAAAATCAAATAACCCAGCTGCAGAATAAACTTGAAGAAATTACAACAAACAAAACTCAAGTAGAAAAAGCGGATGAGGCGGATATAAAAAACCGCAGCGAGATTGATAAACTAAAAAATCAAATTGAAGGTCTTCAAAAAAAAGACTCGGAATACACTGAAAGAATTGTAAAAGAAAATGAAATATTAAAAGAAAAAATTGAAAAACTTGAAACAAAAATTGAACCGGCAATTTCAGATAAAAATGTTACCAGGGAAATTGACGCGTTAAAAGAAAAACTTGCTAAAATTGAGTCAGAAAAAACCCCGGTACCGGAAACAGCTAATGTTGAAAATGAGCTGCTCCGTGAAGAACTGTCATTGCTGAGAAAAGTTCTCCAGGAAAATATCAACACTAAAATAACAAATAACGCAGTACCTGTATCATCATCGCAGGAAAGCATGTCGGTAAAAAGCAATATCGACAAAGAGAGCTTTGACATTGCCAGCTCGGAAATTGCGGAAAAACTTTCAACAATTAAGGATGAGCTTCAAAAAATCACACAACTGAAAGATGCTTCTGAAATCAGCAAACCCGCTGATATATCGGAAAAAAGCAAAATAGACAAAGAGAGCTTTGACAATGCCAACGCGGAAATAGCAGAAAAACTTTCTACTATTAAAGACGAGCTTCAGAAAATCACACAGCTGAAAGATACTTCTGAAATCAGCGAACCAGCAAATAACACGGATACAAGGGATCTGAAAAAAGAATCACCATTAACAGAGACTGTAGATGGATTAAAAAAAGAAATACAGAAGATGAAATCCACGATTCAGGAACTGAAAACCGATACCCGGGAAAACACTAATACATTAAACAATATAGAGAACAATATACCTAAATCTGAACAATTTACTAATGACGCAAATAAGTCAGATGAAGAAAAAAAGAATACCACTAATCAAAAAACCGCGAGTGCTGAATCACAAAAAA
>CAYLTM010000095.1:0-4632 GCA_964386495.1 uncultured Leptospirales bacterium
GCCTTTGCGGGAGGCATCCTGAGGTTTTATCTCTTGACAATAAAGTCAAACCCGGGTATTTCGTTCTGGTGTTTGATTAAGACATATTGTTTTATGGGTAACCGGTTGCGGGTTTATACGAAGATGAGGAAGAGGTGTATAAGAGTATTGTGTGAAGTTAATAAATATTGAATGAAAAATTAATTTGGAATCAATCATTGAAAGAAGATATTCTCGAACAGCTCATCGAAGATTGGCTTGTTGCAAAACCCGGATGGTTTGTAAAACATAATGTCAAATTCAGACCTGATAAAATTCATAAGAAGTTTGTATCCAAAAAAGACTCGGTACATTCAGATATAGATATTATAGCTTTCTCAAATAAAGAAAAACACCTTAATAGGGTTAAGGTTGTATCATGCAAATCATGGCAAGGTGGGTTTATTCCAACTGAATGGCTGCGAAATTTAGAATCTGAAGCTAGTTATAATGAAAAAACTGCAAAATTCCAGACTGAATGAAAATGGAAAACATATATGCCGCGAATTAAACTCTTCATAAGCAGCGTCCAGAGCGAATTTGCCGCCGAGCGGCTTATGCTCAATGACTATATAACATCTGATCCTCTTCTCGGACAATTCTTCGAGCCGTTTATATTTGAAAAGCATCCGGCATCTTCACATTCACCATCAGATGTATATCTCAAAGAAGTCGAACAATGCGACATCTATCTTGGTATATTCGGCAGTGAATATGGTTATCAGGATGCACAGGGGATCTCTCCCACAGAACGGGAATATGATCATGCTGCATTGCACAATAAAACCCGCCTTATTTTTATCAGCAATCATACTGCCGGTGATCGTCACGAAAATGAGCGGAAACTTATCGCAAAAACCGAACCCAATGTTGTCCGTAGAAAATTTGCGGCAGCGGACGATCTTAAAACAGCGGTATATGCGTCACTTATTCGTTATCTCGAAGAAAAGGAAATTATCCGTCTCAGTCCTTTCGATGCAACATTCAATGACAAGGCCAGTGTAGCTGACCTTGATGTGCAGAAAATAAAAGACTTTGTCATCGTCGCTCGTGCAAAACGCGGTTTTCCTATTTCCGAAGAATCCGCACCCGACATTATTCTTACACATCTCAATTTATTGAATAACAATAGATTGTGTAATGCAGCACTTTTTCTGTTTGGAAGCAATCCGCAGCGATATTTTCTCAGTTCTGAAATCAAATGCGCGCACTTTCATGGCACAGAAATTGTCAAACCGATACCTTCGTATCAGGTATATAAAGGAGATGTCTTCCAGCTGGTTGATCAGTCTGTTAATTTTGTAATGTCTAAAATTGATGTTTCTGTAGGAACACGCAACAGCAGCAATCAGGTTCCTGTCGAATATGAGATTCCGCGTGCGGCGGTTGCCGAGGCGATCGTCAACGCGGTAGCTCATCGGGACTATACCAGTAATGGCAGCGTTCAGGTTATGCTCTTTCGGGACAGGCTTGAAGTCTGGAATCCCGGATCACTTCCCTATGGTCTTACAATTTCAAAGTTGAGGGGTCCTCACAGTTCAATTCCGGCTAATCCGCTTCTTGCCGAGCCAATGTACCTTCCGGGATATGTTGAAAGAATGGGCACTGGTACGGGCGATATTATCCGGTTGTGTAAGCAGGCAGGGCTGAAAGAGCCGGAGTATATACAGGAAGAAGAGTTCCGTGCTATTTTATGGCGCAAGGAAACCGACTATGATACCGATCATGATACCGGACAAGTAACCGGACAAGTAACCGGACAAGTAACCGGACAGGTAACCGTACCTGTATTAAAAATGATTAAGGCGATACACAAAGAGATGAAGCGTGCTGATATTCAGAATAAGCTTAAATTAAAACATCGGGAAACATTTATGAATAACTATCTTAATCCCTCTATTGAACAGGGTTATGTAGAGATGACGCATCCGGAAAATCACAACCATAAAGACCAGAAATACCGTCTTACAGATAAAGGAATAACCCTTCATAAGAAATTACTAAAAGATAAAAAGGATAGTGCAAATTAATGTTAAGATTTTAATCTGGAAAAATTTTAGCAGCTCCGGACAATGGTTTTTGTTCCTTAGTCAGGCGGGGAAATAATTAGAAGTGGGAATTACGAGGAGGATTTGCTATGAATACATTGATTACAAGAATGAAAAATATTGAACAATACAATGAAGCAAACGCTAGTATTGAATATATTGATGCTACGCCTTCGAGATGGAGTAATGTATATAATATTCTATCTGAAAACGATTATGGAATAATTATTGGTGACAACAAAGTTTATATTGGAGAAATATCATCAATAAAAAGAAATAAAAGTGTTAATTTTAGAAATGTGAAAGTGTATGAATTATCAAATGATGATTTATTACGAATCAATGCAATATTCCCTGAACTTATTCCAAGAGTTAAAGCTAACTTCCAACCATTTATTCATCCGCATACATTGGACATTGAGACTATTGTTCAATCAATTACAACGAAAAATTTAATTAATTTTTACATTGTTAGTCAGGAATTATTAGACAAATCAGGTGGAAATTTTTTAGATCATGATAGAGTTATTATCGTTGATAAAAATAAAATAATTATTGATATAAAAGAGTTTTTAGGTGGTAATTTTTCAATACTCACACCACCTGTATCTCTCAATGTCAAAGGTAAAACTTTAGACGAAATAAATGATATAAATAAAAGTGTCAAGCGCAAGAGTCTGAAATCAAACAATGTAAAAAGAATACACGACATAATTGAAGCAATTAATAAAGACAGCTTGTACAAATTTTCTTCATTCTTTTCATATCATGATACTCTTTTCAACAAGAGAGTATATAATAATTTTAAAAACCAATATTCTAATGTCAAAGAGATTTACATAAATAATTCAGAATCTATTTACAAGGTCTCAATGAGTCCCAAAGATACAGAATTCAGCGATGAGTCATATGACTATTTTTAAATAATAATGTAATAGTGGTAAATGGTGACACTAAAGCGAAAGGAAAATCTCCTATGTCCCAAGGTGAAATATTTACAAAACAAATGAAAACGGGTGATTACTTTTACCTTTGCAGAGGGAATGAATACTTTGAACTTATCGGTAGAATTATGTCCGATCCAATTGAATGTGATTATAATGGTTTTATAAATAATGGGTGGTTTCAAAGAGAATATGAATAATACCTGAATCAATAACAGACGAGACATATACAGGTGAACAGAAATGGTGGACGCCAAATGACAATTCTACATGTATCAATATTCCACAAGAGGAATTTGATACAGCAAACAGGCTAATATTTACCAAGTTTTTTAATTGTAAAATAATATATAATCAGATTAACAACAAAGGAAATAAAAACATTATGGGAAACTCTCTCAACACCATCCTCTACGGCCCTCCGGGAACCGGTAAAACGTACAACACCGTTTCAAAAGCAATGTCAATAATTGAGGGCATTAGCGAGAAGGATTTAATAAATAAATACAAAATACGGGAGGCTCTAAAAAATAGATTTGATGAGCTGTTAATTACTGATTGGGAATGAAGATTTTATTGAGGGTATTAAGCCATTAAAACCGCAAGGAAATTTATCGTCAGTATTATATGATATCCGCGATGGCATATTTAAAATGATTTGCAAACTCGCATCAGAAAAACATACATCAAATAATTTTAACGATTCTTACGAAAAGTTTATTAATTACATCATTGAAAATGAAACAATTGAGCTTGTAACACCAAAACAACAAAAGCGTTTTAAAGTTCGTGTTAATACTAATCAAAGTTGTGTTGCAATACCTTTAACAGAAACCGCTACCGAAATGACGGTAACTAAAGAAATGGTTTATAATTATTTGATAAATGGCACAACACGGGATTGGAAACCATATACTATTCCAATTGCCGAGAAGCTTAAAGAAGCTTTTCCTTTTGACATAAAAGAAGTTGGAAATAGTAATAAACCTTTCGTTCTAATAATCGACGAAATAAACCGTGGAAACATCTCACAGATCTTTGGCGAACTCATAACCCTCATCGAAGACGATAAACGCGCCGGGATGCCCGAAGCTCTCGAAGTCACTCTGCCCTATTCTAAAGAAAAATTTTCTGTACCGCCAAACCTCTATATTGTCGGCACAATGAACACTGCCGACCGCAGCGTCGAAGCGCTTGATACCGCATTGCGCCGCCGTTTTTCATTTGTTGAGATGATGCCGGAATATAAAGATTTGCAAACGAATTTCTGTGGTATTGATTTATCGCAGCTTCTAAAGAAAATAAATGCCCGTATAATGTATCTACTCGATAGAGATCACCAGATAGGTCATTCATATTTTATAAATCTTCCCATAGATGATCTGTCCGCTCTCAAAGCTGTATTTGATAATAAGATTATTCCACTTCTTAAAGAATATTTCTATAATGATTATGAAAAAATTAAATTGGTACTCAGCAAAGACTTTGTTGAAAATCGCATCACCGATAATCCGTTTTTTGAAAATACTGAATATTACGATACAGAACATAAAGTTTACGAAATCGTTAATGTAAGTAAAAAATGGGATTCAGAAGTAAAAGGCAATGATGAGTTCATCAAC
>CAYLTM010000095.1:4642-7659 GCA_964386495.1 uncultured Leptospirales bacterium
TTATATTATTTTTAAGGCTTTTCATAGATAGCCTTGATTGCAATGATGAGTTCATCAACGCAATCAAGGCTATCTATGAAAAGCCTTAAAAATAATATAATCCAGGTTTTCGAATACTCTATCCTCAAAGTGGAAGATGACTTCAAACCTCACCACTTCGAGGCCTTGGCAAAATATCTAACTGAGAATAAAGACTGTCAGTATTATACCCTGTTGCGTGATGCAATTCGCTTTCAAAATTACGTCGGCGTAATCAAAGTCGGGAATCTCACCATTGAGGTTCTCCCAAAATGTGACCGTAATAAAGCTTCTGATACAGAAGCCGATAAATCACTTTGGCAACGCGTTCTTCTTGACATGCTCAAAATCAGTCTGCAGGTAGAAGCCAAAACAACAACCCATGCCGATATCCATATCCGTCATCACAGCGTACTCGAAACCTATCTTCATCTGTTTATGGATGAAGTACAAAAGCTCATACACCATGGTCTGGTAAAGAAATATCGTTTAACAGAAAATAACGAAAACGCCTTAAAGGGTAAATTGCTTATCCATAAGCATATATCAAAAAACATTGTACATGCTGAACGCTTCTATGTCTCGCATCAGGTATATGATCGCGATAACCGGTACAACGCGCTACTGTACCAAACGCTTGATTGCATTCAATCAATGAACGTGTCGGTCAGCACAACCCGTCGGTGCCAGTCCCTGCTTCTCGATTTCCCGGAATGTGCACCAGTTCCAGTTTCAGAAAAAACATTTAATCGCCTCACCTATGACCGGAAAACCGAAAGATACAAAACAGCCCTTGATCTTGCGCGCATAATTCTATTGAATTACCATCCCGATATAGTGGGCGGTCATAACAATATACTGGCTATTATGTTTGATATGAATAAACTCTGGGAGAATTATATTTATTATTCCTTGAGGAAAGCAGCTCAGAACATAACTTTCAAAGAAATGAAATTGGTTGTTTTGCCGCAGCAATACCGAAAATTTTGGAAATCTGGTAAAACAGCTGTATCTCTTAAACCTGATATTGTGATTTCAACAAAATCGAAACCAAATATCATTCTCGATACGAAGTGGAAATACGAAACGAAAATAACAGATCAGGATTTACGACAGATATATGCATATAATCATTATTTCAAGGCAAAACAGGGATTGCTTATCTATCCTGGCACATTTCATAAAGAAAGAAAAATTGAAGCAATTGAAGGAAGTTTTGTTTCCATCGAAGATGAAAATGTGATATCAGAATTCAAGTGCAGCCTGCTTTATGTAGATATTTTATCAGACAATAAAAAAGAACTTAATAAAGAAATCGGTAAGGAAATTCTATTGAATGTGGCAAAAGAACTATACTAAAACACAAAATCGACTACACCACCAACCTCCCCCTTCATCAGGAGATCTTGAATTTCCAGAAGGTCTCCGCAAACTTCGCGGGAGATAAGTTCATTTAACATCATAACACAATTAGACTATTGCAATACACACCTCTATTTTAGTTAAAAGTACATTCGCAATATACACATTATCATTTCGTAAAGATAGACATGCGTGGTTGATATTGAAAAAAATATTTTAGATATTTATTTTGCTGAAGATGAACTTATAAATGCTTTTATTATTCTTTTACCCAATTTTCTAACTTCAGTCCTTCTACTCTTTCAAATTCTTTTATGTTGTTTGTAACAAGAATCAAATTTTTAGATTTTGCCTGAGCTGATATTAATAAATCCATTGGACCAATTAACTTGCCTTTCTTTTCTAAATCTTTTTTAATCAATCCAAATTCAACAGCATCAGTATCATCAAATGGCAAAATTTTAAATATAGATAAAAACTTTAAGGGAATGTCAACACTCAGGTGTCTGATGTGCCGCCTTATTTAGTCCAGTTTTCTATCATAAGCTCTTTAATCCGTTGAATTAGTTCTACTTTGATAAATATCATCAATTATCTCTTTTGTTGATCTATCATCTTTCCATTTGCCAGATAATTGTGACCAAATTCTCATTTGAGTTTCTTTACTGATAATAACATTGCGTTTCTGACTGTTTTCAGTTAATAATCCTTTCTCTAATATGACTAAAATCTCACTATTGAGGCTTCTTCTGTCCGTTTCAGAAAGAACCTTAATCTTATTGATTATATCATCCGGAATATTATATTGCTTGTTATACAATTAATCGTAAAGAAACCGCTTGACAATATTGTTAAGAAATATAAAATTATTTTATTGATCATTATATGAGGATGTAAATTTGGAATTATGGTGGAGTGAAAAATGCTAGATTTGACAACATTTGAAAAAGCTATTTCATCACTCGGAAAAGCTGTAGACGCTTTGAATGATGAATCATTTTCTGATTATTCAGCGGATCTTGCATTTATTATCAAATCCGGAGTTGTACAGCATTTTGAATTTACTTATGAGCTTTGCTGGAAATACATGAAAAGAATATTAAACGAAATTGCAGGAACATACCTTGTGGAAGGATTAAGCCGTAAAGAACTTTTTAGAATGGCTGCTGAATATAAATTGATAGATGACCCAATACCCTGGTTTGCCTATCATGCGGCAAGAAATATTACTTCACATACATATAACCAGTCTATTGCTGATGAAGTTGCTGGTCTTGCTTTACCATTATATAATGATTCTCTAAAATTGCTGGAACAATTGAAAAAGAAAAATGCTTGAATGTTCATCAAAAGATCTCAAAACGATTAAAAATATTTTAGACCATGTTGTGCCTGGACATAGGGTTTATGCTTTTGGCTCCAGAGTTAATGGAAAATCAACCAATACTTCTGATCTTGATTTAGCTGTCGAAGCAGCTGAATTAATACCTCTTGAAAAAATTGCCATATTAGAAGAATGTTTTGCGGAATCAGATTTGAGTTTTAGGGTTGATCTTATTGATTTAACTCGTGCGTTAGAAAACATAAAAAATTCTATTCTTAAATATGGAATAGAAAATTTCAAAAAAGAGGTAATC
>CAYLTM010000095.1:7669-15106 GCA_964386495.1 uncultured Leptospirales bacterium
ATATCATAATTAATGATTAATCGGAAAGACAGATTACTGTTCAAGATTGAGATGAATTTATTTTCTGTAAAACATAAAATTTTACTTGCTTAACTTAATTTATAGCTTGCAACGCGTCTTGTTCTATAAGTTCTAAAGAACCAAATAGAATTATCTTACTTACAGATATTTTGTGTTTCACTTTATCAATAATATCATATAATTCTTTTGAAATATCATTTTTAAGATTATCTATTTCAGAAACCTCACCCTCACTAATACTTAAACTAATTTCAAGAGAACTTCTAGCAAATTATTTTTATCCGCATATCTCTTATTAAAGATATGTATCCTCTTAAATTTTGTCAATGCAAAAATACTTGAGTTTATAAACTTAGCTCTTATTAAAACCAATTATCCTGCCCGGTTTACTGCGGAGCAGTCGGGCAGGTTTTGAGTCTGCGTATTCCGCAGATGAAGAAAATGATTTGCTCATTGCCTGCAATGTTTTTTCGGGAACCGCCAATTAGATTTTTTACTGAGGTGGTAACACCCCCCTAACTTTCTTAATATTACATTCTTTATTAAAATCCTACAGCCTTTGTTTCATCATGCTTCTTGTATTTGACTTCCTTTTCCAGAGCCGTAACAATATCATTATGAGAAATTTCATCCAGCGGTAATATCGAATATGTCTGGTAAAGTGCTCGGATGTCGCCGGGAGACAACATATCCAGATTTGTGATTCTTTGAGTAAGCGATGGAGAAAGTTCTTCCTTGATGAAACTGAAATAAATTTAATAAAATATTCATCTTCCTTCTTCTGCTCATAAATTGCTCCTTTGAACTGGTTATTTAGTTTATTCTTGTTATATAATCAATGTAACTAATAATCTTGATTAAACATAGACCCTGCATGTTTATCTTGTTATAATTATTAAAGGAGAATTTCTTGTTGACGAACGATACTATATTTAGTATCATTACATTAGAAGGAAAATATGTCAAAATTGTTAAAAGAAATTAAAGGCATTTTGAACAGCCAAACTAATGTGAAATTTGGAACCCTTGATAAAATTCTTGTTCACTTTGGATATATGTCGAATAAACCAAGTGGATCACATTATACATATAGGAAAGAAGGGGAGCCTTTTATATTAACAATCCCGAAACATAATCCGATTAAAAAGATATATGTCGAAAAAGTACAGGGAAATATTGGTTTGTTCAGGTTAAAGAACTACCCGGCTGTATGTCACACGGCGAGACAGAAAAGGAAGCTCTTGAATCAATAAACGAGGCAATGAAAGCATGGATTGAGACCGCTTTGCAGGCAGGAGATAATATACCTCTGCCGGAGAGTATAGACGACAAATATAGCGGTAAATTTATTGTGAGAATACCGAAAGAACTACATAGGGAATTATCACATAATGCAGAACATCAAGGGGTAAGTTTAAATCAATATGTTCAATATCTTTTATCAAATAATAATGCAACGATAAGAAGTTTAAGTCAACATTATAAAATTTGACAAAGATCTATTTTCAATCTATGCAAATGCGGCAAATTTATTCAACACAGACTCCTCGATTCGCATAGTTATTATTTTTGACATAAAGATACTTCTTTAAATACAATGTAATACATAATATGGCGGCTGTCAAGTTTTTAAGATGAAGAACAAGATAAAGAAGTAGAAAAGCTTTATAATCCATATTTATCATGAATATTTATCTGCCTTTTTTACATTTATGTATTTGAGCGTGTATGTAACATTTTTTCAAAATAACGCTCTCAAAACCGATCGGACTTCCGTGTCCTCGTCGATAGTTAGTTGTTTCGGTGATCTTCTTCCATTATATAACCTTCATAATAATAAGATTGTTCTATTCCCTTGAAAATGATTTCACGGTCGTCAATTTTTTCAGTTAAATTGCCGGCAAGCAATGTTTTTAATTCCAGATCATTTACCGGACTTCTTTCCATTGCCTGCAGGTAAAGAGACTTTTCTATTTTTTGCCAGTTGACCACTTTTTTAAGTTTCGATTTAAACATCAGGTCAATCCATATACGCATGGATCGGCCGTTGCCTTCCATAAATGGATGTGCGATATTCATTTCGATATACTTAGTAACAATTTCTTCAAAAGTGTTATCTCGCATTTGTTCGATTATTACCAGAATTTCCTTAAGGTACAATGAGTTTGCAAAGCGGAATCCGCCCTTTGAAATATTATGAGTGCGGATTTGCCCCGCAAAATCTAAAAGACCCCTGAACAGGTATTCATGAATCTGCAGCAATCCCCGCATAGTACCAATTTCAATCGAATCAATATCGCCAGATTCAAACAGGCGAAACGCATTCGCTAAACTAAGCTTATCAACATTTTTCATAGAGAGTCTCCGCGTTGGACATTTTTAAAACATCACTCCTTTGGAACTATCAGCCATTGACTTTTTCCATCCAACAATGACATAAAGACTATTTCTTGCACCGTTTGCACTGTGCCTTCACTGAGCGAAGCCGAAAAGTGCCTGGTTAATTTGAACCCATAGGGAGAAAGCATGTGTAATTGGTTATTATAAATGCAATATCAGGTGAACTGTCAGTACCAATTCAGTATTGTCTATTTCTGTAATAATATAGCTATTGTGAAATATTAAATGACAAAAAAACTTTGCTATCTTCTCTGACAATTATAAACTTTGCAAACATGTCTGAATACGCTTTTATGTGTTCTATTTTTAATTGTGTAAATATGATTTTTACTGTCAAGTTTTTTTGGTGAGTCTGATGAAGCAATTATTTTACTTGACGAAAATAGACCTTATCGTACAATCTCTGAAAGAAAAATCATGGGATGGGCTTATGATCACAACGGATCACAACGGATCACAACGGATCACAACGGATCACAACGGATCACAACGGATTAGTTATTTAACATCATTTCTTTTTTCAAGTAGAAAAATTCCTTTCGAAAAACCCTTACTTGCACTTTATTCAAATTTTATCCAATCGCAAACAATTCACGCTTATTCAGCAAAATTTCAACCAGTCTTTTATTTCGAGCTTTTCTGTTTTTTAAAATTAAAATTAAAGGAGTACATTTATGGTATTTAAAGTCGCTACACTTATTGTGGCTGTTCTTGCATTGGGAGTTAGTGCTTTTTCAATTTACTCAACTATTCATCATGCGAAAAAATCTATTTTACCGATCTGTAAAATAGACATTAGTAATTATGAAGACAAAATCGGATTATCAATTCTAAATTGCGGAATTGGACCGATGATAATTGATAATGTCGTTTTTGAAAAGAATAACACCAGATATAAGTCAATTTTTGAAATCATTAATGATATCGGAACATTTAATGATTTTGTTACAGAATTTGAAGGAAGAGCCATTCGTCCGGAGGATTCGTTAGCCATATTCCTTATAGAAGATGGCTTTCTAACAGACACCATAAAATCCTCTATCCGAAGTAAACTTAAAGATGTTACTGTTATGGTTGATTATCATGACATATACAATAAAAAAATGAAAACAGAAGTCCGGAAACTGAGTTTCTTTGGGACGATTGGTTAAAATAATATAAAAAGGAGCTTTTCTTATGAAAAATTATTTAAAAGTGTTAATTCTTAATGTTATGATTTTATCCGTCTTAATAACAATTTCCTGTTCAAATATATTTGAGGCATCCGCTCAAGGAGATTTAAGGAGAGTAGAAAAATTAGTTAAAGGTGGAGCCGATGTCAATTCTAAGAGCGGTGAAAACTCTATGACCCCTTTATCGATTGCTTCCAGTTCCGGTAAATTGGATGTTGTAAAATATTTAATCGATAATGGTGCCGATATTAATTTAGCATCTTTCGATGGAAAAACACCTTTAATGCATGCAGTTATTAATAATCATTTGGATGTGGTTAAATACCTTATAACCAAAGGAGCCAATGTTAATTTGAAAGATAAGGAAGGTGCAACCGCTTTGAACTCATACGATTTAAAGGAGCAACATTTTGAAATTGTTAAAGTATTAGTCGAAAGCGGTGCAGATATTAATACCACGAATTACAGCAAATGGACTCCTCTACTGTGGTCGGCAGACAAAGGTTATACTGAAATATTTCTATATTTGCTCCAAAAAGGCGCAAACCCATTAGCTAAAAACTGTAATGGGAGCACCGCAATTGAACTGGCTATACATTGGGATAGAAAGGATATAATTAATATTTTAACCGATAAGGGTTTTGTGCAAGAAAAAGCTGAAGTGGATGAATACGAAACTGATTCCCCATCGACAATATATACAAATACTGTGAATGTAAATACTAATCTAACATATAACCAAGTTGAAAACAATAGAAATATCTATAATGGTAAAAAAATAAGAAATTGGAAATTGTCTATTAGCAATGTAGTTTCGGATACCATTTCATTTAATGTTCCGGGTAATTCAAATGCTACTGAATGGTTTGAAACCCGGGATCAATATATAAAAGATTGGGGTTCTTTAAATAAAAATTCTCTTAACAAAGGACAAGTCGTTAAAATTAAGAAAGCCAAATTAACAAAAGGGCTTGTATCTTTTTGGTTAGAAGATGTCGAATTTGAATAATAAGAAAAATAGCCAGCGGTATTACAAAGTCAGAATTGAAGCGTTACCCTGAAGGGTGCGTTTCAATTCTGCGATAATTTGAAGGATTTTCATTTCACGATAGCCGTCAACAACAAATGATCCGCCAGCCGCATCATTTAACAAGACTAAATCCGGTATATTCTACATCATATCCGATATAATCCTTTAACAGTTTTTCGGATTTCTTTTTCAGCACTTCGATGTTCAGTCGTTTGGGATCATATTTAACATCCGCAATCAAAATCTTTTTTTCCATGTCATTTACCGCCACAATATCGATTTCATTCTGATTACCACCCTCCCAGTATGTGCCGATATCATTGTATTTTCCGCTTTGCGCAAGTATGTCCCTGTGATATCGTTCAAGGATTACTCCTGCATAGGTTGTATAATCGCGTCGGATAATCTGGCGGATATATTCATAGTTGCCGATCTCTATCGCGGAACGGTTTTTATGAATAAACCTGAAATAAAAATTGAGAAAATTATCAATGATGCAATATTTCTGCCGCCTTGAATTTGCCTTCGCGTTGATCGGTCTTTTCCTTGTGATAATCCCATAATCCTTTTCAAGTCTGTCGAGATAACCGCCGATATCTGTTTCGAGAATGGACTCAATTTCACTGCGGGCTGTTTTTCCCGAAGAGATCAGCTCAAGTATAGTAAAATAGATTCCATATTCCTTACCGAATTCTTCAATCAGCAGATTTTTACCTTCATCGATAAAAGGCGAGTTTGATGATACAATATATTCAATAATTCGCTCTAGAGTAAACACTCTGTTTCCGGTAAGAATGTCAATGTATCTTGGGCTCCCGCCGGTAAAAAGATAATAATGAAAAGTGATTTCTTTTTTTTTGACATGATAATCCGCAAGAATTTCATCAATAACATTCACTTCGAAAGGACGAATGTTCATAATACGGTCCGCCCTGTTGAAAAGCGGCTCGCGGCTGTTGCAGAATATTTTCACCATAAGTGAATACACAGAGCCGATGAATATCACATTCAGTCTGGTTTCATTTTTGCTCATATCCCAGATTTTCTGAATTTCCGAATATATTGACGGATTGATATAATAGAATTCCTGAAACTCATCAATGATTACCGTAAATTTTTCTTTTTTAGAAATCTGAAGCAGTAAATTGAAAATATCCTTAAAATGAATTATTTCTCCAATTACCGGAAAATCCGGAAATTCAAGTTTAATATATTCTGTAAATTCCACGCAAAGTACACTTTCGGATTTTTTTGCGATGAAAAAATACAGGTGCTTTTTTTGTGCGGCAAATTCTCTGGCAACAGCCGTCTTACCAACACGCCTTCTCCCAGTCAGAACAACCATTCGGGAAGATTTCCCTGGGCCAAAACAGACCTCTTCAAGCTCTTTTATTTCACTGATACGGTCATAGAATTTTTCCATATAATTCACCTCATGCCGACAGGGGCTAAAAACTTAAATATTACAGATTACAGTAATACAGGTTACCGTAACCTGTATTACTGTAACCTATGTTACGATAATCCGTGTCCTTGTCAAGCACTTTTATCAATGAAGGGCAAAATAGGCTCTGACCCTAAAGGGAGCGCAAAAATAAATCCCCCGACTACAATCGTGAACTTACTGGTTTTTTACGCTGGATTTTTACCTGGTTAGAATCCCTGAACGTCTGTCAGGAAACGGATTTAATTCACTTGAAATTTATAACAAGTTCCTTTCCAAAAATGGACGCTACCTTTTCCAATGTTGAGAGTCTCACGCTTTCTGCATGATTTTCCAATCTTGAAACAGCGCTTTTCGTGGTTTTTAATTTTTTTGCAAATTCTTCCTGAGTCATTCCGCTTTTTGAACGAAGTTCTTTTATCTGCATACCGATCTTCAAAGACTCATATTCTTCAACAACTCCCTGCCTGAATCCCGGATTTTTCTTTTCCCTTTTATTAATGTATTTTTCAAGCTCGCTCATTTCTTTTTTCTCCTTTTATAGTCATTCATATACCCAATTGCTTTCTCAATTTCCTTCAAAGGTGTTTTTTGGGTCTTTTTTTGAAATCTGTTTGTTAAAAAATTAAATTATTGGTACTTTTAAAAATGTATGGGAAAGGATTTTCTTAAAACAGTGGAGCATGCTCTGCTGTTCTGGTTTATCGTGCGAAAAAATTATTTTGTGCCGGCAAGAATAAGAGCATTATAATTAGATTTAATTTTCTTCATCAAAACTCAATGATTTCCGGTTTATTGTATTGCACTTCGCTCTTGTACTCATGCTTCCCATATCCAAAAACAGTTATTGACCAAATAGTGAATCCCTTGAGAACTTCCAACTTCTTTTAATAGCATTATGTTCCTATTGTTCATACCCATCTATTAGACGATTGAAGCTATCTATCGTTTGCAAAACGGTGCCAGGTACCCTTTTTGCATTGACAAAAATGGTACCTGGTGTAAAATACATAGGTATTATACGTAACAATGAAATTCGGAGTAACCAATGAATCAGGAAAATACCCATATCCCAAATCCCGACACACAGTTGAAAATATTAAGACGTTATCTTCATGTTCTGGCATTGCTTCAGAACAATAAAGATTCAAAAGACTGGAATGCTTCGGCTCTGGCAGATATAATCACTACCGAAGAATACACATTGTTTCCTGACAGTGATACTTATAAGGATGGTGTTGCTGATAAAACAATTCGGGATTACATTAAAAAATATATAGAGGACGAACTTGGCATGTCTGTCAACAAAACTCAGGGAGGCAGACGAACTGAGCTTACGGATGAAATCGATTATGATCTTCAGAAGAAGA
>CAYLTM010000096.1:0-643 GCA_964386495.1 uncultured Leptospirales bacterium
CAGTTGGCAACAAGACTCATCGTTATTCTAAGCGAAAGAATCTGGACTGCTGCCCGTCAACTGGAAAATCTGACAATTAAAGACCCGATTGGAAGAATTTACGATACTTTGCTCATACAGATTGAAAAACAGAAAATAAGTATCCGTCCTAAGTTAGCTCACAATTTTCAGTTCGGTGTTAGTGAACTTTTAAACATGGTCGGCATGAGTAAAGAAAAAAGTGAAGCTTTGATTGCCCAGCTTTTTTCGGAAAAACTCATTACGATTGACGGCGGTAAATTGATTTGTCAGGATATTGCCGAACTTGAAAAAGTCGCGCATTTCTTTAAGAAAAAAACAGCAATGGATAAGAAACGTGAAGCCGGGAAAGCTATTTAAGTTTATCGCAATTTTTATTGTTTCTTTGATAATTACAGCAGCAGTCTCTGTTGTTTCAATTTATCATTTTTTCCCGGAAAAAAAACTTCTTAAAATGATTGTTAAGCAGTCAGAGGAAGTTGTTCATAGAAAACTGAAAATCGGGAAGCTGAATTACAGTCTTCGCGGGGTGCGCTTATATTCAGTAGAAATACATGAAAGTATGGATGCTGCCAGCCCCATTTTATTGAAAGCAGATTCTATTGAGTTGATGTTTTCTCCTTTG
>CAYLTM010000096.1:764-6748 GCA_964386495.1 uncultured Leptospirales bacterium
AAGAAAAATCTGTTTTTAAAACTACTCTGCCGACGGTTAGACTGTTCGATTCAAAAATAAATTTGAAAAGCTGCGAAAGCGTGTTTGAACCTTTGAAAGGCTCATATTCCGGTATTAATTGCGAAGTCGATATCGATTTGGACAAAAATCATATCACCGCTAATAACGTAAGTGCTGTACTTCCTCCAGGACGCGGAAAAATGGAGTGCAGTGTCAAAATAGATATTCTTGAAAATGATTTTAAAATTTATGGTAAAGTTAACGTGCAGAACGGTTCTCTTAAATGGGTTTACAAATGGGGGACGAATCTTAGTCTTCCTTATTCGTCAGTTACAGGGACTGTCAGCGATTTGGTCGTCACGAAAAATTATACCGAAGGTAGAGTTAAAGCTGTCTCTACGCTGGATGACGGTTCAGTAATTGACGCAAGCGGATATTGTAAGGTTGATTATACAACTACTACTAATGTATCTATGGTGCTGGCTAATATCAAGGGGACAGTTAACAATTCCGCGATAAACCTTAAAAAGTTTTATCTTAATTTTGATACTGGTCAGCTGTATTTTACTGCTGGTCCTGTTGATGCTAATATTTCAGATATACGAAAAATTGTATCGCAGATTCCTAGGGATCTGAATGGGCGGATATCTGGAAATCTTTCATTATCAAAAGGATCTTACGATGGTATTTTGACTCTGACCGATGTTAGTTATGGTCAGGATAAAATGATTAAGTCAATTAACGCGGTAATTCAGATAAATAACAATGTCTTTTCATCAGAGAAAATTAATCTGGAACTTTTTGATCAGCCGGCGGTTGTATCAATAGCATCCACAAATTCCAGTTTGAATGATTTCGTTCTTACTATTTTGGTAAAGGATTTCAATGTCCCTGCAAAACATTCAAAAGGAACCCAGCTCTCAATGAATTCCACAGGACAGTCTAACACTAATGGAATTAAAGTTCGCGGTAATATTATAATTGAAAATCTTAAGTCTGGTGAGTACTATTTGAAAAACACGGAAATCAATTATGGTTTTGAGAAAAATGTTCTAACTGTGAATAAATTAAAGACATCATTTCTTGATACTGTGATTGACGGAAAGGGTTCCGTTGATTTGCAGAAGAAATTTCCTGAAATTAATGTCGATTTGAATTTTAATAATTTCAAGGTTCAGGCTTTGTCTATTTATTTGAAGAATATCGAAAACCGTTTTTATGGATCAGCAAGCGGTAAAGCTAATCTTTTTATGAGACTTGATTCTGAGCCTGTAAAAAGCGTTAAAGGTACTCTTGAAGTAAAGATTGATAATGGTAAACTGGTAAACACTGGTATTCAGAATGGTCTTGGCATTATCCTTGAACCATTAAAGTATAAGCTGCAGGATCTTGAATTCAGTACTATTTACAGCAATATCAATATTGAAGAGAAAGGGTATAAGATTAATTCATTTGTTTTCGACGCTCCGGATATTCAGTTATCAATGAATGGTTTTCTGGAATCTGATTTCGGGGGAGACTTGAATATTCTGCTTCATTTCAATAAAAATTTTATAAAAGACATTCCGAATTTTACATTTCCCCAGCTTAATAAATATAAAGAGAATAACACCTACTCGATAAAAATTAATGCCAAGGGTGCCGATGTTACTAATAGCAATTACATCAAAGTAATTGATGAATGATTTCTTCTTTTTCAGCTCTCAAATTTGAAAAAAATAATAATGCTTTTCCGTGATTATGTCGAGTAAATACTATACTCGTAATAAAATGCTTAGGAGCCGATAAATGGAAAAAGTTATTAACAGTGCGATCATACCTTTTGTTAATCAAGGGAAGCTTTCGATAGTTAAAATTAATCAGTTGATTGCTTTAAAAGATTTCATAGATAGAATCTCAGCTAAAAGTTATATTATTCAGGAAGTTGTTAGTGACATAGAGAATAGATTCGGTATGCAGCCTGATGTTATTTCTTGGGGAGATTTTTTTCAGACTGAACTTGCTATGGATGCTGAAAAATATACTGACGAAGAATTTATGAAGGTTGTCGATACGATACGTTTTGACATGATGTCTGCTTATCAGATTTTTTATGATAATAAGCCTGAATTTTATGAATGGGTTGAAACAAATTCTTATGGTCTAATTAATGCCGACAAAATGAATTATAATGAAGAAGAACTTGAAATTCTTCATTTGAAAATTCTTAAAGATTATTATTTTAATCTTGGGATTGCTGATAGATTTACTGTCGATGAATTGATGTGGTATAATTCTTTTTCAGAAGAAGAAGGCGTTATATCGTAGGATTGATATTCAGGCTGTCGAGTTATATTCGATAGCCTGATGTAATGAATTTTTTTTGCAAACGAGTTATATTATTTTCTTTCCAAAAATTACCAAAAAAAATGTAAAAAAAATTTGACAAAATAGCATAGTATATTGATGTTGTCTACATCACACGGGCGAGTGTGGCGGAACTGGCAGACGCGGCAGACTTAGGATCTGTTGTCTTTCGGCATGGGGGTTCGAGTCCCTTCACTCGCATTTTCTGCGGGAATAACTCAGTGGTAGAGTGCAACCTTGCCAAGGTTGACGTCGCGGGTTCAAATCCCGTTTCCCGCTCATAAAGCCACAGTTCGCTGTGGCTTTTTTTTTATCGCAAAAAAAAATATAAAGGTAATCCAATGGCTCTGATTAATGAAAGCAGATTAGAAAACTCGGTAATGGAACTGGAGTTTGAAGTTAAAAAAGAAGAAGTAGCCCGTAAGTTTGATAATACGGTGAAGAAATTTCAGAAAGTGAAAAACATCGACGGATTTAGAAAAGGCAAGGCTCCTTTTGATTTAGTTAAGAAACAGTTTATGAAAGATATTTCTTCACAGGTTCTTGAGGATTTGATAAAAGATGATTACGTAGCTGCTTTAAAAGAGAAAAATATTAATCCGTATTCAGAGCCAAAGGTTGATTACAAAGGTTTTAATGTTGATGATGATTTTAAATTTAAAGTGTTTTTTGATGTGTTTCCAACTGTTGAGCTTGGGCAGTATAAGGGGCTGACTGCTGATGAGAAGTCGGTAGTTGTAAGTGAAGAAGATATTCAGAATGAGTTGAAAGTTCATCAGGAAAAGAATGTTGTACTTTCAAAGAAAGATGATGGTGCGGCTGTTGAAATGCTCGATAAGGTTAATTACACACGAACCCTTCTAACTCAAAATGATTTGGATATTGAAGGAGAGCCCTGTGATTTTGAAGCGGTTATTAGAGAGACGGGTGATCCTGAATACATAATAACCAAGAATCTTATTGGAATGAAGCAGGGTGAGACTAGTGAAGTAGTTGTAGAATACCCTGCTGATTACATGATAGCGTCTTTGTCCGGTAAGAGTGTAAAATATAGAATGACAATTAAGGATGTTTTCAAGCAAACATATCCGGCTATAGATGATGATTTTGTTAAAGATATTTCCACCTTTGAGACGCTGGAAGAGTTTAGGAATAATATTAGAAAGGGTCTTGAGGAGTATGCTCAGAAAAAATGCAGAGGTGATGCGAAAGCGAACCTGATAGATCAGGTTTTAGATAACTCTAAGTTTGACATGCCTGTTTCAATGATTCAATCGGAAATGAATAATATAATATCTAAAATGCAGGAACGTTTGGGTGTTGAAGTTAAAAGTCTGGCTGAATTAAGTCGTGTATTTGGTTTTGATGAAAAAGAATTTGAACAAAAGATTAAAGATGAGGCATTAAAAAGTCTGAAAACCTCTTTTTCGTTGTTTTATATTGCTAAAAATGAATCTATTGTTGTAACCGAAGAAAAGATTGACGAGACACTTACCGCACTTGCTGATCGTTATAAGATGCCGATAGAAAAAGTTAAAGAATATTATGTTGAAAATAACATGATGGAAAATATGAAATCGAGTTTGTTAACCGATATGGCGTTGGATTTCTTATATGAATCCGCGGCTATAAGAAAACTTGACGCGATATCATTAAAACAGCTCGAAGAAGTTAAATGAGTGAAGTAAATTTTATAGTTATGCCGAAAATAATAACAGGAGAATTGTTATGGGTTTAGTTCCAATAGTTGTTGAACAGTCATCGCGGGGAGAAAGATCGTATGATATTTTTTCTAGACTGTTAAAAGATAGAATAATCTTTTTGGGTGATGTAGTGGATGATCATATATCCAGTTTAATAATCGCACAGCTTTTATTTCTTGAAGCGGAAGATCCTGAAAAAGACATTGCAATGTACATTAATTCACCGGGCGGATCAGTTACCGCGGGACTTGCTATATATGATACGATGCAGTATATCAAGTCGGATGTGGCAACTCTTTGTGTTGGTCAGGCGGCTTCGATGGGGGCATTTCTTTTGATGGCTGGTGCTAAAGGTAAAAGAGCGGCTCTTCCAAATTCCAGAATAATGATCCATCAGCCGTCAGCCGGATTTAAGGGGCAGGCATCAGATATTGAAATTCACGCGAAAGAAATACTAAAAATTAAAGAGAAGTTAAATCAGATTATGGCATTTCATACTGGTAAGGATTTGTCGGACATTGAGAAGGATTCTGATCGAGATAATTTTATGGACGCACTTCAAGCGGTTGACTATGGCTTGATAGACAAGATTCTCGAACGAAAATAATCACAAATACGAGGGACTATGAGCAAAAAAGAAACAAAATCATTTGGTAAAAACAATTCTGTAACATGTTCCTTTTGCGGAAAGGGTCAGGATGTTGTTAAAAAGCTGATTGCCGGTCCGAATGTTTATATATGCGATGAGTGTATTGAGCTATGTAATGAGATAATCGCGGAGGATGTTGAGGCGGAGAAGGATAATGGTTCTCTGACAAGTCTTCCGAAACCGTACGAAATAAAAAAGGTTCTTGATGAATATGTTATTGGTCAGGAATACGCGAAAAAAGTTATTGCAGTCGCGGTTTATAATCACTATAAAAGAATTTACAGTAATCTTTTTATTAAAAAAGATGAGGTTGAGCTTGATAAAAGCAATATTTTGCTGATTGGTTCCAGCGGTACTGGTAAAACACTTATTGCCCAGACTCTCGCGAAAATTTTAAATGTACCGTTTGCGATAGCCGATGCTACATCTCTTACAGAAGCGGGATATGTCGGAGAGGATTGTGAAAATATTCTTCTACGTCTTATAAGAAACGCTGATGGTGATGTGAAAAAAGCCGAGATGGGAATTATTTATCTTGATGAAGTGGATAAAATTTCCAGAAAATCTGAAAATCGTTCGATTACCAGAGATGTTTCTGGGGAAGGAGTTCAGCAGGCACTTTTGAAAATTGTTGAAGGAACTCTCGCTAATGTTCCGCCGCAGGGTGGACGTAAACATCCGCATCAGGATTTTATACAGATTGATACAAGAAATATTCTTTTTATTTGCGGCGGAGCTTTTGTTGGTCTTGACAAAATTGTTTCCAGTAGAATTTCCAAGAAAGCCATCGGTTTTGACGCTGAAATTGGTAAAAACAATAAAATGAATAACTCGGAGCTTATTTCTAAAACAGAATCTGATGATCTTGTCAAGTATGGTTTGATACCTGAATTTGTCGGTCGTTTGCCGGTTTTGGCGGCTCTTCACGATCTTGATAAGGATGCTTTGAAAAAGATTCTTGTTGAACCTAAAAACGCCTTGATTAAACAATATCAGAAGATATTTGATATGGAAAGCTGTGAGATATCATTCACAGACGACGCGATTGATGAGATTGCTGACGTTTCAATTAAACGTGAAACAGGAGCAAGGGGATTACGTGCTGTAATGGAGAATGTTATGGTAGATCTTATGTATGATATTCCATCAGCCAGCAGTGTTAGGAAAATTGTAATCAACAGAAATATGGTTAAGGGAATTGAAAAACCGGAAATCATTTATGAATCTGACGAGAAAACCGCTTAGATAATATGAAAATAATTCCAGAAAATAAAATATTATTTTGA
>CAYLTM010000096.1:6849-10219 GCA_964386495.1 uncultured Leptospirales bacterium
TATCGGACGAGAAAAATCTGTGCAGTCTCTTGATATCGCGATGAAGGATGACCGGCTTGTTGTTTTCGCGCCTCAGAGGGATCCTCAGATTCTTAATCCGTCAGTAAAGGATTTGAATTCTATCGGAACCGTTGGGGAAATTCTTCAGATGTTGAAAATGCCTAACGGAAGTTTAAAGGTGCTGATTGAGGGATTAAAACGATGTTATATCAATAAAGTTGATGAATCAGATCTTTTTGAAGCGACAATTAAACTATATGATCAGCCTGTTCAGGATTCCGATGAAGCTGCATCTTTGCGGGCGGATCTTCTATCTATTTTTGAAAGACTGATTAATTTGAACAGTAGAATTCCCAGAGAAGCCTTGACAACCACATATGCGATTGAAGATATTTCCAGATTGTCTGATATTATTACGTCGCATGTAAACCTTCGTTTGGAACATAAACAGCTACTGATTAATGTCGGTGACCCTATTGAAAGAACAAAACTGCTTATTGAACTGATTAATGGTTCCATTGAAATTCTTGATATTGAAAGACATATTCAGACTCAAGTTCGTAAACAGATGGAAAAGACTCAGAAGGATTACTTTCTGAACGAACAAATGAAAGTTATTAAAAAAGAGCTTAATAACGGCAATGAAACTCTGGATGATCTTGATGAGTTGAAATTGTCTATAGAGGAAGCGAATCTAGCCGTCGATGCTAAGGATAAGGCTCTAAAAGAGATTAAGAAACTTGAGAAGATGCCTCCATTATCAGCCGAATCAACAGTTGTTAGAAATTACATAGAATGGCTCAGAGATATTCCATGGCATAACCATACAGAAGACAATGAAGATATCGACCACGCTAAAGTGGTGCTTGATGAGGATCACTACGGATTAGAGGAAGTTAAGGAGCGGATATTAGAGTTTATGGCTGTCCGTCAATTATCTAAAACTACAAAAGGTCCCATTATATGTTTTGCAGGGCCTCCAGGTGTTGGTAAAACTTCTCTCGGAAAATCTGTAGCCAGGGCACTTGGCAGAAAATTCATTCGTATATCGCTTGGCGGTGTTCGTGATGAAGCGGAAATTCGCGGTCATCGTAGAACGTATGTCGGCTCCCTGCCTGGGAAAATAATACAGGCGATGAAAAAGGCTGGAACGATAAATCCCGTAATCTTACTTGATGAGATAGATAAAATGTCTACTGATTTCCGTGGTGATCCTTCTTCGGCGCTGCTTGAGGTGTTGGATCCTGAACAGAATAATTCGTTTGTCGATCACTATATAGAGATGCCCTATGACCTCTCAGGCGTACTGTTTATAACAACCGCAAATGTTCAGCATCAGATTCCTCTTCCGTTGCTTGATAGAATGGAAATTATTGAAATCAACAGCTACACTGAAGCGGAAAAGCTGGAGATTGCCAAACGCTATTTATTAGCGAAACAGCTTGAAAGCAGCGGTTTGAAAATTGAGAATGCTGTATTTCCAGATGACTCATTCCGTCACATCATTAGACATTACACGAAAGAATCAGGTGTGAGAAATTTAGACAGAGCTATTGGTAAAATTTGCAGGAAGATTGCCAGAGAAATTGTATCAGTTGAGAGCATTCATTCTGTGACTGTCGATGAAGCCGCAATAATAAAATTTTTAGGACCAATAAAATTCAAATATGGACAAATGGAACTTACAAATGAAATAGGCCTAGCGAATGGTCTTGCATGGACAGCCTTTGGAGGCGACGTTATGCAGATAGAGGCTTCACTTATTAAAGGCAAGGGCTTGCTGATGCTTACCGGAAAACTTGGTGAAGTTATGCAGGAATCAGCACAGGCTGCTTTCACATTCGTGAAATCCAACATGGCAAATTATAATTTTGAGGAGGAGATCATCAAGGATTATGATCTTCACTTGCATGTCCCTGAAGGTGCGATTCCCAAAGACGGTCCTTCAGCCGGTATTACAATGGCAGTTGTAATGGCTTCGGTATTGGGGAAAATTCCAATACGCTGTGATTTTGCCATGACTGGGGAGATTACCCTTCGCGGAAAAGTTCTGCCGATAGGCGGATTAAAAGAGAAGGTACTCGCTGCTCATAGAGCTGGTATAAAGCATATCATTATTCCAATTGAGAACAAAAAGGATCTTGAGCAGATTCCTGATTATGTGAGGAATGAACTGTCGATATATCCTGTTACCATGATGGAAGAGGTATTATTTTTAGCTCTCGAAACACCGGAAAACTTTTTTAAAAAGAAAGTGGAATATAATATCACAGCAGCTCAGCCTGTTTTGATTTCTAGTGAAGTTATTCAATCCCAATTATAATTTCACGGTTCTGGTTATTGAAATTTTACTGGTGCTCTGTATGTTTCTATTTTTTCTGTATGTGAAGAATAAATTTATTTGAGTTTTCATGAAATTTTTCTTTCAATGAAGATGAATATACATTTAGAATTTTAAAACCATTTTTGTTTAAAAGTGCCGCGATTTCATTGTAGTGAAACGCTCTCATTTTATGTGTGTCATCCAGCATGTCAAGATTATTATTGTTGTAAACATGGTATCTGTACGATACGTTAACTATAGTATGTGGTATTTTTTGTAAAATTTTGAATCCCCTTTCTCTGATGATTTTAGCTCCATCATAATGAGTTGTCGATACAATACCAAGAGGTTTTTCCGATATTTTAATTAATGGAACCGCGTTCCATACTTCGAAAACAGCATCCCCTAACGGTTTAAGAGCCCTATAAGTATTCCAAAGAGCTGTTTCGATTTCCGTGTCAGTAAGAAGATAATTTAAAGATCCGAAAAATGACATAATTAAATCGAATTCTTCATAGATATCAAAATCAACATAACTGTTTAAAAGATATTTTATGCTGCCGCCGTTTCTTTTTTTTGCAACGGTCAGCATATCAATGCTGTTATCTATTCCGGTACATTTATAACCTGCTCTGGCTAATATAGCCAGATGTTCTCCTGTACCGCAACCAAGATCAAGCACTGACGCGTTTTTCACATTATATAGAATTGATTTTATAAGCGATACGTCATTAGAGATATTTCTATGTTTATTTTCAATGTGGTAATAGTATTCAGCAAGGTCTGTATACAATTTCATTCAGTATAAGCCATGGATTGAAACTTATTGTTGAAGAAGTTTTTCAAAAAAGCCTGAGCATCCGTAGGTTTGGTAATATGCATTAGTCTATCTGTGATGCCGATACATTCTGTCATTGTTACTGATCTGATGACTCTTTTTACCTGATACATATATGTGTAAGCCATGGAGAGTTCCCTGAAACCGAGACCTAAAAGAATCATAGTATACAAGGGTTCGCCTGCCATTTCTCCGCAAATAGATAAAGG
>CAYLTM010000096.1:10229-14901 GCA_964386495.1 uncultured Leptospirales bacterium
ACTGACTAATTTTTTTAATAAACGCAATATTGATAGATCAACCGGATTGTATAAATGTGCCACTTTTTCACCGATCCGGTCTACAGCAAGGGTATATTGAATTAAGTCATTTGTTCCAACAGAAAAAAAGTCCGAATATGTAGATAGTACATCAATATTAATAACCGCGGATGGTACTTCTATCATTGCACCGATTTGTATGTTTTCATTAAATTCTTTTCCAGCGTTTCTTAGATCTGTCATGCAATCATGAACAATATCACGGGCTTTGATCATTTCCTCGACAGTTGAAATCATCGGAAACATAATCTTTACATTTCCAAAAGCACTGGCACGTAGTATCGCACGGATTTGTGTTTTGAAAAGGTCTATATTGTTAAGGCTGAATCTGATAGCCCTGCATCCTAAAAATGGGTTTCTTTCTTTATAATCTTTTGTTAAGCCGAATACCTTGTCGCCGCCGACATCGATAGTTCTTATTGTTACAGGAAGAGGGCGGAAATAATCCACAACTTTTTGATATTCGGCAAGTTGTTTTTCCTCATCCGGAAGATGAGTATCCATAAAAAGGAATTCACTTCTAAAAAGTCCGATTCCGACAGCACCATGTTCCCTGATTAAATCCATTTCCTCAGGCAATTCAATGTTACCATAAATGTTTATCATTCTCTCATCGATAGTAATAGACGGCAGCCTTGTGAGTTTAGATAATTCTCTTTCAAGTACAAGAATATCCTGTTGGCGGGCTATATAATGCTCGATTTCCTTTTCATCGGGGTAGATTATTACCTTTCCGTTGTTAGCGTCAACGATAACTGTGTCGCCATGTTTGATAACCGATGTAGCAGTGTGTGTGCCTACAACCGCGGGGATTTCAAGTGCTCTTGCCAATATAGCGGTGTGGGAGGTTTTCCCGCCGGAATTAGTTACAAAAGCCAGGACATGACTTCTGTTCATGCTAGCTGTGTCGGAAGGTGTAAGCTCATCGGCAAACACTATCACTTCCTCGTTCAAATCCGCTAAAGATTCATGATCCGTTTTCTGAAGATTAGATATTAACCTTTTATTAATATCAGATATATCGATTATACGTTCACGCATATAATCATCATCAATTGAACCGAGATTTTTAATCAGGGCCAGGGCGAGGTCATTTAATATCCACTCGATATTTCTTTTCTCAGATTTTATGGAATCCATAGCTTTTTTGACAATCACAGGGTCTTCCAGCATCATTAAATGGCTGACGAAAATATCCGCCTCATCACTAGATAGACTCAGGGCTATTTGCTGCTGTATTGCTCTTATCTGTTCTTTTGTTGTTATTAAAGCTTTTTCAAATCGGGCAATCTCATCCTGAACTTCATCGTCTTTCAATGAGTATTTTGGTATGATAACCTTCATCCCGCGATAAAGGTATGCTTTTCCGATTCTAATTCCCGGTGATGCCGGAATGCCTGTAATTATCTTGGTTGACATTCATTTTTTCCATTTTCTATTATTTTATAGAACAAAGTAAAAAAAGCCTGATAACAGGCGAAATCAGATATCAATGATCTGACGTAGTGTATAATATAAATTAAAAAAAGTCAAGATAAATTTGCTAATAGGATGAATTAATATGCCGCTATCAGAATAGTTTCTATTTCATCTTTATTTAATGGTCTTGGAGCGTTTTTAATAAATGGATAAGATGCCGCGAGTTCAGCAATGCTGGTAAACTCCGTTTTAGACAAACCATATTGTGAAAGCCTTTGAGGGATGTCTATTTCTATTGCAATTCTGCGTACAGCCTCGACAGCCTTAATAGCAGCCTCAATGACGGTTATATCTCTGACATCCTCATCCATGACTTTTGCCATTTGTACATATTTTCCGGGCGATGATGTCAGATTATATTCCATAATGTGCGGCAGCAGCAGACTGATTCCCTGGTCAATAGGGATATCTCGTTTTGATGTTAACGCGAGACTTATTGCGAAACAGATTGAGAGATATGACAATGAAAAAGCTACACCGCATAATACCGACGCGATAGCTATAGGGTGACGTGATTTTATGTTAGAAGGATCTTTATATGCTTGAAGAAGGTTTTTAAATATTAGATCTATTGATTTGAGGGCGTATGTATTTGTAAATTCACTGGTAATTTTAGATATCAGCGATTCAATCGCGATGCTTAATATACTCATACCGCCGTTTGCAATGTCTTCTTCAGTAGCAAAAATGGAAATATTCGGATCTATGATAGTCGAATGCGGATATAGGTTATTATTCATATATGACATTTTAGTATCGCTGTGGATGTCATTTGCTGTAAAAAATGGTAAAATTTCAAAACCGAATATCGGTTTAGAGGGTATTGTGATTAATGTTACTGGTTTTTCCACAACTGGATTTCCGGAAAAAAGATCTTCACAAAAAAGAAAATTATTGGTCAGGAGTGCGATAGCCTTGGAAGTGTTCATTGCTTCAAATCCACCGAAGCCGATAATCAAGTCGCAGGAGGTTTTTTTCGCGAAGTAGGCGGCGGAATCAATAAATTCGGTATTTGGCTTATCAGGGATTTCATCATAAATAATGCTGTACGCACCTTCCTTTTCAATGGACTTCGAAAGGTTAATTAGTACTCTTTCGTATCTTTCAAAATCGTTGGATGTCGTAATTATTAATACGCGCGATGCCTGTTTTGATATTATTGAACCAGCTTTTTTAATTATATCGGGTTGTATATAGATGTTAGTTGGCAGATGAAAATCCGGTTTAATCATCCATTACCTGCAATTTGTTTATTAATACTACTTGTCGTTTAATTTCTAAAAATTTCAATATGTATAAAAAAAGCGGCATATAATACCGCTTTTTTTATTGAAAAAGAACATAATAACGGGAACTTTTAGTTTTTATAAAAACTCTGTACCAGTTTATCCGCTACTTTACCAAGAACTTCATCATCAATAAATTTATCGTATGATCCGTCAGCTATCATTTCTTTAATTTTTTGTACTTTTTCCATTCGTACATCAGGAGTTTCTTTAATAATCTGTGTATATTTCGCCTCTTCCGCGGCTTTCAGACCCGCTGAAGAAATTTCTATACTGTCGGCTCTATCTGTTTTCTCCGGGCGTTTAATGCTATTCGATTTTTTATTCTCGTAAATGTTATTTACATTACCAACTTTATTTAATACCATATTTTTAACCCTTTTTCATTCTAATGTATATATCGGTAAAAAAACATTAATCTTTAATATATTTTACTGATTCGTGAAAAATAAAGAAAAATCGAAAACTAGTCATTTACGATGCCAATAGTGAATTCTCCTTTTTCAGTAATTATGTCAATGCTTTTTTCTGATTCTGCGGGATTAATAACAATAAATTCCTCATAAATTTTGGTCATTTCCCTTGCGATAACAATTTTTTTGTCGGGAAAGACAGTGGTTATATCTTTAACAGTCTTTAGAATCCGGTGGGGTGATTCGTACAGTATAATTAATCCGGGGAATTCCTTTAGTTTCGTCAATTCATTGATGCGCTTCCCCGGCTTTTTGCTGATGAATCCGCAGAATATGATGTTTTTTGATGAAACACCCGCCGATGACATGAAGGCAGTCAGTGCGGAAGGACCAGGTATCGGACTGACAATTACTCCTTTTTTTCTAGCGAGATTAACAAGTTTACTTCCGGGATCTGAAACTGCTGGTGTTCCGCAGTCGGTTAGATAAGCGGCACTTTTTTCGGTAATAATTCTATTGATCGATTTTTCAATCGCTTCATCAGTTGAATGGCTATGTAGAGAAACAAGTTGTTTCGATATTTCATATTTTTTCAGTAATTTGCCCGTCTGTCTGGTATCTTCACATAAAATGAATGACGATTCTTTCATTACCCGTAGAGCTCTGAGTGTAATATCCTCCATGTTCCCAATTGGTGTCGAAACAATGTATAGAACCGGTTTATCCATAATGATTATTAATTCCTCTGACTGGCAATGTTCAAAATTTTAAACATTCGTCAAGCTAAAATATTATTGAAACAAAATACAAGGCACATATAAACGATATTGAAAATTTGCGTGAAAAGAAGATACCTAATTTTCGGAAGCTTTTCCTTTTTTTTGATTCTTATAAGATTTATGCCGAGATTGCTGGTTTTCACATTAACGATGATGCAGTCAAGAAAGCTGAAGAATATGGTTTCTTTGTTTTAAAATGTAAAGGGAAAATTGTCGAGTATGATACCGCCTTTGTTAAGGAACAGCTCGCGGGGTAAAAAATTGGACAGTAACAGGGGATATTTCTAACTGCTGCGAGAAAGCCTTGCACCATGTGAAAGATTTCTTCTCACGAAGCTTGCACTGCTTGCATTGAGTAATGTCGAAATGAGAGAAGCCGAAGTGTTCGTCGAAATGAGCCTGATTCTTCGGTTTCTGAGTTGCGGTACTCAGCGTATCGAAGCATCGAAGTTACATCAATTCGTTAGAGCTCCAATAATACTAGAAATAAAATAAGCATCCGCGATAATGTTGTTTGAAATTGCGAAAAAAAACTTGATAAGTTATATACTATGATAGATATTGCGTTTCAGAGGCAATATCTAAGCAAAGTGCGAAACTTTTTAGGATATGGTAGAAGTCAAGCGGTACGTTTGCCCAAGGAATATCAATTTTC
>CAYLTM010000097.1:0-12220 GCA_964386495.1 uncultured Leptospirales bacterium
GGTTCATATCATAGTAGTGTTCCAGCATCGATAGAAACAATGATTTACCAAAACGACGAGGTCGAAGAAAAAAATGGTACTGACTACCCAGGCTTTCTATTTCTTCTATATACTTAGTCTTATCAACATAATAAAAATTATTATTTTCTTTTACTTTTTCAAAATTAGCTATTCCATAAGGTACTTTTTTCATAATAGGAACTCCTTGAATCAATACAAGATTTGTTTGAAATTGGTCTTATGTCAATGAATATAATAATTATAGAACATAAGTCAAAACTTTCCAACTTTATTTAAAAAAATGCTTGCAAAAATATACCCATACTATACGCTTGTTAAGTATAGAGGTTATTATGAAAACTAAAAAGTATTTTTACATGAAAACTGCTGAAAAAGAAATTTCTATCACTCTATGCAAAAATGATAATAAACAAAATCAGGCGTTTATGCTTATTAAGTATAACGACAATTTCAGCGGTATAATAAACTCTAAATTCACTGCAAACAATTCAGAAAATAATTCAATTATCAGGTGATTACAATAATGATGAAACGCGAAAGACAATACCCGCCAAAACCCACTTCTCTCGTCAATCCACAGAGAGAAATTGTCTTTCGCTTTCTAATATAAGGAAAAGAATATGTCTATAGAAAAAGATTTTTCAGAGGAATTATTAAAAATCGCGGATAAAGATTACGCGGAAAAATGCAAAATGTTTTTTAAAACAGGATTAGGCGGATATTCTGAAAAAGATATTTTCATCGGAATTAGGGTTCCAATACTTAGAAGTTTTGTGAAAAATTACACATCAATGGAACTTTCGCAAATAACCTCCCTGCTGAAATCGGAAATACATGAAATTCGTTTGGGAGCGTTACTACTACTTGTTCAGTTATACAAAAAATCATCAACAGAAGATAAAGAGACAATTTACAAAACATATCTTATGAATACACAATATGTGAATAATTGGGATCTTGTAGATTTGTCATGTCCGAAAATTGTAGGGGAGCATCTATTAACCAGCGATGACAAAGATTTGCATAAATTATCAATTTCTACGAATATGTGGGAGCGACGAATCGCGATAATCTCAACACTGGAGTTTGTGAGAAATAAACGATATGACTCATCTTTGGAATTGGCGGGGGTATTGCTACACGACACACATGATCTGATTCATAAGGCTGTGGGATGGGTTCTCCGGGAAGTCGGCAAAAAGGACATAACACTTTTAGAAAACTTTTTAAAACCCGTATATAATCAAATGCCACGGACAATGCTGCGCTACGCTATCGAAAGAATGACTCCGGAGGTTAGAACAGCGTATCTAAAAGGGCGTGTTTGATTTTACATATTATTTCTTTTTTAAAGCTGTGATATCGACGAATGAGATCAATGAGTCCAGCAAAAAGATTACAGAAAAAATAACAGTGATTCTTTAAGTGAAATCTCTGAAAACTCCAAGGAAATGAGCAAAGTGATTTCTTCTGTTGCCACTATCGACAACCTTGATTCGGTTACCCAACAAAATGCAAGTCTTGTTGAACAAATATCATCAGATTCTGAGGAATTGTCTAATCAGACGGATAAGCTTCTAAATAAAATTTCTCGTTTCAAAACTAGAGATAATTTCAAATTAGAAAAACATGTACTTCTAAAAAATGAAATGATTTGTTATATTTTCAAATAAGAATTAGAATTTTACATACATTTGCACCCCAAAATTTTACAGCTAAAAGATAGATAGTGTTTTATGTTTATAGCAAATAGTCCCATACCGTGAATGGTCTTGAACTGTTATTAACCGAAAACGTTTATAAAAAGTTGTAATTATTCAGGCTGTCGATTAATGATCGATCGCCTGATTTAGATTATTTTACTCTTGACGAATATTTGCTGAAAGTTCACAAACAACCGTTATGAAACTCCGGTAATAAATAATATAAAGATTGAGTATTGGGAATAAGTCAATGGAAATATTTTCCTGCAGATTAGGTTGCGGTGCGTGCTGCATTGCACCATCAATAAGTTCACCGATACCGTCGATGTCGGCAGGTAAGCCCGCCGGTGTTAGATGTGCCAACCTTTCCGATGATAACCTTTGCCTGTTGTTCGGCTCATCTGAAAGACCTGACTTCTGTTCAAATCTGCGGCCTTCTTTTGAAATGTGTGGCGACTCAAAAGATGAGGCTTTGGAGAATTTGTCAATACTCGAAGAGTTGACACGCTGATATTAGGAATATTACTATATAATTATATTCTACATATCGGAATAAATAATTTTGAAGTATTATAGCTTAACATGTAAAAACATTTAGTTGAATTATATTTTATAATTGAATGAAAATAGGTTGCTCATGATGAAAAAAATGCTTTTTATTCTATTTCTATCTTATACATCTACGCTCCTATTCTGCGGCAGCAATATGGATGATATGCTTGATGATGAATTAAGCGCCGTAAAATCTGACGTTTCAGTAAATATTCTTTCTCCAGCTAATGATGAGTATATTGCCGTCTTTCAGAAAACTGAAAAAATTGACTCATCCGGTAATACCTTGAAGGATGAAAAAGGGAATACAGTTTTTGAAATTTCCGACAAAAAACTTGTTCTCAAAGGCGAAGCTTATGACGAAAATAAAAAACTCATAACTGACGATAAACTTTATATCTGGAAATCTGATAAAGACGGCGAGATTGGCAAAGCTCGGGAACTCATTCTTGAAAAAATGCTGTCATCCGGCACTCATAAAATTTCACTAACTGTGAAAAATAATTATAAACGTAAAGATACCGCTGAAATTACCATTCATGTTCCGAAAACTTTTTCTGAGGATTTCTCTACAAAGGATTACTGCGACACCACCGCGACTACCGGGGTGTGGGATACCGCAAGCAGGAGTGGGCACCTTGGATCATATGCTGATCCGTACATAAATTATGATTTGGTTAGCACCTGCCGGATAAATGGAAATACGAACGCAGTTTCGGTTTTGGGTAATTACGCTTATATTGCTGATTCATCCAAAGGTCTCGTTGTTGTTGATATTTCTGATATTACAAATCCCGTAATATCAGCAATATTGAGCATAGCATCCCCATTAAATAAGATTATAATAAAAGAGAATTATGCATATATTGGCAATGGAAACAAAGGCATTAAAATAATTGATATATCGCAACCAACAAATCCAATAATTGTTGGAACTTATAAATATAATTCATTGGGCTATGTCTTGGATATCGTAATCGATGGAAATTATTTATTTTATGCCGATCAAAATAATGGCACAATAATTCTTGATATTACAAATAAATCATCACCTATTTTAAAAAATCGAATATCAGTCAACAATTCAGTTAATGGAGTAGCTATTGAAAATAATTATTTATATATTGCAGCAAGCATGTCTGGACTATTAATATATGATGTTGGTGTACCAGAAAATCCGATTTTTTTAGGGCAAAATAATATAATAACAAATGCAATCGACGTTGAAGTTTCAAATGGTTATGTTTATTTATCAAATGGATTTAATGAGGAACTACAGAAATTTACTCCAGGAATATATATAGTCGATTGTAGGAATCCTTTAAATCCAAATATTATATACTCCATTGTAGAGCAAGGAAAAAATTTGACAAGGATACAATTGAACAATAACAAACTTTATTATTGTTCAGGCTTATCAGGATTATATGTCTATGATATTATAAATAATACTTCTCTTAAATTAATTGGAAAATATGATACAGATGGAAAAGCAAATGATATATTTGTTTATAATAATTTTTCTTTAATAGCTGACGATTATAACGGTTTAGTAATATTAAATACTGGAAAACATTCATGGCCAATAAAAATAAGTTCAATGTTTCACAATCAGTTTTTGTTCGGTCGAAATCTCACACTTGGAAAAAATATAATTTATATATGCGATGCCTATCTTGGTCTATCTATAGTAAACGTTCAAAACCCTCAAATACCTATTTTTCTTGGTGGTTTCTATGAAAACAATATCAATAATGATGGTATCGTAGTAAATGATTTCAAAGATGTATTAGTTAAAGATAATATAGCATATTGCGTTGTAAAAGACAAAGGTTTATATATTTTAGATATATCCGATCCTACTAATGTAAAAAAATTGAGCCATTTTAATTTTGGAATTACTGGTAATTTTACAAATCTTTTAGCAATTAAGGATTCTATGCTATATTATACTCATAGAATTGATGGTTTTAGTATATTAGATATTAGTGATAAAATGAATCCAATTTCATTAAGCATGATTAATACTTCTTCTGTCGTGAATGGTCTTTTTATATTGAACAATTACTTATATGTAAGTAATGATGTCAAGGGTTTATACTGTTATGATTTATCTAATGGTTTTATTCCAGAATTAAAATTTACATCATCTGGATTAACATCATCATCATTATTTGTATCTGAAAATTTAGCCTTTTCAACAGACAAAAATACAATGAAAACAGATATTCTTTATATTCAAAATTATTACAATTTAACATATGTGAAAAGTATTTTCACTAAGGATTTTCCAAAAAAACTCTTTTTTCATGATAATAAATTGTTCATTTCTGCAAAAAAACAAGGATTACTTATTTATGATGTTGGAAATCCTAATGATCCAGTTTTAATTGGCCATTGCAAAACAACCGGTAATAATATAAGTCTTGCTGTGGATAATAATTATGCATATACCCTTGATTATAGTGGTGGTCTTTCGATAATTGGAATCTCTAAGTTATATCATCTACTATATTCAGAAAATATCTCTCAAATAATTCAATCAAAAAAGGTAGCAGAATCTGTAATTAAGAAAGTTCGATATTATGAAATATCTAATAATAACAATCAACAAATTGTTATTGAACTATCTACTGATTCTGGAAATACTTGGTTTAGTGCTAATGAATTTGTAGTTATGGAAATTTCCGAATTATCAAAATCCACTTCCCTTATTTGGCGTGCTCGAATGCAAACAACCAACCGTTATGAAACTCCAAAATCAACGGGATTAAAATTGAGTATTGGGAATAAAGATTCGCAGAATAAGACTATATTTAAATGCCCCGATAAGCCTGCATCGATTATTCTGTGTACATTTTATCAGAGCCGGATTATACCTAGTTTTTTATCCAGTAATATAAACTCTTAAAGCATTGGCAAGTTTGTATTTACTAAAGGTTGAAATCATACAATTTCTAAAAAAATTAAATTGATTACTATTACACTCCATTACAATTTTTCCCTCAAACGACAGCATTATTTCATTTGAATAAAGGTATATTTTCGGCAAAAACGGTTTTTTGAAATGAATAATCTGTCGTTCACTACAATCGTCATATTGAAATTCACTGAAGGATTTTCTTTTTGCAATATTTATCCATTCATCAGCTGGATTATTTTTTAATTCCTCAAGTATTTTTCTATAGTTTGAATCTATATTATTAAGATACAACTTTGGATAAAAATCTTCAAGAAAAGAAATTAGTTCTTTTTCAAAAACATCTTGATTTAATTCAAGTTTGTAATTATTAATTTCTTCTTTTAAAATATATATCTCGGGTTTAAAATTATGAGAATTTTCCATTTCTGTGAGAATATCATCTGGAGATAGTTTATATTTTTTCATCTCAGCTTTCATAAAATTTATTTCCATGACCAAGCCTATTGCCAAATATTGTCCCATATTGTTTCCTTGACTAATAAATTTATTTTAGCACTAATTAAATTTTAAAATAGTAGATTAGATAAATAATAATATTATTAGTGAATTTTTCGGATAACTTTATTATTTGTATCTGTAACATACAAAGTATTACTATTAATAATTAAACTTACTGGACCATAAAAACGTGCTGAAGAACCTGTTCCATTTGATAAGCCATATCCAGAGCCACCCGCAATTGTTGTTACAATACCACTCTTAATTGAAATTTTTCGAATAGAATGATTCTCAGTGTCCGCGACATAGATATTTGTACCATCCGTCGTTAATCCGGAAGGATTAGCAAATCGTGCTGAGTGACCATATCCGTCAGTAATACCCATCACTCCGTCTTTTCCAGCAAATGTTGTTACTTCTTTTGAAGCGATTGAAATTTTTCGAATAATACTGTTGAAAGTGTCGGCTATATAAAGATTTGTCCCATCTGTTGTTATTCCGCATGGGTAATTAAATCGTGCATCCTGTCCTGTGCCATCTTGATAGTAAACATCGCTTCCAGATAATCCGGCGAATATTGTAACTAAACCCGAATCATTATCAATTAATTTTATTTCATTATTAAATCCATCCGCAATATATGTTTTATTTTGATAGACGGTTATTCCTTGTGGTGCCCAAAATCCTGAATAATTATCAGTTATTGTTGCTGTTTCAATATCTATCTTCTTTACTGCATCATTAAAAAGATCTGTAATAAAAAGGGTATTATTTTCAATCACCAAACCTGTTGAATATCCAAACCCCCCTATAAATACAGATTTTTCATTAGATGATAAATCAATTTTTGTAATATTGTCTTCCGCTGTTGTAATATATAATACTAAACCGTCAGTTGCTATTCCATAAGGATAAAGTAGCCCTTCTGCTATAGTAGTAACTATTCCATAATCAGTTACACTTACAGAATAATTCACAGTTGCTCCATTCTCTGCAATAATAGTATATTTAACCTGTTCAGTAAAATCATTTGTATTGATGCCGCTAACCTGTTCCACCCCCCCAACTGAAACTGTTTTCCCGGTCGTAGAAAATGTTGGAGTTAACGCAGAAACATCCGCCCAAAAAGGAACATTTACAGTAATCGTCTTCGCGTTTTCATCTATCACACCATTTCTGCCTAATATTGAAAAACTGGTAATCTCCTTCGCACTGCTTGGGGCTGCCTTTATTGAAGCGGAATAATTTACTGATGAACCATCATCAGCGTAAACGCTATAAATAATCTCATTTGAAAAATCGTTAGCTGATATTCCGCTTATTTGAGGGATGTTTCCTATTTTGACTGCTTTTCCTGCATAAGCGAAATTTGCTGTGAGATTTTTTAAATCGGTTCCGTATGGCAGAACCGCAGTAATTTTCTTATTCGCTTCATCGACTGCCGCGAGCATATATGGTTGTGCTATTGAAAATATTGTGAAAACTTTTTCGCTATTCAATTCAGTTGATGTAGTTACAGTATATTCGATAATTTTCCCTGAAACAGTTGTAAGACTGTATTTAACAGGATTGATGAAATCGTTTACGGTTACGCCGCTCTTTTGAATACTTTTATTAACTTTTATTGATGAAATTCCTGTTGTACTGAATTCCGCTACAAGTGATGTTAAATTTGTCCCATAGGGAACTTTAACTGAAATAGAATAATCTTTATTATTGATTGTTCCTGCAGAACCTAATATTGAAAATGCTGTTATCATCGGTTCTGTCTGTTGGAGACTATATGCTTTTATTTCTTCTTTAACAGCGTTTTCAAAATCGCCGCTTTGACATGATATTATAAGTAATGCAAGAAATACCGGATTAAAGATCTTGTTCATTTTCATTATTCCTCCCAACCAAGAAGATGTTCTTTGTTATTCGTAATCTCGGATCTGCGGTCAGCGATAATCATGGAGTCTCCGCCTCTTGATAGATAGGAATATTTCTGAGCGTATTCTGGATAATCAGCGGTAATTTTGAGATACTCTTCTTTAGCGGCAGCATACTCATTCATGTCGTAAAGTGCAATCGCGTAATTAATTCTGTGATTTGGAATTTTTGGATTTATCGAAATAGCTTTTCTATAATAATCAACGGCGTTACTATAATCATTTCTCATGTAGTAAATATTTCCCATGTTTGACAGTGCTTTATCATTATCAGGTTTTATTTCCAATGATTTATTAAATGATTCCTCGGCTTCTTTATACATTTTGTTTTTAGCGTATAAAAATCCAAGCTCATTCCATTTTGCGAAATCTTTTGGGGATTTATCCAGAAAATCTTTAAGATTTTTTTCACGAACAGTGAAGGATTTCTCGACATACAAATTGTAATCATTTGATACTAGGCTATTGATAAGAGATTTTTCTGGAAAAGAATACTTTGTTTCATTGGAGATATCTGAAGGCGGATAATTCTGCCAAACAAGGTTTGTTTCGATAAGTTCGAAATCAGCATCCCTCGAATTTTTCAAACCCTCCATCCATGCCGCATTGAAAGAATCCTTAGTTTTTGTTACCTCTACGGGAATCCAGATGGTTCCATTTTTTATTATGACATCTTTTTTATCAGAACTTACAAGATTATATTGTGATTCTGGAATTTCAGTATCAAATGCGACAAAGATATGACCAGGTATAGTAGCAATACCTGTACTAATGCCTGTGCTTTCAAGTAATGTCGCGTAAAGAACAGTCAGGTCGTCGCAGTCGCCTCCGCGTTTGCTGATTGTTTCCGATGGAAGCTGAACATAATCGATAAACTTTTTTTCATCATAAATTACGGAATAAGCATTTTGCGGATCACTCACATATGTGATATTATGTGCACTAATCGCGTTGAAGAGAATCATTGCTGTATATATTTTTTTAGGAATTATTACGTTAGACGAATCTATTGATGCTATTGCTTTTCTCGCAAACCCTGATGCGGTTTTATCTTTCGGCATGATGTAGCTTCCAATACGTTTTGTATCATCCCACGTTATCGCGTTTTTATTATGCAGTTTTAGCTCATAGGATTCATGGTAATTATATTTCGTGTTCGACGAGCTGTAGATTATTCTGCAGTTAAGATTAACCTGGCGATCCTCGGCGTTTTCTAGAACTTTTGTAGATACGGATATCGGAATATTAATCATTTTGATATCGCCAGCACTTAGAACATCTATTGACTCAGTAGATTTCTTCCCATCGGAAAATCCTTCAATTTCAGTTTCTATCTGCACATTGTAAATATCTTTATCGCCGGTATTCTTTATTGTGAAATTCCCAATACCATTTTGATTATACTGTAAGTACCTTATTGAAAAAAGATCATCAAAATTTCTATTCGCGATTTTAATGTCGGCATCATTCTTTGAGATTCTATTTCCATAGTCACCGGAAAAATTATATGAAAGTGACAACGCCATACCATACGTCTTCAATGGGCTGCCGCTCATAAAATGATGAGAATACAATCCCTCGACCCGCATAGACAGGGAGGATGTTACAGGCACGAAAAATCCTGTTTTAAACTTGATGAGACCATTCATATTATATGCGGATTTTTCCGTCGCGGAAAGCGTCATATAGGAATAATGTAATCCCCCCGTAACTCCGGCAAAAGGAACAAACCATTTATGCAGCGGATAATAAACATTTGGACCAATATCATAACTGTAAATTGCCATTCCGGATTCCGGACTTTTATCCACTTTGAAATTACTGTAATATAATCCGCTTTCAAAATAATAATATTTCCAAGCAGGAATTTTTTCTAAATAATATTCCGGCAGCATATAGTAAAATGATACGCCTCCAAGAAAACCGCTGTTGAAACGTTCACCGAATCCGCCAAACGGAAATGCATAACCGCCGGCAAACGAATAGGACAGAGAACTCTGATAAAGATTAATATTCTGGGAATAAAGCGATGTTGAACATACAAACAGCAATGTTAATGTGATTAAATATTTTTTCATTAATTGTCCTATTATAACCCGTTTTGAGCTGCGATGTTTCCCAGCATGATATTACAAAAGTGATTTAAATTATGCATTAATTTAATTGCTAATAAATTGTTGGTGATTATCTCATCTCCGACTCCAACGTCGGCAGAGATGCATTATTTCTGTCAATTTATTAGTAGATATCCATTAATAATAATCAACTAAAATATTTTTCTTGCTTTTTTTTTGTCGAAATACTCTAATATTCAAAAGGATATAATCATACAACATAATTGTCATACTGTTAACATATTATATTGAACGGTTTTGGAGGAATTTATGAAGCGAATAATCTTAACAACATTTTTGTTGATTTTCTTTTCTGGAACATGTTTAATAATGGCTGAATCAAAACCGGTGGTAAAATTTGTTGTAGGCAAAGTTTATTCCTTAGATAAGAATAACAATAAAACCCCGCTGATCATTGGAAAAGTTATTTCTGAAAACGAAAAAATTTTAACAGCAAAAAAATCTTATTTGGAATTAGAACGTGGAAAAAGCACAATCTTTATTAAGGAAAATATAGAATTGTCATATACGGCATTAATGTCTGTCAAAGAAAATCCTGAAGATCGCGTTTTGTATTTCAACAGCATTAAGAAAATTATCAACAACAATAAAACCTTTACTAAAAAAACTACAGTCGCGGGAATTAGAGCAGAAAAAAACGATAGCAAATCGGTTGTTTGGGAAAATGATGATAATGACGATATTAATCCCTTCATTAAATATTATGAAGATTCTAATTTTGACGCTATTATTAGAGCTTATGAAAAAGATATAACGAAAAAATATACTGATGATGATTTGTTTTTTATCGGAAGTTCCTTTCTTAATAAGTGCGATTACAACACAGCTATAAATCTTCTATCGCTGATTAAACCGGAAAATCAATATTGGAATATTTCCAGATATAATCTTGCCATAGCGTTTCATTGTCAGCAGGAATATAATAAATCAAATGATGTGTTGGTTTCTCTTTACGAAAGTAATCAGATTCCTCAAAATTCTTCGGAGAACATGCTGTACCTTATAGTTGTTAATTACAAAATGTCCGAGAACAATAATGAATATAAAAAATATTTTTCTCTTTTCAAGAAAACTTTTCCCGAGAGCGAGCTGCAAAAGGATTTGGGTGAGTAATGATGGGTATAAACATATTTACTCTGACACCATTTTTTTAGCATAGTTAAGGCATATGTCAACATATAAATATAATGTTTATATTTATTAATAAATGGCAAAATCAAATTCAAGTTTTTTACATTTTTCTCAAAATTTTCTAAATATTTTTCTTCATTTCCGATTTTCAATCGTATATATTAATAGAGGGTCTTTTTCTGCAATCCTTACCAACCCTCGAAAATAGTAAAATCGGAGTTCATTATGATTAAATCGTCTATTAATATCAATAGTGAGAAATTATCTCTACTTGAGAATTTTTCGGAAATCAATAAGTTGTCGGTTAACGAGGTTGTCACTCTTTTACTGCGGAAAATTTTAGAAGACGGGAATTATACCGCGAAAAAGTTCCGTGCGGTGAAGTATCAGGACATCGATCCTGATAAGAATTGGGATACGTTGACTGTTTACTACGAAGATGTTGATTATGAGTTTTTTACTGATATGCGGAAGTTTTTCAAGGAGTCGGTGTCTTTGCTTCTTTCTAAAGCCATCGACCTTTTCCTGGACACTATCCTATCCAATGTCGAAGAGATTCTGCTTAACTATGCAAACTCAGACTGGGATATTCGTAGCGACAAGGTGGAGTTGGGGATGATTTGGACTATTTATTGGAAAAACATCGAAATACAGAGAAAAAACGAGTAAACAACCAACATTGAAGCAAACTATCTAAACTAAAAAATATTACCCTATGGGATAATCGGGGTTTCTATTGTCTCCGGCTTGTCGTTCAGCACATCATCAACAGACATTTGAATCTTCGCTTTACGTGCCGCCTGTGTCGAAGGATGTTCACTGACAATATAAGAATAAATCTCCTTAGCCTTATCGTAATCACCCATTTTGGTGTAGCATAAACCGCATAAATAATACGCCTCGATACCATCGTCGGAAAAATTAAATTCTTCATAAATCATCTGATAATATTTCAAAGCTTTAGTATATTTAAAATTCTGATAGTAGATATCCGCAATATTTTTCAGAGCCTCTTTCCGGTAAGCACCGCTCTGGTAAACTTCAACATATTCGCTGAGATATTTCAGCGCTTTTTCATTATCTTTCAGTTTTATAAACTGTGCCGCGTTTTTGTAAGCGTTTTCATCTGCGGCACGTTGAAGTGCGGTCTTCCCATCCTGGGGATTCTTGTCCGTCGCGGAACCGTTTTTTTCCGATGCGGCAGTACCCGCGTTTTCCTGCGGATACGCCGAAACCGAAATAAACAATAGCGAAACGATTATAAAACATCGTAGCATAATAACATCCATAGTTAAGTTCAAATTTCCGGACGGAGCAGCGGAAACA
>CAYLTM010000097.1:12230-13872 GCA_964386495.1 uncultured Leptospirales bacterium
GCCCTTTTCACGTTTAGTAACCTGAGCTTCGAAACGTTCCTTCTGATCAAACGGATCATTAAGCTCCGTGAAGGCGTTAGCCATTTCTCTACCGGCGACAAACAACTCGAACCTTTCAACATAGTCAGCGTTATCTTCCCTTGACTTAGAAAGCGGAGAAAGTTCCTTAGGATAATCTGTTATAAAAGTGGGATTAACTAAAGTATGCTCAACCTTCTCGCTGAGGAATTCATCAGCAATCTGCCAGACGGACATTTCAGAGTCGATCTTTAAACCAAGATGCTGAACTTTACTGAAGGCTTCCTCTTTCGTTTTAATAGCAGAGAAATCCACGCCGGTCGCGTTTTTGATAACATCTACATAACTGATTCTTTTCCATGGCGGTGTGAGGTCAATTTCTTTACTGATGTATTCAATTTTCATTTTACCAAGAATATTTTCAGCGAGCGAGGATATCATCGATTCCGCGATATCCATCATGTCGGAATAATCAGCATACGCCTGATATAATTCGACCATCGTGAATTCAGGATTATGACGAGTGTCGATTCCCTCGTTTCTGAAATTTCTGTTCATCTCGAAAACCTTTTCAAACCCGCCGACAACGAGTCTTTTTAAATACAATTCCGGCGCGATGCGGAGAAACAAATCTATATCAAGAGCGTTATGGTGTGTAACAAACGGCTTAGCTGCCGCGCCGCCCGCTATCGCGTGCATCATCGGAGTTTCGACTTCGAGAAAGCCTTTACCTTCCAGAAATTTTCTAATGCCGGACACTACTCGGCTGCGTGTAACAAAATCTTCGCGGGTTTTGTGATTAACAATGAGGTCTATGTATCTTTGACGGTACTTCATTTCCGTGTCAGAGAATTCGTCAAAAACAACGCCGTCTTTTTCCTTCACTGAAGGCAGCGGTCTGATGCATTTTGCCAGAAAGGTGATTTCCTTCGCGCGGATAGATTTTTCTCCATGGTGTGTCAGGAATGTCTCGCCCTTAACACCAACGATATCACCCAAATCATAAGTTTTAAACATGTCATAGTTGTCTTCACCAAGAATATCCTTCGCGACATAGAGCTGAATGTTGCCGGAAAAATCCTCGATGTTTGCAAATGACGCTTTTCCCATAACACGTTTAGACTTTATTCTGCCCGCAATATTCACCTGCGACGGGGATTCCTCGCTGAAATTCTCCAGCACTTCGCTGATAATATTTTCTCTTTTATATCTTACAGGATATGGATTAATTCCCTTATCCTTCATGACTTCAATTTTCGCAATACGCTGTTGCCGTAAGTCAGTAAATTCGTTACTCATTATTTATCTCCGGTATTATTGTTCATTTGTATTTTCAAGTTGTCGAGCGATAATCGAGAACTTTTGAATACTCTTCTTAAAAGGTCATTCATTGGCAAGATATTTTTTTGCGTCAATCTTTGAATTATGGGGTAAGAAATTTATTTCTTGTGAAAAATCTCATGAAAAATCCTGTCTAGCAACGAAAATAATCACGAAAATAATCTATAATTTTACTAAAAAAACTAATGAAAAACACCGTAATTCCGACAAATACAGTAGGTATAATTTAACCCGTTCAAGGAGGAACGGGATGCCTGAAAAAGGAGAACCGGCATGAAGAATC
>CAYLTM010000097.1:13882-14833 GCA_964386495.1 uncultured Leptospirales bacterium
GACAAGGATGGGCGTGAGATTGGGGATCAATCGGCAGTTGGGCGAAATAGTTTTCACATCGAGGAATACCGGCGGCGTATATCCGATGTAAGATATCTCGACCACGCAATTCAAAAAATTGCAACTGATTTATCTCACTATCTCACAAAATGATTCTTAATTGTAATCGTGGAGATGCTGACTAGTTAAAGATTATCACAATCTTTAACAAAATCGGCATCTCCGATTATTTTATCTTCACAACGATGTATAACTGACTATTTCCACGTTTAACAAGCAGCATAATGCTGTCCGAAGTTTTAACTTTTTCGAAAATTTCCATAAACTCATCAACGTTAGTTACAGTTTTTCCTTCAATCTGTTTAATGACATCACCGATTTGTAAACCAGCAGCCTCGGCAGGTGAACCCGTTTCTATATCAATAATCACGACACCATTTCTGTCTTCTATATTATATTTAAACGCCAGCTTTTCAGAAATTTCTTCAATCGCTATTCCAAGTTTATTGTCTTTCTTGTCGTCATTAACAACAGGCTTGGCTGTGTCCGGCAATTTGCCTACAACTAGAGACACAGTCTTATTTTCCTTATCTCTAAAAATCTTAAGCTCAATGCTTTTTCCGGGTTTTGTATCAGCAATAATTTTTCGAAGCTCATTAATGGATTCGATGTCTTTCCCATCGATGCCGATTATTATATCGCCGATTTTTAATTTTGCGTCAGCTGCCGGAGATTTTTTCATTATGTCAGAAATAATCACCCCTTTAGTGTTTTCAGGCAGATTAAGTTTTTCCGCGATTTCGGCAGTTAAGGTTTGTATTGAGATACCCAACCATCCGCGGACAACCTTTCCATTAGAAATTAGCTGAGCCGCGATACTTTTTACCGTGTTTGAAGGGATGGCAAAACCCAGACCCTGATTACCGCCGGAACGTGAATAGATTGCGGTAT
>CAYLTM010000098.1:0-14646 GCA_964386495.1 uncultured Leptospirales bacterium
AAATCTTTAACCAGTCCGGCACAGACAACTTTAGACACAAGTTCAACGGCAAGGACAAAGATCATTACACCGGACTGTACTATTACGGTGCCAGATATTACGACCCAGAAATAGGCAGATGGACATCGCCAGACAGTATTATTCCACATCCGAATAATTCTCAAGCATATAATCGGTATATGTTTGTTTATGGAAGTCCGGTAAACTATCAAGATGATGGTGGACATATCATTATGATAGCACTTGTTGTTGCTATGGTTGCTGGTGCTGCTCTTGGCGGATATATCGGTTATCAACAAACTGGAACTTGGCAGGGAGCTGCTGCCGGTGCTGTTATTGGAGCTGCAGTTGGGGCGGCTATTGTTGGTGTAGGAGTTGGAGTTGGAGCACTTGGCGGCTCATCAACTGCTTTTGGAGGAACAATCGGGGGTCATTTAACAGCGTCTTGGTATGGCGGATGTATAAATACCGGAATAGCATTGGGTACAGGTGAACGAGATCCAAAAGCATTAGGCAGATATTTTGCTGCCGGTGCCGCTGGCGGTTTACTTGCATCAACAGGCGGGTTTGGTTTTGCAGGTAAAGGTGTTGCCGGTAAATGGATTGCACAACCTTTAGTGACTGGTTCAAGATATAAGTTGAATGAATGGGCGAAAACCGGAGGATTCTCAAAAGATAATTGGGGATTATCATTATGGGGATTAAATCTTTCATACAACAACAGTGAAGGAATGTCCGTTGGACCGAACTATTTCTTTTTCGCATCTCAGGGTGTAGTCGCAGCAAATTGGACAAGTGGTGGAGACGTAACCTGGGATTGGGAAACGATGTCCATGCGAGGCAATGGTGGCTTTGTTGGCACTACCATTGCATGGTTGCAGACGAAATTTAATTCTGATTTTGTTGGTTTCAGTGCTTATTCAATATTGAGATATGATGATACAAGCACAAACGCAGCTGGTTTAACAAATTTAGATCATGAGCAAAATCATGTTTGGCAGTCACGATATTTTGAAAATAGCTTTGATGGGAATATTGGTGACTTTGAGTTTGCTTTAAACTCATGGGCTGGTTATGTTAATAATGGAGGAAGTAATTGGTATAATAACAACAGTTTTGAAAAAACTGCATGGAGCTGGTAAATGAAAATAATAGTTAAAATTGTTATCAGTTTTGTGGCATTAACAATAGCTTGTTCAAGTTTTATACCAAATAATTTTAAGGATGATATTGATAATTTAAAAAAAGATATTTTAAAAATGTTTTTAGGAGGTACTGAAGGTTACTATTATAATGTTGATAAAACAATAAAAATAAAAAATAATTCATACAAGTTAACAACTTCTACTTTCGATATAACGATTGGTGCAATATATTTTCCTTTTTGTGGTGTATTTGATGGCATATCTTATACCTGTGTTGGAACAGGTTCGACAATTGAAAACAAAACAAATGAAAATATTATATATAAATTTAATAAATCATATATTAAATTAGTGACCAGTCAAGAGATTTTTCAAGTAAATCAAATATTTTTAAAAAAAAGTTTCGACAGGCGCGAAACAATTTCTACTAAATATTTAAATATATCACCACAAGAAAAAATAGAATTTGGATTTGGTATAAATTTGTCTAGTGAAAAGTATAAAGAAACATTACAGCAAAGTGATTTGATTGTTAATTTTGGTGATATATATCTTGAAAATGGAAAAAAAATTCCAATAAAATTCAGGATGAGACTGGAAAAGGATAATACAGAGTAAATCAATTTAAGGAAGGTGTAATTATGAATATCAAAAGAAATATTTGTGTTGATGTCGTTTTAACAGTTTTATTAATATCTGGTTGTGTTTCTTCTCCAAAACCAGAAAATTTTGAAATTAATAGTAATCTATAAAAAATAGAAAGAGAAAAGTTGTATGAAAAGGCAAAATTGTCAGTAGAGGGTGATGGCTTCTTTGCACCTATACTATTTGTTCAAGGAAATAATCCTAACAAAAAAATATTTATTGTTGATATGGACAATATATTTAAAAGTTCCAGTCCACTTACCTATTCATTATATAACAGCGGAAAAGATTATCAGACCTATGCTTTGTATTCAGGAATTCTTGGAGGTTCATTAATAGGTTATCCCATTGGTGAAGGATTATCAACCGGAATATTTACAAATACAAATTACTCAATGATGGGTGTCGGTGCCGGAATAACAGCAGGTAGTCTGATACTAAACAATATAAGCGTAAACAAATTTAAAAAGGCAGTTATCGAATATAATGATAATCTGCGAAAAGAACTAAAACTTGAATAATGACTAATAGCAAATAATATTTGCTTAACCGCTTACTGTACTCAGTCGGTTAAGCGTTAGACTGTTAACAACAAAAGGATACCACTGATGCACCGAATGGACTATTCACTACAACTGGAAACCACCCTTGCCGTTTTTCTTTGCCATACTTTCTATTTTCGGCTGAAAAAAGAAAGTATGGAGAGCGAACCGGGTAATACGCAAGCATTCAACAGATATAGTTTCGTGTGTGGATCACCAATAGCGTTCCAGGACGAGGGCGGGTACTTTGCTATAGTTGGGATAATAATTGCAATAGTTATTGTTTCTATATTTGTTGCAAGTCCCAGTGTAAGGGCTTCAGCAGCAAGAACATTTGAAAATGCTGCCGAAATGGTTGGAGGGGTATTTGATAAAGCAGTTGAAAATTTTCATAAATCCTTTGAAGAGTTTTCAAAAGGTAACATAGGACAAGGAGTAAAACATTTTGGCTTGGGATTACTATGGGGAGTGGGAGGATACGCAATGATGCTGGTTATGATTGTATTAATTGTAATAGCTATTCCATGGATAGCCGTTTCTGGATTATGGGAAGCTGCTGCATGGGCTACTGATGGAACGAATTCCGATTTGAAAAAAGCGGACGACGATTTGGATAAAGCAGATCCAGAAGCTCCAAATGGAGATAATAATAAAGCAAAATGGCCAAAATGGGTAAAAGCGTTACATAAAACATTTGAGATAGCATTTTACTTTTCAGTAATACTATGTATAACTATGGTAATAGTTATTATTTGTCTTCCGGGCGGTTTTGTTGGATTAGGTTTACTTGCGGTTATGCTTAAAATTGCCGTTGGTTCTGTTGTGGTTGCTGGTTATACTGGAACAAGTATATTTGGTAAAGGAGCTCGTCCTTTTGACGGTGGAGCTACCCCAGAAATGCGGATTGGCAGGTACCATTATACTACATCAAGTAGTGGTCAAGAACGTGTACATAAAGACCGGGATGATGCTGGGATTTATTTTATTGGAACAATTGCACATGTGAGGGATTCAATATGAAAATAAATTATATTATAAACACAATAGCATTTATTGTTTTAATATTTTCTATAAGTTGTGGTGAATATGACAGAATAGAGTATCAAGATGAAAGGAATAATTCATGTGCAAATACGTAGTTGATAAAGAGCATATCTTTATATTTTATTTATGGCAAGATAGTGATTATTATTTATGGAAAAATGAGAATGAAAAGTTAACGAAAATACTGGATACAACATTTAATGTATGGAATTATGATAATAAACAGACAGTAATTATTAAGGATGTCTATATCGAACTGTATGATTTATTTGAGAATAAAATAAACCATAAAGAAATCATATGGGAATATCTTACAAAAAGTCATGGACGACAAGAAAAATATTTAGAAAATATTGATGATATTATTAATAACCAGAATGAAGTAATTGAGGAGCAATTTATTCGTTTTAGATTTAATGTTGCAGATGTTCCAAATAAAGCAAAATTGTACTATCGAATTAAATTTGTACACAATGGGGAAGAACATATTAAAGAGAATACTGTTTATCTTACAAAGTTAATTATTACAGAACCGCAACCATATATGGTCTTTCATAATTTTCAGCATAAGGTTGTTAATGAAAGTTATATCACTGCATTGTTGAAATATTAGTTATCTATGGAGTAAATATTTTGATTCGTTCTAATGAAAAAACTGGGTTTGCGTAACTACGCAAAATCCGCATAGTTACGCATAGTTACGCAAAACCAAATCCAGCCCGCGTCACTGCGTAGCAGTCGCCTGCCTGTCGCCTGCCTGTCGGCAGACAGGGCAGACAGGGGCTGGGTAAAGGCAATCGGTACACCGGTTGCCGTTGACATAGATGATACTCGTAACAACAATAGTCTGCCGCTGCCGCGCCTGATGGACATTTCACTGAAACTGAAAACCCACCCAGCCTCTTATGAAAAATTTCTGCTGAGAATTAATCCCTTATATAGTGAGGAATGTCCGGCGGGGTGTCGAAGATCATCTCCGCGAAACCGTTATACTCGCCGTTCTCGAATATCGGGGTTTGGAAGATGTACTTTTTTTTCCCGTTTTTTTCTGTCGTATATATATTTTCGGTCTGAGTTTCCAGCATCATTTTGATTTTGGTTTTTGACGGCTCGAGATGACAGTCGATCAGATTTTTCCCCAGGAGTTCCTGCCCGCCGTATTTGTGAAACATCTCGGCGGATTTATTGTTCATATACACGATTATGCCGTTTCTATCGCAGACCGTTACCGCCGCTGACAACTCTTTTATAAAATCCATCAGAAAGATACCTTATGTAGAATATTTAAATCCGACAGTATTGTCAGAAAGGTTGTTACCGGAAATCCTATCACATTCGATTGTGAACCGTCAACTTTGTCTATTATTATTTCCGCGTTTTCCTGTACCGCGTATGAGCCTGCCTTGTCCGAGCAGTCAGTTTTTTCGATATAGCTTTTCGCGTCGGCTTCCGAAAATTGTTTAAATGTCACGAATGTTTCGCAATACTTCGTAGAAAATGTCAGCTCGCCGGCATCATCAAGATATCCGACAGCCAGTGAGGTGATTACGCTGTGTGTTTTGCCGCTCAGTGTCATCAGCGTTTTCAAGGACTCTTCCTTGTCTTTGGGTTTGCCGTATACTTTATTATTGTAGACGACTATCGTATCCGCGGTAATTATCAGCGTGTTCGTTTTGTCAGCAACCGCGTTTTTCACTGCGGCGAATTTTTCCTTTGTCACATCGACGCAGAACTGGAGCGGATCAGCAGCTTTCTGGAAATCCTCATGAACATCCGGGTTTACTATTTCGAAGCTGCTGAAAAACCGCGCGAGAAATTCTTTACGTCTCGGAGACGATGAACCTAGTATAACATTCATTATCGTATCACCTTTTCATTAAGTTTATATACATCATTAACGCCCTGTATGCCCTTGACTTTCAGGATTATATTGTTAAGTTCTTTTATATCCTTTACTTCGATTACAAGTTTGAGTTCCGCGATTCCGCCGATCGGCCGCATAGCTTCCATTTTCGAGATATTGATGTTCAAGTCTGATATAATGTTCGCCACATCTTTAATAAGATTTGAGCGGTCGAGCGCCTTTATTACAATTTTTATAGGATGGTAATAAACAGATTCTGTCCAGGATATCGATACAATGCGTTCCTTCTCGCTGGTGAACCTTCTTATTGACGGGCAATTCTTTTTGTGAATGGATATTCCTTTTCCGCGCGTGATAAATCCTATCACCTCGTCGCCCGGTATTGGTTGGCAGCACTGCGCGAGTTTCGACATCACATTCAGTCCCTCTATACAGATTCCGCTGTTTTTCCGCTGAACCTTGCAGACATCCGCCTGTTTAATTTTGATGTTGATTGTTTTTTCAGGTACTTTATCATCATCAAGTTTAGGTTTCTTCAATTCAATTTCTTTTTTGATCTGATGCTGTTTTTTCAGGTAGCTCTTAATTTTTGATATCGCTCTGGAGGATTTCACGATTTTCAGCCATCCGCTTGACGGATGCACCGACGCGGTTGTCAAGATTTCCACCATGTCGCCGCTTTTAAGTTTGGTTTTCAGCGGCACCATATTGTTGTTCACCCGCGCCCCCGAACAATGCATACCCACCTCGGAATGTATCGCGAACGCGAAATCTATCGGAGAAGAATCGTTCGGCAGCATTTTAATCTCACCCTTGGGAGTGAAAACATATATCTCATCCTGGTATTGGAAAAGATCCTTTTTCAGTTCATTAATAAATTCGCGGGTGTTTTTTAAATCACTTCGCCATTTCTCGATGTCAATGAGTTTCTCTAACTGCGCCTGAATCGTATTTGATAGTCGGTCTTTACTGTTCTCTTTATACGACCAATGCGCCGCGATGCCGATTTCCGCTTTGATATCCATTTCGTTAGTACGTATCTGAACTTCCAGAAAATGATTACCCGGTCCAACAACCGTCGTATGCAGCGATTGATAACCGTTGGATTTTGGTACCGCGATATAATCCTTAAACCTTGCAGGTACCGGCGACCACAAATGATGAACAATTCCCAGAATGGAGTAGCAGTCCTTTACCTCTTCTGTGATTATTCTTATAGCGCGGATATCATAGATGTCACGGATGCTTTTATTTTGCGTAATCATTTTTTTGTGAATAGAATATATGTGCTTCACCCTGCCGGATAACTCAGCCTTCAGATTCAACTCAGCGATTTTTGCATTAATTATCTCACTGACGGTAACAATGTATTCCTGCATTTCCTTTTTTTGCGAAGCGAGGTGCTGTTTGATGTCATTATATTCCGCAAGATTAAGAACGTGAAACGCCAGGTCTTCAAGCTCGGAGGAAATTTTGGAGATGCCGAGTCTGGATGCTAAGGGCGCGTAAATATTAAGAACATCCCTCGCCATTCTCTGCTGTTTATGAAGCGGCTGAAACATGATAGTCCGCATGTTGTGAATTTTATCAGCAAGCTTGATGATGATTACCCGCGAATCGGAAATCGTCGCGAGCAGCATTTTCCGCAAAGTCTGCGCTTCTTCATGCGATTTTGTTTTGCGTTTCATAGAAGATATCTTAGTAACGCCATTGACCATATATGAAACTTCTTTACCGAAAAGACTTTCAATATCTGTCAGGGGAATCTTGGTGTCCTCGACAACATCATGCAGCAGCGCCGACGCAATTGTGTGAGTATCCATGTGCAGTTCAGCAAGGATGATGCTGACTTCCAGGGGGTGGATAATGTATGGTTCACCGGAAAGACGTTTCTGTTCTTTATGAGCATCCTCAGCATATTTATACGCCTTCAGAATCATATCCAGATCAGCATCCGGTCTATTGGTTTTCACGGTATCAAGTAAAGTATTGATATCCCTTTTTTTAATTTTAAATTCATATTCCATAAATCTTCCGGCCTCTTCCCGAAACAGAAAGGAACCAAATCCTAAAAATTCGGAAACTTAACAGCTATCTGCCATACAATATCTAAACCGGAAATAATCAAGAAATAATTTTTCGCATAAAGTCTCAATCAAAAAGCTTTGGGTTTGTTTTCAGTCGCGGTGAAAAATCCTTCCGGCGCGGCAGCGGCATACAATTGTTGTAATCAGTCAAATCTTTGTCGTGTTTATCTGCCGGTTGGCTTCGCGGCCGGCAGCCCGTTTTGTAAAATTTGTCTCTGGCACCTTTTATTAATGTCTCTGACACCTTTAAAAACGACCAATGCGACATAATCGACAAACAATTGACCTCTGGCACCATTAATTTCCGCAGGTATTTATTTATAGAGTCGATTATTTCATCTTTACCATTTACTGTAGCTCTAACTAAAGGTGTTCCTCCAACAGAATCCTATGCATTAACATTTGCACATTTTGATATCACATATTTCACCATTTCAACATTACCTTTCTAAAATATTTTCAAATAATCACCATTCTGAATATCCTTTTAGGCTTTTTCCATCGTCATTTTTTTCAGTGTGTCTACAAGGGTTGTCAGCGATGATGCTGTTTTCGAGGTCATCGCGGTTGACTCGGTGAAATCCGCCGCGCCGTCGGAGATCTGTTTCATCGCGAGCAGAATCTGCTCAAAGCCGTCAATCTGCATACGGATATTTGTTTCGATGGATTTTGAGGACGATATCATATCCTTCGAAGCTTTTTTAATATCATCAAAGACAGTACCGGCATCGTTGGATAACCGCCAGCCCTTTTCGATGAGTGATGTTGCCGTTTTTGACGCGTTGAGCAGCGCCTTCCCGGCTTTCTCTATAAGCGATATTTTAGAGTGAATTTCCGATGTTGCCGATACCGTTTTGTCCGCGAGCCTGCGGATTTCTGATGCAACTATTTCAAAATTCTTTCCGGCTTCCTCGGCGGACGACGCTTCTAGTTCGGCGTTGAACGCTATAATTTTTATCTGATCCGCGATGGAATTTATTATCGTTACAACATCCCAAATGGTTTTTATATCGCTGTTTAATGTTTTTATAAACTCGATGGTTTCTTCATTTGCTTTTTTTACAGAATCTGATGCTGTCAAATGTTCATTGATCGTCTCTCCGCCGATTTCAACTTCCTCGCTTGCCGACAACGCCATTCCCAGAACCTCCAGCGATTTGATTCCGATGTTTTTACTCAGCAGACTTGAATCCTCCATCGTGGATACTATCTCTGATATCGCCGCCGCCTGCTGGTTTGAACTGGTTGAACTCTGTTCAGAAACCGAGGCAAGTGAATTAGACGATTCTGACAGATGGGAAATTATCGCGAATATTTCATTTAACAGATTATTCATTTTATCAAGAATCTGGTTTACGTAAATCGCCATCTCGCCAAGCTCATCAAAATTAAACAGATACAAGTGTTCCGCGTTTTTTATATTGCCGTTTGAGATATTCTGCATTTTTATTAATAGACTTTTTATCTGATACCGGAATTCTATTTTCGATAATATCAGAGGTATGATAGATACTATGAGCATGGAAATTATCACCGGCGTTATGTGTATTGAAAATCCCGACAGCGTAATTTTTTTTCCAAGTACCGCGAAGTAGTAGGAAATATATATCATGTAAGACGCGAGAAAGGTTGATGACGCTACCATTGTTATGACATCTTTGTAGCGGGAAAATCTGTCATTTTCGCCATCCATAATATCTGTTATCTGAAGATCCTGCTTGATGTTTTTTAATAACCTGCTGATAATAAATACCGCATACATTGAACTTAATAGACCTAGCGCGATTTTTGTCGCTAAACCGAAATAGAAAGGAAACCCACTGTAAGTTTTCCAACCGGATACAGCGTAAAATATAAGCGTTCCGATGGAGACTATGACTACCTGGTAAAACAATATCGTGTTTGGAATTTTAATCATCGCGACACGCGCTTCTTTATACGAAGTTTGTTTTGTTAAATACTGAAACAGCGGTCTGAGTTTTATTAAAATTGATATATATATCAGGGAAAATATCAACGTGAGAAAAACCATAATCAGCGGTCTGAAAATGAAGCGGATTCTATAGACCTTGTCGTAGCCTAGTGAATCATATATCGGATTAAACAGTGTTAATAAATATTCACCATATATATAAAACGATAAAACTATCGCTAATAAAACCGTTAATAGTTTAAATTTAATTTTAAATATTTCTGAAGCGGTATATACTTTTTTCATTAATTTCCCCGTACTACTATTTTTTTGCGATTATCAATTTTTTCAGCGATTCTACAATTTCAGAAAGTTCAACTGTGGTTCTGGAAGATACCGATGTTGACGCGGTAAAATCGGATGTGCTTTCTGAAATCTGCTTCATAGCAAGAAATATCTGCTCAAAGCCCTGTATCTGCATACGAATTTTTTCTTCAATACCTTTCGTATATACTGTAGCGTCGTCTGAAGATTTTAATATTCTTTGAAAAATATCCTTCGCCCTTTTAGAAATTTCCCAGCTGGTTTCTATCAGCAATGTCGCGGTTTTTGAAGCATTCATCAGCCCATGTCCCGCTTTTTCGATGAGATCAATTTTGTTTTTTATTTCAGTTGTTGACGCGACCGTATTATCAGCGAGCCGTCTTATTTCAGACGCGACTATTTCAAAATTTTTACCGGCATCTCCGGCTGCCGACGCTTCAAGTTCGGCGTTATACGCGATGATTTTCACTTGATCCGCTATATTGTTTATTATTGAAACTATATTACAAATAATTTTTATGTCATCATTAAGCGTTACTATAAATTCTATAGTATTCTCATTCGCACTTTTTACCATGTCGGAAGTTTTCAGATGTTCTTCAATCACATGGTCGCCCTTATCAACATAGTTTTTCATTTTTGACGCTTTTTCTAAAACCAGCACGGACTTGTTTCCGATTGTTTTACTCAGACTGTTTGAATCATCCATTGTTGATACGATTTCCGCGACAGCTGCAGCCTGCTGATTTGATACCGATGAACTCTGCTCGGAGACAGATGCCAGTGATACAGACGCTTCAACGAGTTGATTAACCACCCCTGATATGTTGGATATCAGACCGTTGAATTTATCCAGTATAACATTAATGTAGGCAGCCATCTCGCCAAGTTCGTCAAAATTGATAAGGTATATTTTTCTGCCATCGTCAGAATCCTTTGAGGATAACACCCGCAGTTCCTTCATTATAGTTTTTATTTGAAAGTAGTATTCCTTTTTTGAAAGATATATCGGATATATCCCTATAGCTAATAATATCAGTCCCATCGGGATTGTCATCAAAAGAAATTTCACATTGGACACAATTTCGGGCTCGCTCGCGAAATAGAATGCCACGTATGAAAAATTAATAATCAGATATATTGATGACGCGATTATAGCGACGATATCCTTGTGTCTGGAAAAATTGTCGTTTTCACCGGTGCGGATATTCGTTATACATAATTTTAATTTAGCGTCTTTTAAAATTAAGTTTATCGCGAATGCTACGTATAGTGCGCTTAAAAATCCTGATGCCGATTTTAAGGTGATGCCGTAAAAAAACGGTATGCCGCTTTCAGCGACCCAACCGCGAAGCACGTAATAAGCGGTCGTTCCAAGAGCCCATACGAATACCTGAAAATTAATAATCATCCATGGTATACGAATCGCAGCGATTCTTGCCTTGTCGTAGCTGCTGCCGTTTTCCAGATAATCAAACAGTGGTTTCAAAAATTTTATTATGCGGCTGTATATTATTGTTGTGAACACCACGTATAGAATCATTACCATCGGCTTAAACGCCAGCAGCAGTCTTCCATGCAGTGAAATATTCATCGAGTCATATTTTGTATTAAAAAACGCGTTAAAATATTCGCTGAACACAAGAAAAACAAAGAGTATCCCGTACAAAGAAATAAATATTTTCTTTTTGTATTTGGTTGAGCTCGTCATATTAATTTCATCCTTCCTGTCTGTTTTCTTTGTCGCGTAATTTCTACTTGAAATCCAATTTGAAAGCTCCATCCCATTTTTCGGGCGGATTCTCAATATAATTATTACATCTGCCTATATGTATCGCGGTAATTTTGTCGTCGGGAAATAATGCCGCCGCGCTCTTAAAAAAATTCAGTGCGAGATTCCAATTGCCGAGAAACGACATCTTCAATCCCTTATTATATAATTTAATAAATTCCTCAGACAACGAATTTTCTATAACTACCGTGAAAACTTTTGTAGCGGATTCTTTTCCCTTAACCTTAATGTTGTCGACCTCTCTATAGATAAACGGCAAATTATATTTCTCTACAGCGTTTTTAACTTCCTCGGTAAACAAAACGTCTGTATCATAATATTTGTTCAGCGACTCTAATCTCGCCGCCAGATTAATTGTATCTCCGATCGCGGTATAATCAAAACTGTCGCTCGATCCGATATTTCCTATAATGACATCACCAATGTGTATGCCGACTCCAATACGGTATTTAAAATCTCCGGCTGTATTTTCCAAAAACAGCACATTAAGTTTATTTGATGATACAGCCACGAGAATTTCGATAGCGGCTCTAACAGCTCTTTCAACATTGTTCTCGTAACTTTCCGGTGCGCCGAACATCGCGAATATCGCGTCATCAATATACTTGTTTATTTCGCCGCCATGTTCCTTTATGGATTCCGAACACAACGTGAAATGGTTATTCAGAAAATTTACAACAGCCTCCGCGCTGTTTGATGTTTCAATTTTGTGAAAATCTCGGACATGAGAAAAAAACACGGCGATATTTCTTTTTTCACCCTTCATCATATCCTGTATGTTCTTTTTCTGGATTAATTCCGAAATTATTTTTTCCGGTAAAAATTTTGAAAAAGCGTAACGGATATCATTCGCGTAGGACTTCTGCTCATGATAAGCCCAGACAGTTTTTAGAAGAATTTCAAATTTAGTTAACGAGTACATTAAATACTTATATTCATCATCATATTTCAATGTGTGGGCAAGATAAAGCACAACATAACATCCTTCGAAATAATATTCGAAAGTATTTTCCCCTGTAATATTTACATTGTGTGCGTTTTTCGCTGATTTAAATTCACCGAATCTTCTCTGATAAACAGCGATATTTTCGTCCACCACGTTTTCATTTTGTTCAAAATATACAGCCTTTATTTTTTTCAGCGCGGTCTCTATCTGTTCTTTTGTTACACCCACTAAAGACTTTTCAAAAAAGTTATTCTTGTTTCTTGTAGACAGCATTAGAGCCGACACTGTGATATTAAAGTTCTCCATTAAAAATGTAAAAAATTTTTCAATAACACTTTCGAGACTATAAAATTCTTTCGCGATATCAAAAATTTCCCGCTCAAGCAGATTCTGCATCAATATAATATCCTGCAGATTTTTTATTCTGATTCCGATATCCGTACTGTCGGGCACAGCGTTATCAGAAACATTCGAGACTTTCCGTTTGCTTAAAATTTCTGAGCAAGTTTTAGAAAGTATTTCAATGCTGGTTTCACCCTTTACAGCGTAATAATCGATTGATATATAATTTGAGTAAAGAATATTCTGCTCGGAAATCACTGACGAAAACATTATAACAAATATTTTTTTAAGTTCTTTTGTATTTTTAATATAGGACACTATATCGAATCCTGAAAATTCATCAATGAGAGAATCTACTATAACGATATCCGGTATTACCTTATGAATCATTTGGATTCCGGTGATTGACGACGGCGTATATAATATTGACACCTCATCTGTCGGTAATGACTTCCTAATTACCTTAACAAGAGAACGGGAACTATCAATAATAACTATTTTGTATTTTTTCAAAACTTTCATACCGGTTTATTGATTCCTGTTTCAATAGTATATAATTCATAATGCAATGTTTCTTCGGTTGATTCTATTTTCTTTGTAATTATCGCGCTGCTGGTTAAACGATTATTTACAGTGTCTGTAAATAATATTGATGTGCCGTATTTTTTTGTCAGCCCTTCGCATTCCTCTGCGATTGAAGAAATTTCTCCGATAGTCGTGTAAGCCATTTTGGCGTCGCATCCCACATTGCCGACAATCGTTTCACCGAAATGTATTCCTATACCGGTATTGAAACCTCCAGGCGGCAGGAGAATATCTTTCGGATGAATGTCTTTTAGTTTTTCAGACATATTCATCGCGGCGATTACGGCTTTTTCCGCGATGTTTTCTTCTCCGCCGTAAAGACCAAACACCGCGACTATAGCATCACCAATAAATTTATCAATTATACCGCCGCTTTCCTTTATGCACTTCACCATTTCCTCAAAATATTCATTGAGAAAAGTTATTACCGAATCGGCGTTGTTGTTTTCTGTAATCGACGTGAAAGATCTAATGTCCGAAAATAATATCGCGACTTCTTTACGCTCATTTTTTTTTCGCTTGGAATCCTCGTTAATCATTTCATCGATCAATTCAAGCGGAACAAATTTTGAAAATAGATTTCTAATATCTTTTTTCTCGTTCACAACAGCGTCTGACAATAAAATTTTATTCAGCACAAAACCGAATTTTCGTGCGGTGTCATAAATAATTTCGCTCAATGTTCCGGATGAAAAATAATTATTGTAAAAATTTCCAAAGTGCAACGTGGCAATTACTTCATTGTCATTGTTAACAATAGACGTGTAATAATATGATGACATCAGCTTTCTATCATGAATAATATTCTTCATACTGTCCGGAGAATTTTCATGTAGAAAGGTTTTTTCGATAGCGTCGGGATTCATATTCGGAAATACTGAAAAATGGTCATGCAGACAGAATTTAAAAAAATCATCAAAGATACGCTCGTCAACATTTTCGGAAATTTCAATATAGGCGGTCGATATTTTCTTTTTGTTAACCAGTAGAATAATTATTTCGAGCTTGCATAAAATTTTTAGCAGCATATAATATTCTTTTACAGTCTTTTCGATGTTCTTCGAATTCAGCAGCAGCTCGAATATTTTATTCTGTATCAACGGTATGCTGTTATGATTTTCCTTCAGCAGATAGGATTCCAGTTCCGGCGAAACTGTCTCGTAACAGACCTTCTTGGTGGAATTTTTCATTTCGTCTATAAGCGTTTGTTCAGAAATATTTTCAGCGGTATCAAAACGCACCGCGTTTATTTCGCATTTCATTTCTATTATGCGTGAATAATTTTCCAGATACGCGATTATCGGAACTGTTTTCAAGTAATTACTGTTGCGGATTTTTTTTATCTGGTTGAATGATTCAGCTATATCGATTAATTCTATAAGAAAAAGATCAGGGTCCGGCAAGGGTTCTCCGTTTTT
>CAYLTM010000099.1:0-11991 GCA_964386495.1 uncultured Leptospirales bacterium
TTAATCATTTTGATTATTAGGCTTCTGTCTTTCATCATATATTTTTCCCCGTCTGCTGTTCCATATACTGCTTGATTGAGAAATACCGTTCTTTTGAGTATTTGAAAATAATACCATCAGCCGGCATTTCTAATCTGCTTTCGTCTGACAATATAAACCAGCGGATGTTCTTTGTACTTCCGTTTCCGTTTTCAACATAGCCGTCACCTTTAACATTTTTGATAGTTTTCCAGAAAAAAGCCCCTGCCCTTTTATACTTAACTGTGTAATTCATCAGCAAGCCTCCCACTCTGCAAATAATGGATTGTTTTTGATGCTCGAATAAATTAGTGAGACGGAATCATCAAGATTACTGATTTTCTCAGAAAGTATTAATCTGTCTTCATTTCTTTGAAGTAAAATCGGGAATAACCGAGTAACATCCTCAAATGGTTTTATTAATTCTTTCAGAACTTTTATACCATTTTCTAATGACTCAATCTCTTTTAACTCTTTTTCAGTTGCTTTGTTAAGATCAATCTGTCTTTTCTTTTCGAGTTGCGAAACTAATTCCTTGTATGTTGCTTTGTTTTCAAGCGAGTTCTTATAAAGCTCATATTCTTTTGTGTTTGTACGAAAGATTGAGTTTGTATAATAGATTGCGTTTTCCGCCTTATTGTAATAGTATTTATCTATTACCAGATACATAAATTCAGTTTTGCTGATCGCTTTTTTTAGTGCCATTATTATTCTCCTTATTTTATTTTAATATAATATTTAACTGTCAAATAGTTTGGAATACATTCAGTTTCATTTACTGAAACACCGTTCCCTACTATATGATTATGAGAAAGATTCGGATTGTTCCCTGTTTCAGTTAGTGAAATGTAATGTTGATGCCACGGTAAATCATAACCATGTATGTGATTGGCAGAAATTCCGCCTGTCCAAATGCCTGTACCGGCTCCATCTGTAGGAACTCCTTGTGGATATGACTCAACGTAACCATCTGAATTGTAATCTCGTCGCCCATTGGGACGTAGAAAGTTGTTAGAGTCATGAGTAACACGTTGTCCATGTGCGTGTCCTGGATCTCCTATACCGTGAGAGTGGTCGGAAGAGACAGTTCCTGTTCCATGACCACCGCTGGATACTCCATCAACATACTTATTACCCCATTGATGTGAATGTACTCCAAGAGAATTTGTAGAAGAATGTATATGGTCACTTAAAGTATTTTTACCACCAACATTTCCGGCTTCTGTGCTTCCCATTATAAAACGGCTATTAGTCAAATTAGGTAAATGTCTTGTAGGACTGTTCCAAATTGGACTTTCCGGATCATCCGGTGCTGAACCATCACAGAATCTATAAGAATCATCCACAACAACCGGCACATTAGTAAATACTTCATTCTCTGCAGTATCAAAAAAGCCGTGAAAGAGAGCGATTATTGAACCAATAGGATTTATCCCTGTTTTGAGAAAACGGATATTCTCATAAACGCGGTTATATTCCGCTTCAAAGAACAATCCGTCAGATGGAGTTGTTCTACTCCATACCCTTGTTTTATTCGGATTATACGACATTATTAACCCCCTTAGAATTCCTCTGTAATATCGAAAGTAAAGATGTTATCACTTTCCTTGTATTTCGGTGCGAAAGTCTGTAATGCTACCAGCGTTCCGTTGTCTGCTCGCAGACCGATTTCAGAGATCGGCTCTCCGTTAAGTTCATTTTCCAAAATCTCAATCTGATAAACATTCCGGTTATCAGTTCTTCCGATGTGAAAAGCCACCTTCTCCATAACCTTATTATTCAATGACTGCATATCTGGGGTTACTGTTATCGGCAGACTTCCCGAATGTCCGGCATTGCCTATTTCGATGGTCTCAATTTTCGGCATAGGAATCTCCCCTGCCCTTGCTTTTGCGATATCAATTCTCGCTTGGTCTGTAACTATTAACATATTTAAACCTCTCTTTGAGTAAAATTGTAGTCATAATAAACCGAAACTCCTGAAATTCCTGATAATACTTGGGAACCGTCAAGAACACTGTTGCCGTCAAACATCATATTATCTTCTATATATACTAAGCATGATCGGATACTCATTGTCTTTCTTTGTGTTGAAGAGACTGTATAATTCTTTAAAATGATACTGGTGAAAAACTTATCTATTAACGGATTTATTGAGCTTTTCAGAATAACTTTTAGAACAAGATTTTTGAACGATATATATTGATAAAGAAAATCATTCTTTTTATAAACCTTTAGAATCATTGAAGAGATAATAAGTATTTCTGAATAAATCAGTTTTCTAATCCTTAGAAATTTATGGTTTTTTACAAGAATCGAATATATCCCCTGAAAAATTGGATTAACAAAAGCACCGATACCGCCCGCCTTGACTCGCCGTATTGCTTCAACAAAGTATTTATTAAAGACAAAAGAAAGCCCGCCTTTCATTATTAATCTAAAAGATGCGTTCATAATATAATCCGGTCGTAGTAATCTTGTAGCGTCTAAGAATCTTGAACCATCTAAAAAATTGGTAGCTTTATCATCCCAAAGTTCATCTAAAATAAAATGGCTGTCCGGCATAATGCAAGTACCGATTGAGACTATTGAATCAATCGAACCATTGCTGTTATTCTCCAATATTCCGATGAACAAATGTAATCGATATTCCTCATCAGCTCTTCCGTCTCTTCTGACTTTAACTATTTTGCCGATTTCATCAAGTACAGCCCCTGCTTGGGAGTTAATATCCCTCAACAACGACATTTTATTGTAAACAGAGATGATCTCATTATCTATATCGCAGGATTGCTTGACCATTTTATACAAAACACTTTCCTGTTCACGGCAGTTTTTATAGATTGAGGTCGGAAAATAGTTTTTTATTTCTTCGTTAAAATCAAGCATACTCTATCACTACCTTACTTGTTTCTGTCCGTATAAGCTCATTTGTATTAACTGATATTTTGGTGTCTTCCTCCTCCCCTTCTTTCGATAGGAATATCTGCAAGTTTTCGATACCTTTAACATCATTTAAAGAGGCAGAGGCTTTCCATGAGTATAAATCCTCACCAATTTTACATCCGCGATATTCAGTAATGATTGTTTCTGCCCCGTAAATTCTCGTATCAATTCCGCCGATATATTTAATGATGTTAGTTTTGACATCCTTCTCGCTTTCTTCATTCCAGAGGGTGTTTTTCTGAACAATTACTCTGACAACTCCAGTTTTAATTACAGGTCTTGAAAAACTTACAATATGCGGATTGCCTAAAACATCATGAACGGTTTTAGATACCGAACCATAACTTTCAATCCCTGCGGATTTATTAGAATAAATGGCTTCTGCGATAGCTTGCTCATTACCACCCATAGCGATAATGTGAATAGAGTGTGGCGGTAAACCTGACACTTCAACCTCTTTGGTGTTTTCGTAACCTTGGCACTCAATAACATCTGTGATATTTTTAACCGCGTTTATTACCGCTGTTAATGTTGAACCTGTTGAATTATTAATGTCTCCATACCTTGCTTTTATTTCCGCGTCGGTTTCGATTTCTCTTCCGCCGTATGAAGGTGCCGGATTACTTACTGATTTAAGCCCTTCAATATATGGAAAACTCTTGATCGTATTGGAAGGAATCGAACCAACCCTTCCTTTTAATACACACTGGCACATTATTTCAACATTGCCGGACTCTGAAATATATCCGTCTGATAATGTCACAAAACCAATACCCTGACTGGTCTCTACCTGAAAGTTAATAGGGATATATGTATTAATGTCACCGGAAAAAGCTATCACAACAACCGCTTTTTGCTTCGAGATTCTTTTAAGTCCGCCAAAAGAAACAACTCTATCAAGGCTCACCCCTGTACTCGAATCTAACCACAAAGAATAATAAACCTGTTCAGCAAGTTCCCAGTTTCTATGTTCTTTCCATGCTACATAATTGATATATGCACCCATAGGATCGTAAACCGACAGGTTTATATCATCACCGAAAAGCTCTTTTGCCTTTTTCTGGTTTTCCAAGAGAATGAGGTCAAAGGGTTTTCGCACGAATCCGGCTGGTGTTATTCCGTATTCACTCATTATCATCACCTGCTACAATATAATCTTTTAATTTCAAGAATCCTTCCGTTGTCATAACTTCTATATAGATCACTATTTTTCTTTTCCCTTGTGCTTCATAAGTAATCGATGTTACTTTTTTAATGTGTTCATCACTTTCGAGCTGTTCTTTAATATTATTGGAGATCCGGTTTTGACTTGCCCCCTTCTCAAACAAAGATAGCCAGTCTATCCCTTCGGCTTTATTGAAATACCAGTCCCTTTTCCATAACGCTAAACGGTTATAAATAAGTTGTTCCATTGCCTTTTGTTCTGATAATAATATAAAAGAACCGTTTTGAATAACCATATTACCATTATCATCTACCTTAAATGTTTTCATCTTAAACCGCCGGAGTAGGGATTGGCGGTCCCGATGGTGTTCCGGGTGCCGTACAATTATGCAGATGGGTTATTAAGTCAACTGCCCCTGCCGGAGTAATCACCTTAACTCCTGTTGCCGAAAACTCAATAGAGCTTATACCTTTAGCAAACTTCATGGATATTTTATTGTTTTCAAATACCATGTATGACATACCGCCCTTATGTCCGATAATAAGACCGTCCTCACTAACCCATTCAGTAGGCGGAATGGATATTTGACTGTTGACATATCCTGTTACTACACAGTTTTCCTTTGAAAAAATTCTGTCAGTTTCCTTATCATACATACCACGGAGTCCGGCTTCTGTTTCGTGTGTTGAAAATGAAAGCCATACAAGATCACCGGATTTGTATTCCGGTCTTATATAGAACTCCCCTGCTGACAGAGTTAAACAGGGAACATCCTTAATAGCTGAATAATTGACATACTTGTTTTTATTAGACTTATCTTTTTTCTTAATTAAAGGAGTTACGCTTGCAGTCAATGTAAGTTTGTTAAAGCTATTGACTTTCGCCATAACTCCTATATCAATATTTGAAAGATTGTCTGTAATAATATCCTGTATTAGTTTTGGTAAGCTCACTATACAACCCCCTCAAATTCTGTTGTCCGGTTTCCGGCTGTAAAAGTATGCTTTCCGTTCACGGCTCTTAAAAGCCCTGTATATTTCTCAGATATAATCATAACCCAGTCGCCCGCCCCTATTTTGTACTGAAACAAGCATTTAACATTATACCCCTTTCCAGTTTTACTGATTTGTAGTAAACCTGAATCATAGCTAAGAATCATACAAGGAACCATGTTCAGAGGGTCTTTACTCTGAAATACCGCCTGTCCGTTTTTAAGGTAAAAATCAGAATTAATATCCTTTGCGATTTTCTTCAGTGCGTTTCCAAGGGAATCATTTAACGATAATCCTTTAGTGAAAACCTTTTGAGTCGTTGGGTCTATTGTGAAAAAGAATAACCCATAGCTTGACAGAATATCAGTTATAATGAGACTCGAACTCATACCAGCCGGATAGTTTTTCGCCACTCTTGCAGACAACAACTTTGCTGATTTATCAGAAAGTTTCATTTCAAGGCAGTAATCATTTCCGGTCTGCTTATTTTCAAAGCTTACGATATCACCAAGAAAAACGACACCAAAATCCTTATCATAACCGGCATTAACAATTATCTGAGCTTTTGTTTCTTTGTTTGGTTCGCATAACTGTAAAGTCTCATCATTGACATTATATATTTTTGCCGTTGCCGAACTTAGTTTTCCCACACCCCAATCCGAATTAAACTCCATTTCAAAGGGATCTGAAAACTGTTTAGTCATAATAGACATTGAGATAAATGGATTAAATAATCTGCTCATATCAAATACAACTCCGCTAATTCTCCGAAATTATCCGGTGTTATTTCCTGATCACTGAATTCTTTTAACCCTTCAACAACATCAACATTCATGCAGACAAGCCGTTTCGTAAACATCCCCTCGACAGATGAATCATTAATCTTCCGAAAATAACTTATTTTATTTGTTTGAAGTAATACATTCTTCTCATCATAGATTAAACAGCTTAGAAAATTACCTGCTGTGTTGACCTGAATTTCTATCGTATAAAGGCTTCCATCAATAAGAAACTTTTTACTGACCGGAAACTCTGATTTGTCAAAAGGCAACTTTTCAATATTCATTATAATAACCCTGCAAGAATGGATTTCTTTTTCTCTGCGGGAGAAACCTTCATGCTTGATGTTGGAGAAAGCCCTTTTGCTTTTGATGACATGGCTGATAATATCGGTATATTAAACATCCCGATTTGAGCTTCAACTATTCTTACCTTTTTAAGTCCTATATCAAAGTTAAGACCAATTCCAGTAGAGCTGTCTTTTGAAGGATTAAGTTTTGTTATAAGGATATTATCAACTTCTTCAACAGCACCATAATAACTGAGTAATGTTTTTTCTTCCTTCCATTTATAAAGCTGATCTTTTCTAACCTTAACTGTATCTGTTACCAGAAAATCTGTTATGATTGAAGGAACTCCGGCTAACGCCCCTGCTTTTCTGATTAAATTATTCACACTGATAGGATTATAATCTGAATGATTAGATATAACAGCTTTCAGAGATCCTTCAATTTCACTATTTTTCATGCAATCCGAAACATCTTTTCCCTTTTCGATAGGGTAGTTCGCCACTGAACCTGAATTACTCCAGTTTTCGCTGGTTACGGCATCAAACTCAATAGAGGTTCCTTCCTCATCTTCGAGATAACAAACATCCCGAAACAAAAAGGCTATTAGTTCCGCTAACGCTCCCTTCATGGATATCATACTAATCCAGCCTCAATAGAGTATTCATTACTACAAAGTTTATCAAGAGCTGATTTCACCGCGTTAATAATCGCCCCTTCCGTTGCCGAAACATCATTAACATTAATAATAATATTTCCAATGGACATTGAGATACTTTTTCCTCCGCCAACACTTCCTGCAGGATGTATGAATCCGCCCTGAGATCCCATCTGTAAATATTCAGTACCGTTTTCATTAACCTGATATTTCGCATAAGGTTCAACTATACCGCCACTCGCGCGGTGTTCGATATTTTCACCGGATTTTCCTGTATTTGCAGAAACACTAACCTCTCCGCCGAAAAGAAAATCACCAACCGAGCCTAAAGCTTCCATGGCTTTAGATTTAACATCTGTAAATATAGAAACTACTTTATCAGGAATTGTTCCGAGAAAAGCCATAATCTCATCCCAGTAGAAATAAAGAGCGGATATCGGGAATAAAAACATCATTACTATTGGTCCGTATTCTTTAGCAATAGCAATCAGACTACTTATTCCTTCAAAAACTTTATCAACGATTGAGGGTATTATTTCGACAACATAGTCTTTTGCCTTCCCTACTCCGTCGATAATCCATAAGGCAAAATCTTTAAGAATTGACTCCCCTCCTGTGAAAGCCTGATACAAGTCTTCAATAATAAGAACAACGGCACCAATGGCAAGACCGGCAAGAATAAAAGGGTAGGTTGCCGCGATTACTCCAGACGCTAAAGACCATGCTGCGGTTGTAGCTGAATATAATGCACCAACAAGTAAGCCCCCGATAACAGGAGCGATTGCAATAGTAGCAATTTTTACAGTTTTCATTCCTTCTTCGGTTGATGATAACCATAACAACACATCATTTGCAACGCTTAATAGCGGAACTAAAGCTTGTAGCATTACACCGCCGATTATTGCCATTGTTTCTTTTCCGAGATTAGTATTTTGTTCGAGTAATGAGGAACCGTCCTTCAAGGTTTTATTAAACATATTGGCAATATTTACTTCTTCCTGAGAAAATATTTCCAGTACCTTTGCTTCTCTTTTTTTCTTTGAAATCTCATCAACACCTGTTCCGAGAGATTCCAAGTCTCCAAGATATTTATTGAAAATTGCATTTTCTTCAAAGAATGCCTGTTGTCCAGTCTGGACAAATTGCTGTACTTGCTGAAAAGTCTGTTTGCTTTCTTTACCGAGAGATTTTGAGATCATCATAACCTCATCCATTCCGCTTGAAATAAGCTCTGTACTTGCACCAAACTGCATAGCAACCGCAACCGCGTCTGATATTTCAGTTTCCGAAGCCATCCCTTTCATTGAAAGTTTAACATCATCGATACTTGCCTTTAATGCCGGATACTCATCTCCAGCCATAGCGGATAATCGGCTTCTTTGTTTATCAAGTTCAACAGCACTGTCAAACGCCGCTTTTCCGACACCAACAATCGTTCCGATAATAGCAGAACCAACAACAAGATCAATAGCATCCTGTAATTTCTTAGCTGAATCGGCTACATCATCAATTTCTTCAGATGCTTTTTTTGCAGATCGTCCGGTTTTATCGAGCTTTCCGGATGCGGTGTCCGCTGATCCGCCGACATCTGACAGTTCTTTGTCCGCCTTATTTGCAGACAAGGCTGTTTTTTCAAGATTTCCGACTGTGTTTTTAAGCATAGAAACTAATTCCCTTAGTTCCTTTTCTGCATTACCACCGATGTAAAATTCGCCTATCGCCTGAGCTGACATTATTTATCCTTTGCCAAACATTCTTTTGTATCGTTCGTTTTCTTCTTCCAGTTTTATAGAAACTGCTCCATTAGCTTCGAGTAATGTTTCAAAATCACACTCGCAAGCTTCCGTATATGTTAGTATATTATTTATTACCGGTCGCCAAAACAGCCACTCCTGCTGTGCTTTTTTCCGTGCTTTCACAAGCTGGCTTTTTAACAGCTTTGTATTTATCAATGCTTTGACCCCGAAAAAATGCGGGAATTATTCCCGACCACTCCTCAAACTCTGATGGTTTTATATTGTCAAAATTAGGATGGAAGTCGTGTCCTTCAGGAATTATACAGTTATCAAAACCGTATTCAAGCATACCTTCCAGATCAACTCCTCCAGTCTGAGCGTTTACACACTTAGTACGAATTTTTAAAACTTCCCTGTTACCTGGATGTTGTAATTTATACTTCCGTCCGTTTACTTCTATATCTTCAATGTATTCCATATGTTACTCCTAATTTCTTGTGATGTCGAGAATTTCACAGCCGATTACCCAAACACAGTTCCCCTCTTCCTGTCCGAGAGATTCATCCGGTGCTTTTTCAATCCACGAATGAGTGGCTTTAGCGAGAATTTTCCCACCTTTTGATTCTTTAACAGTAATTGGATATATGAGATCCCCGATTTTCTGATACATCTTTCGGTTACATGGAGAGGTATGTTTAAGAGTGATTTCAATAGTACCGGAATTATCGGTTACCTTAGTTCTTGAAACTTCACCCTTGGCACCGACTGTTTTTTTAAAGCGTTCAGGTGTGGTTCTTTTAACCGAAACCATAGTTCCGCTCGCAAAACCTGTCATTGTTAAACCGCCGAAATTTACATTTACAGCCATAGGATCGTATGTAGTAACTGGATTATCTGCCATTTAATTCTCCTTATATTATTATTTTGCCTTTTACTTTTACTTCGTGAATTGCTCCGGCTAAAGTGTATTCAAATTCACAGCCGGATAATAACCTTAAAGCCCTGTCATTTGCGGAAACATCTTCCCTTTCAGGAATGTTTAGCCAGAATAAATACCGACCATCATAACTCTCAGCAAGCTCACTTTCAGTTGTAGCTTCCGCGACTATTTTGTTTTTACCGGCTCTGGAAAATACATCTATAAAGACAGATTCAACCTGTGAGATTCCGACATTATCAAAACTGATAATATCATTGTTCAGAAATAATCCCAAAAGACCGGTCTGTAATTCTGATTCAATCCAGTCCATACCGATAATAACATCGATATACTCCCCTGCTGTCGTGATTCCTTCATTTGTAAAAACCTGACCGGACTGTTCCTGCAGTGCTTGTCCGTGGTTCGCGCGGATATAATTTAAGTCAGTAATTCCAAAATTACAGACACTTTGACCGATTAAGGTTTTCCATTTCCAAGTTAATGACCCTGGCTGGCTTGCTAAACATCTTCCAACCCATGCACAATCTGGAAAATCTAACGGGCTTGAATGTATAAGCCGTGCGTCTCTGTCTCGGATTATAGTCAGTTTATTAACGGCAGTGACATCATCTGAACAACCGAAAAAGAATTTTCTGTTAGATTGAGCCCACGCTCCTGCTTGATTAAGATATACTGCTTCTCTTTCAGGAATAAGCAGACCGTACCACGAATTATTTATTGCAGTTACTTTGTTTAGCGACTGCTCAATGGTGTCTCCTTCTTCCCTGCGGTATAGAGCGATAATAGACGGTCTGTTGTTTTGCTGAAAGATTGCTGATGCCATTTTATATTCCGGTGTGGTTGTTCCGAAATCCTCTGCAATATCCGGCAACTCCGCATATTCTTTGTAAGTTCCGCCCTCTGCCGAAGGACTTCCAAGAATTAACGGTTTGCTGAAAGATTTTTTCTCAAGAGCTTTTGCTCCGGATGTAATGCTTATTGAAATATCCTGAATTCTTGCCATTATTTACCTCTTCTTTTTAATTGTTATATCAACATTTTCTATTGTTTCCAAAATTTCTTCTTTTACAAGCTGACCAATAAGCTCAATATCAAAGCCGTATCGGTATTCAGTTTCATCATCATTTAAACTTGGTCTGCTCTGAATACTTGTATCTATGGGTTTTATGACAAAACCCTTGTTGTTTATAGACTGCCTGCCTTCATTGAAAAGCCAGAGATATGCAGTTACCGCGATATTTTTAATTGATGTCTGGCTAATACCGTTTTTCCCTGCTGAATAGAAATCAAACTGAACCGGAAATTTTGACTTATAATATTTCTTGTGTCGGACATTGCCGTCCGGTTCTCCATTAACCATATTTTTCTGATATAAGGATATGGTTTGCCTTTCACCTTCGTTCGGATTTCCCATTATGCTAAATGTTGCGAACGGATATTTCGGCTTTTTAGAAACTTGATTAATCAGTATTACCGGAATATTTATAAATACTGACAGTTCCTGAACAATTTCAATTATTCTGGATTCCATTTGCTGTCCTTTCCCTTGAAAAATATATTCTGTAATGCTTTTCCCTGAAATAGTCTGCTATATGTAAAATGGTAAACTCTTTATCATCCATAATGATAACATCACCGATTCCGATTATGTGGTCTTCTATACAGTAAAACTTAACATCCTGAACTGTAATAAAACCGGACTCAAATGTTTTGATGTCCTTATTCGTGATCTGAAACTTTGCCATTTGAGTTTCGATTTCACCGGAGTTCGGCTGATAATAAGCGTTTCCGACTTCATAATCACCCTGACTTTCAATCCTCACTCTGCATGGAGAAAGGCTTTTTGCAATTAATTGAATCAGCATCCCTTCCCTTTCCGGCTCTTGAAATTAAAATTATATTTCACTTCATTCTTTGCAGTGTCCGGTCTTTTCATATCGAGTTTGTTTGTGATATTAATACAGTAAATGATGAATCCTGCGATTAGCAGTATTATAATTATTGCTATTATCATTTATTCTTTACCTCAAAGTTTATTGATGCTCTTAAAATTCCTCTGTTAATGAGCGGTTTGTCTCTGCCAGTTTTTTCTATGGTAAAGGGATGTAATGCTTTATAGTCTGTTTTTGTGATCGTTTCCTGTACCTCCCCTTTTAGAATGACTCCAGCTTCTTTTAGAATTTTCTCCGCACTTATTTTTTCCTGAAATAACATCGGAATCCTATCAATTAGAACATTAACGACCTTTTTAACTTGGTTCGCATTTCTTAATGTTGCTCTGATATAAGACCTTTCAGGGATAACGATAACAGCGGTTTCTTTTTTTAAATGTAATCCCTCTCTATGCAAAAAGGCTCTCATTTTCTGAGTAACCTTTATTACACATCCATATTCATGGACCGCCCCTATAATCTTTAACTTATCGCTAACCTTGTCTCCTATCAGACCAACATTAATCTTTTTAGAAAA